>JAITRL010000295.1 GCA_031288415.1 Deltaproteobacteria bacterium | reverse complement strand
ATGAGGTTGTAGCCGTTCTTGCGGAGGATCTGGGCCACCTTCTCGTGGCTGATCCTGTGGTGCGAGGCCGTGAGCTCCTGGGCGAGGCAGCGAGTGCTCTTGCAGGTCCAGATGAGGGGAGGGGAGGCTTCCCCGCGGACGGTCTCCCGCATGAGGTCCTCCAGGGAGGCCCAGATGCCGGGGTCGGCGCGCTCGACTCTGGGCCTGCCGGCCCCGGCGCGGCGGGTCTTGCCGGGCTCGAGCGGAGCCTCGTCAAGCTCCTTGATGCCCTTGGTGATGGTGACCCGGGACAGGCCGCAGGCGCGGCTGACCATGGAGATGCCGCGGCGGCCGATGCGCTTGGCTTCCCCTGCGGCCACGAGCCTGCGCTCGCGCTCGCCGAGGTGGGGCCACACGTTGGAGAACATTCTGCTCAGGGCGGATTCGGTTTCGGTCATGGCGTTTCCGGCTCCTGCGGGGTCGGTTACGGCCCTGTCCCCGTCTAGGCGGGGGCGCCTTCCGGCTCGGAAAAGCGGCCGGGGTCCCTCCCGGAGGCGGCCCGCAGGGCTTCTCCGGGCGCCGCAGGCGCCCTGGGGCGTCCGCGGCCGGGGGAAAAGGCGATTAGGGATCAATATTAAAGCCGCCGGGGGGAGCTTGTAAAGCCCGGCCCCCGAATTGCCCGCCGCCTGCGGGGAAGGCTCCCGGCAAGGGCGTGGTCTGCGGAAGGCTAAGGCGGGCGGAGGAGGCGGAGGGGGAATCCCCGGCACGCATCGGCAAGCCCTGGTCCGCCTCGGGAAGGCCATCCCCGGCCGGGGCCCCCGAGAGGCCCCAGGCCGGGCAGGGCCGGCCAAGGGATCGCTGCCGGGACCGCCTTAGACTGCGGAGAGGACAGCCTCGCCCCAGCTCTTGATGTCGTCCTTGGCTCCGTCGGGGTCGCCGTTGATCTTGAGCTTGCCGCCCACGACCGTGGCCCCGAGTTCGTTGAGCTTGTCGGTGATGGCGTCCACCGCCCCGCAGAAGTAGGTGTAGTCTTCGTCCCCGCAGCCGAAGACCGCCGTCTTGACCCCCTTGGCCCCTATCTTGTCGAAAGCCTCGAAGAGGGGGATGAAGTCCTCCTGGAGCTCTATCTCCTCATCGCCCCAGGTGGAGCAGCCGAAGAGCACGAGGTCCTTGCCGGCGCACAGGCCGTCGGCATTGACATCGCCGGCCTTGGCTTTGCTGACCGTGTGGCCTGCGGCCTTGAGCTGGGTCTCGATCTGGCCCGCCACCCATTCGGTGTTGCCGGTGGTGGATCCGTAAACTATGTAGATATTCGCCATACGCAAAGACTCCTTGGGTTTTTGACTTTGGGGGCCGGAAGTCCCGGCCCGGGGTCCGGCGGGGACGGGCCCTGCCCCCGCGGCTTTTTTCCTGTGTTCGGGATTTTAAGATAACTGATTCTCAATTGCAATAGCGCAGGCTGAATCTTTGACGAGGCAGGTTTTGGGTATTTTTAACGTGATTTCAATATGTTATGATTTTGTTCCCACCCTCGCTAACTTCATGGCTCTGAAAAATGGTAAAAAAAAACCCGTTTCCTGCTCTCCGTGGATCAGAAAAATCCTCAACCGATGGATCCTAATATATTCATATTATTTATTAAAAGTGAACTATATTAATTGGCTGGGAGCCGACGAAGGGCAACCCGGGCTAGGAAAAGGGCGGATCGGCGGCCCGAGGCGGGAAAATTCGGCGGAAAATTCGCTTGCGGCAGTTCCTTCCCGCCCCGGCCGCCGCCGCGCGGCACCGGCCCTGAGCAAGGAAAGCCGCGGCGGCCATGGCTTTGCTGGCAGGAGGGGCGCGAAGCGGCCGTGCCTGCGGAATTTGGTGAGCGCATCCTTATCCTCAAAGGTGTTATTTTCGAGGCGCGGAGAAAAGAGCCTTTGGTTTCTGCGGAAAGTTTCCAGGATCGCCGAGCCCTGAGCGTGAGCCTCGGATTAGTCCTTCGATCCCGAGCCCGCTTTCGAGTTCCGGAACCGTAACCCCTGAACCCTGAAACCGGGAACGACTGACCAGCGGACCCAGACGGCAGGCGCAGTGAACCCTGGAACCCAACAGCCCACCGGCCGCCTGCCGAAGAAGCCCGAAGCGCATTACTTGGAGTTTTGAACCTGGAACCTGGGACCTGGTTCTTGGGCCTTGGGCTAGGTCGCTTGGAACTCGAGACATTGAAACGCTGAACTTCGGAATTTAGGCTTGGAACTTCTGACCGGGGAACCCTGAATCCCGGAACTTGTCGTTGCTGACTTGCGGGAGGCCTTCCCCGGCCGGGAAGCCGAGCCCGAGGCCGCAGCCCCAAGCGGTGAGGCTCCGGAGGGCCGTGGCGCGGCACGGGAAATCCTCCCCACGCCCGAGACGTGGCGCGAGGACGGCGTCAGGCGCCGCAAAGCCCCGCCGCGGCCGGCGGTCGCGGGAGAGGCGAGGCTTCAGGACCCGGCCTGGCACCTGCAACGGAAAAGGGAAGGGCTCCCGCAGGTCACGGGACGGCCGCGGGAAGGCAGCCCGGCCCCCCTCCAGTGTCTAGAAAAATGCTTGACAGAATTTGTGCTTTTGAATTAAAGTCTACAGTCTGCAAAGGGTACAAGTTCATATCCTTGCCTTCAGCCCCGCGCCCAGCCAGTAACGCCTCTCCCGCAGGGAGGCGCGGGAGGGCCAGGGGGCTTGGCGCCCGCCGGAGGCCAAAGGCGCGCGGCGCGCCCCGGAGGCCGGCCGCGGGCCGCGAGACTACAGGGTGACAGCATGGTATTCGACTCCCTGCATCTGGCTTTGATCGTGTTCCTGGTCGCGGCCGCGATCTTCGCGGGCTCGCCGCTCGTGATCGCCGCGCTGATCGCCCCGCGCTCCGGGGGCGGCGACTACCGCATGCCTTACGAGTGCGGCGTGCCGCCCCACGGGAAGGCCTGGGACCACTACGCCTTCAACTACCACATATACGCCCTCATCTTCATCGCCTTCGACGTGGACGTCCTGTACCTCTTTCCGGTGGGCGTGGCTTACCGGGCCGCGGGCGGGCTCTTCCCCCTGGTGGAGCTGAGCTACTTCCTGTTCTTCGTGATCCTGGCCGTCATCTACTTCATTGCCAAAGGGGTTTTCACGTGGCCGAAAAGAATACCAGCCTGACCTCCGCGCCGGGAGCCCCAGCCCTGCCCGAGCCGGCCCGCACCCAGAACTGGGTCAAGCCGCCTCTCATCAACCTGAGGCCCGTCAACTTCTTTTTCGACGTGAACAGGGCCATGTCCCTGTGGCCGATCACCTTCGGTCTGGCCTGCTGCGCCATCGAGATGATGGCCATGTCCATGGCCCGCTTCGACATCGCCCGCTTCGGGGCCGAGGTGTTCCGCCCGTCCGCGCGCCAGGCCGACGTCATGATGGTCTCCGGCACCGTCACGAAGAAGATGGCCCCCACCGTGGTGCGGCTCTACGAGCAGATGCCCGCGCCCAAGTGGGTCATCGCCATCGGCAACTGCGCCATATCCGGAGGGCCCTTCAACTTTAAGGAGCAGTACGGGGTGGTGATGGGCGTGGACAAGATCATCCCCGTGGACGTCTACGTGCCTGGCTGCCCCCCGCGCCCCGAGGCTTACCAGGAGGGCTTCTTCAAGGTCCAGGAGCTCATCACCGGCGTCCGCTTCTGGCCCAAGCCCGAGGAGATAGTCTCATGATGACGACGGACGCCTGGAGCGAGGCCTTCCGGGAGGCCGGGGCCCTGGCCGTCACGCGGCCTGACTACAAACGGACCGGGCTCGAGCTTTCCGCGCACCTGCCGCCGGAGTCTTTGATCAAAGCGGCCGAGAGGCTGTACTCCGAAGGATTCTCTCTCCTGTTCATCACGACCGCGGACTTCTCCGAAGGGTTCCTCGTGACCTACGTGTTCGACTCCTTCACGGAACACAAGAGGCTGGCCCTCAGGGTGCTCGCGGGCGACAGGAAGGACCCCAGGGTGCCCTCCATCGCCCACATCTTCCAGGGGGCCGAGTGGCACGAGCGGGAATCCTACGACTTCTACGGGGTCATCTTCGAGGGCAACCCCAACCTCGTGCCGATCCTGTTCCCCGGAGACGATCCCATACCGCCTCCCCACCCCAAGAGCCAGGAGGCCATCGCCTCCATCCGGAAGCTGGGCTTCCTGGGCGAGGCCGAATGGGCCGTCGCCGGCTGGGAGCTGGCCCCGGAACCGGCCAAGCCCGCCGCAGAGGCCAAGCCAGCGGCCAAGCCCGCTGACAAGCCCGCCGCCGAGGCCAAGCCCGCCGACAAGCCGGTCGCCGAGGCCAAGCCCGCCGACAAGCCGGCCGCCGAGGCCAAGCCGGCCGCCGAGGCCAAACCCGCCGACAAGCCGGCCGCCGAGGCCAAGCCCGCCGCCGACAAGTCGGCCGCCGAGGCCAAGCCCGCCGCCGACAAGCCTGCCGATGGCGGGAAGGAGGGCGGCAAATGAGCAATTTCACCTTCCTCAACCCCTTCGCGGTCCTGGACGAGCCCGGGACCTACATGGGGGACTTCTTCTCCAACAATTTCGCCAAGAAGGCCCAGGCCGGGAACGTGATCCTCAACCTGGGGCCGCAGCACCCCTCCACCCACGGGGTCCTGCGGGTCATCGTCGAGCTCTACGGGGAGTACGTGCTGCGTTCCGAGCCGATCCTGGGGTACCTCCACCGCTCCCACGAGAAGATGGCGGAGCACAAGACGGCCTACGGGTTCCTGCCCAACATGGGCCGCGTGGACTACCTCAACGCCATCGGCTGGAACTGGGCATACACCGCCGCCTGCGAGCAGCTGGCGGGCATCGAGCCGCCGGAGCGGGCCGAGTACCTGAGAGTCATCGCGGCCGAGCTTAACCGCATCGCCTCGCACCTCGTGTGGTGGGGCGCCTTCGTGCTGGACCTCGGGGCCTTCACGCCCATCCTTTACGCCTTCGACGACCGCGAGTGGATCTGCGACATCCTTCAGAGGGTGACGGGTTCGCGCCTCACCATGAACTACTTCCGCTTCGGCGGCGTGGGCGCGGACGGGGACGATCGCTTCTTCAGCCTCATCAGGGAGTTCATCCCGCTCATGCGCGAGCGCCTGAAGATGTACAAGGCCCTCGTGACCGACAACGTCATCCTGCGCAGGCGCCTCGAGGGCATCGGCCCCATGGACGCCGACCTGTGCCTGAGGTACGGGGCCACGGGCCCGCTCGTCAGGGCGGCCGGGGTGCCCAGGGACGTGCGCAAGTCCGTCCCCTACGGCATTTACGACAGATTCGACTACAACATCCCGGTCTCCCCCGTCAACGACAACTTCGGCCGCTACTGGGTGCGCATGGAGGAGATCTCCGAGTCCCTGAAGATAGTCGAGCAGGCGGTCGAGCGGATCCCGCCCGGCAAGATCATCGTCGACAAGGCCCCCAAGCCCGCCTGGAAGCTCCCCCCCGGCGAGAGCGTCTACTCGGTTGAAGGGGCCCGGGGCGAGATCTGCGTGCACGTGATCAGCGACGGCGGGAAAAGCCCCTACCGGGTCAAGCTGCGCGCCCCCGGCTTTTCCAACCTCTCCGTCTTCGCCGAGGCGGCCCAGGGCACGATATTGGCCGACGCCATCGCCATCCTGGGGAGCCTGGACCTGGTCATCCCCGAGATCGACCGCTAAGGGCCCTCCCGGGCCTGCCCGCCCGCCTCCGTCCGGGCCCTTCCGGCGCAAGGCAGGCCTTTTCGCCTCCCGCGGCGCCCTCCGGCCGGCCGCGCGGGGCCGTTCCCGCGACTCCCTTCACACGGGGGACTTTATGGAAATCTCCGGCATAAGCATCCTGAGCCTGGTGACGATCATCGTGGCCTGCCTGCTCGTCATAGCCCTGATGGTCGTGAACGCCCTGGTCATGGTCTACGTGGAGCGGAAGGGCTCGGGCTTCATCCAGCGCCGGCCCGGCCCCTACGAGGTGGGCCCCTGGGGGACCATCCAGGCCGCCTGCGACGCCATGAAGCTCTTGGCCAAGGAACTCTTCGTCCCCGCGAACGTGGACTTCTTCCTGTACTTCCTGGCCCCGGTCCTTGCCTTCCTCCCGGTCCTGGCGCTTTTCATACCCATACCCTTCGGGCCTTTCCTCACGACCCTGAAGGTCCCCGACGGGGTGGTCCTGATCCTCGCCTTCGCGGGCTTCGGGCTTCTGGCCAACCTGCTCGCCGGCTACGCCTCCAACAACAAGTACGGGATCCTCGGCGCGGGCCGGGCTGTGTCCCAGGGGGTGGCCTACGAGATCCCGATGATCCTGGCCCTGCTGGCGGTGGTCTTCCAGACCGGATCCATGAACCTCTCGGAGATAGTGGAGGCCCAGGGGTCGGCCCCCTGGCGCTGGAACTTCCTGTGCCAGCCGATCGCCTTCTTCATTTACCTCGTGACCCTGGTGGCCGAGACCAACCGCGCCCCCTTCGATCTCCCCGAAGGGGAGTCAGAGCTCACGGCGGGCTTCCACACCGAGTACTCCGGCATGGGCTTCGCGCTCTTCTTCCTGGCCGAGTACGCCAACATGCTTCTCGTGAGCTTCGTGTGCGCCACCTTCTTCCTGGGCGGCTACAAGGGCCCGATCCTGGACGGCTTCTGGTGGACCTTCATCAAGGCCTACGCCGTCATGTGGTTCATCGTGTGGATCCGCTGGACATTCCCGCGCGTGAGGTTCGACCAGCTCCTGAACATCAACTGGAAGTGGCTCCTGCCCTTGAGCATCCTTAACCTCTGGATAACCGCGGTCGTCATCAAGATCGTCTGACCGGCCGCCGGGGGCCGCCGTCGCGGCCCCGCTTTCGCGCGGGCGCGAAGCCCCTCAAAGGCCGCAGGCATGCGCGGCCGCAGAGACAGCAAAATGATATCCGCCATCTGGGACAACCTCAAAGGCCTCTACAGCCTACTCGTGGGCATGTGGGTCACGGGCCGCTACTTCTTCCAGCCGACGAAGACCGTCCACTACCCCAGGCAGACGGTGGACCCGGAGGATCTGGCCGCCTACCGCGGGCCCCTCGAGCTCACCCGGGGCAAGGACGACGAGTCCAAGACCCGCTGCATCTCCTGCCAGATGTGCGCCAAGGGATGCCCCGGCAACTGCATCACGATCGTCAAGGGCAAGGAAGGCAAGAGCCCCTCGACCTGGCTTTACGACTACACGCTGTGCTGCCTGTGCGGGGCCTGCGTCGAGGTGTGCCCTACCGCCGCCATAGACTTCTCCCACCGGCTGTACCTCGTCTCGGTCACCAGGGAGGAGCTGGTGCTGGACCTTCTGGCGGATCTGCAAAAACGGGTCGCCGCAGGGCCCCTGAAGCCCAAGGCCCTGCCGGAGGCCGCCGCGGACAAGCCTGCCGCCGCCCCGCGCGCGCAAGATGCCGGGGGCCCCGAGCCCGCGGCCGGAAAGGGGGAGGGCTGATCCATGCAGCAGGAAACCTCCAGCATCATCCAGACGGTGCTTGACTACGTGGCGTCCCCGATCCGGGCGCTGCAGGAGTGGCTCTCCGAGTACCTGCCCGGGGACGAGTGGGCGGCCTACCTCGCCTTCGCGTTCTACGTGATTCTGATCCTCTCGGGCGGCCTGGGGGCCATCCTGTCGAGGAACCTCATCAGGGCCATGCTGGGCCTGGTGCTCACCTTCCTCGGGGTGGCGGGCATGTACCTGCTCCTGGCCAGCCCGTTTTTGGCTTTCATGCAGCTGCTCATCTACGTGGGGGCCATCTGCGTGCTCATCTTCTTCGCCGTGATGCTCACCCGGAACACGGACGGGGGGGAGGAGTCGCGCCTCCCCTCGCTGGGATCCCTGTTCTACGGCCTGCTGGCCTTCCTGGCCCCCCTGGCCGTGGCCGGGCCGCTGATCGTCATGTACGCGGGCAAGGTGCAGGTAGAGACCCCGCAGACGGTTCCGAGCGGCAAGCTGGGGGCCGGCCTCCTGAGCTCTTACGTGCTGCCTTTCGAGCTAATCTCCATTATCCTTCTCGTGGCCATGGCCGGGGCCGTGTACCTGGCCTTCCGCGGCTACTCCCCGAAGAGGAGCGGTGACGACCAATGACGACGCTCACCTTCTTCCTGCTCGCGGCCCTTCTGCTCCTGGCCCTGGGCCTGGCCGGTCTCATCACCCGCAGGACCCTGGTGGGCATGCTCATCTCGGTCGAGCTCATGCTCAACGGGGCGGGGCTTTCCATAGTGGCGGCCTGCCAGTCGGTGCCCGCCGCGGACAGCGCTCTGGGCCAGCTCGCGGCCCTCTTCGTGATGGGGCTGGCGGCCGCCGAGGCCACCCTCATCCTGGCCATGATCCTCGTGGCCCACCGGCGTTTCGGAAAAGTGACCGTCCGGGACGTCTCCATATTGAGGTAGGGGGCCATGGTCGTAGAAACAAGCAAGATACTGGTGCCGCTGGCGGCGACCCTGGTCGCGCCCTTCCTCATCATCGCCCTGGGCAGGAACCAGAACAGGCGGGAGGCGGTCTCCTTCGCCGCGGCCATAGTCACCGCCCTCTCCGTCTTCAGCTTCGCGCCGCAGGTCCTGGCGGGGCAGATCCTCCATTACAAGCTGTTCACCCTGCTTCCCGGAGTGACCATCTCCTTCATGGTGGACGGGCTTTCCTTCATCTTCGCCTTCATCGCGCCCTTCCTGTGGATCTTCGCCACCAGCTATAACATCGGCTACATGCGCAGCCTCAAGGAGCACGCGCAGACCCGGTACTACGCCTGCTTCGCGGTCGCCATCTTCGGGGCCGTGGGCGTGGCCACCGCCGCCAACGTGGTGACCCTGTACCTCTTCTACGAGATCATCTCGGTCTTCACGTACCCCCTGGTCTTCCACCACCAGGACGAGGAGGGCTTCGAGGGCGGCCGGAAGTACCTGGTCTACCTGGTCGGCACCTCCAAGCTGTTCCTGCTCCCCGCCATGATCCTCACCTACGTGCTGGCGGGCACCCTGGAGTTCCCCATCGGGGACGCGGTCCACGGGATCTTCCCCGCCCAGGTCATCGCCGAGCATCCCAACCTCGTGCGGCTCACTTACGTGCTCTTCATCGCGGGCCTCGCCAAAGCGGCCCTCATGCCGTTCCACAACTGGCTTCCCTCCGCCATGGTGGCGCCCACCCCCGTCTCCGCCCTGCTGCACGCGGTGGCGGTGGTCAAGGCGGGAGTGTACTCGGTCTCGCGGATCATCCTCTCGGGGTTCGGCACCGAGCCCATGTCCCAGCTGGGGCTCTCGCTCCCCACGGCTTACCTCGCGGCCTTCACCATAGTGGCGGCCTCCCTCATCGCGCTGACCAAGGACGACATCAAGGCCCGGCTCGCCTATTCCACGGTGAGCCAGCTCTCCTACGTGATCATCGGGGTGGCCCTGGTGGCCCCGGAGGCCGTCCAGGGAGGGCTGATGCACATCGGCCACCACGCGTTCTCCAAGATCACGCTCTTCTTCGGGGCCGGGGCCATCTACGTCGCGAGCCACCTGAAGTCCATAGCCAAGATGAACGGGCTGGGAAGGAGGATGCCCTGGACCTTCGGGGCCTTCGGCATAGCTTCCCTGTCCATGATCGGCATGCCTCCGGTCTGCGGGTTCGTGTCCAAGTGGTACCTGGTCAACGGGGCCGTGGACCAGACCCAGTACGTGCTGCTGGTCGCGCTTCTTCTCTCCACCGCGCTCAACGCCGGCTACTTCGTGCCCATCTTCTACCGGGCCTTCTTCCTCGCGCCGGAGCCAGGGGCGAACATGGAGCAGTACCGCGAGGCCCCGCTGTCCATGGTGGTGCCGCTGGTATTCACCTCGGTCGTCTCCGTGATCCTGGGCCTGTTCCCCGGGATCTTCCTGAACTTCATCAAAGCCTTCGGCAACTATTAGGGTGGACAACATGCCGGACAACACGCCGGACGGCCAGGGACAGCCGGGGGCCCTGGGGCGCTTTCTCGCCTCCCAGCTCTCCCCTGAAAAGATACGGGCCTGGCGCATCGTCTTTTTCGCGGCGCTCGCCCTCGCGGCCCTGCTGAACGTCTTCATCACCAACCACGAGCCCCACTTCGGGCTGGACCGCTACCGCTTCTTCTGGCCGGCCTTCGGGCTCGCGGTCGGGGTCGCGATGGTGCTGCTCGTGAAGAAGATCATCCAGCCGCTCATCAAGAGGACGGAGGACCATTATGGGGACCTCTAGCTTCTTCCACCCTGCCATAGCCTTCCTGATGACCGCCGTGGCCCTTCCGTTCCTGCCCGGCAGGCGCCGCTGGAAGTGGCTGCTCCTCATAGCCCCGCTGGCCGCCATCTACGCGGCCTTCACCAACCAGCCGGGCGACTACCTGACGCTGAGCTGGCTGGGCCAGACCCTGAAGCTGGGGCACGTGGACCGCCTCTCCCTGATCTTCGCCCAGGTCTTCGCCGTCATGAGCCTGGCGGGCATCCTGTACTCCCTCCACGTGGACGACAAGGGACAGCACGTCGCGGCCGTCCTGTACGTCGCGGGCGGCTTCGGGTGCGTGTTCGCGGGCGACTTCCTGACCCTGTTCGTCTTCTGGGAGCTCATGAGCATCGGCTCGACCTTCCTCGTGATGCTCAACCGCACCCGGGAGTCGGTGCTCGCCTCCTTCAGGTATTTCCTGTACCACACGGTGGGCGGGCTCCTGCTCCTGGGCGGGCTCCTCCTGCGCCACCAGGCCCTGGGCACCTTCGACTTCGGCCCCATCGACCCCGGCTCGGCCCAGCCGTACGACTTCCTGATCCTGGCCGGCTTCTGCGTGAACGCCGCCGTGGTCCCCCTCCACGCCTGGCTCCCTGACGCCTACCCCAGGGGCACGGTCACCGGCTCGGTCTTCATGTGCGCCTTCACCACCAAGACCGCCGTCTACGTCCTGGCCCGCGCCTTCGCCGGCTGGGAGATCCTGGCCATCGCGGGCACGGTGATGGCGGTCTACGGGGTCCTTTACGCCTCCATGGAGAACAACGCCAGAAGGATCCTGAGCTACCACATAGTCTCGCAGGTCGGCTACATGGTGGCCGGCATCGGGGTCGGGACGGCCATAGCCGTCAACGGGGCCTCCGCCCACGCCTACGCCCATATCCTCTACAAAGGGCTCCTCTTCATGGGGGCGGGCGCGGTCCTTTACGCCGCAGGCACCCAGAGGCTCGACGAGCTGGGGGGCCTGGCCGCCCGGCTCCCCTGGGTCATGGTCTGCTACATGGTGGCGGCGCTCTCCATCTCCGGCATGCCGATCTTCAACGGCTTCATCTCCAAGAACATGACCATCTTCGGGGCCGCCGAGGCCCACCAGACCTGGGTGGCCTTGGGCCTCGAGGTGGCCGCGGTCGGCACTTTCATCTCGGTCGGCCTCAAGCTCCCGTACTTCGCCTTCTGGGGCGGGAAGCCCACCGACTGGAAGAGAAGCCTTAAGCCCATCCCGGTGAACATGTACTTCGGCATGGGGCTTCTCGCCGTCCTGTGCGTGCTCCAGGGCGTGTTCCCGCAGATCCTTTACCGTTACCTGCCGTTCCCCGAGGCGGTGCACGAGTACGTTCCCTGGACCGCCTGGCACGTGCTCCAGTCCGCCATGCTCCTGGGCTTCTCCGGCCTCGCCTTCTACCTGATGCGGCACGTGATCACCCCGCACAAGGCCCTCAACCTGGACTTCGACTGGTTCTACCGCCTCATCGGGCTCGCCCTGTACCACCTGATCTCCCGGCCCATGGCGTGGTTCGACAACATCTGGACCAACGTCTGGAACGCCGTGGGCCTGCGCGGCCTCATGGGCACGGCCTTCGGCTCGGTGTTCTTCGACAAGGGCGTCATAGACGGCATAGTGGACAACACCGCCTACGGGACCCGGGGCGTGGGGCGCGTGGGCGCCCTCTTCCAGAACGGCAGGCTCCAGTACTACCTGGGCCTCATGACCGTCCTGGCCCTGGGCGTCTTCGCCCTGTTCTTCTACGGGGTACTGTAGCCCCGCCTCCCCGGCGGTTCACGCCCCCCCGTTCCGGCGCCTTCCGCGCCCCCGTTCCGCGGCGCCCTGCGGCGCCCCGAAGTCAATCAGGCGCCTTCCGGCGCCTTCCCGGCGCCGTCAGGGGCGCCGGTTTCGGAAGAGCCGACAAAACCACCCGCTCAGCCTGGAAAACCATATGACTGGCACAAGCCCCTTCCCGGTCCTCACCGTGCTGACCTTCTGGCCGCTGGCCGCCGCCTTCGTGGTGGCGTTCCTGCCCAAGGACAGCCAGGTGCGGATCGCCACCCTGATCGCCTCCGTCATCGAGTGCCTCCTGGCCTACCCGCTTCTGGCCTTCCGGAACGAGCCGGGTTTCCAGTTCCTGGAAAACGTGCCCTGGGCGCCGGACTGGGGGCTCACCTACGCCATGGGCGTCGACGGCATCAGCATCCTCATGATCTGGCTGTCGATCTTCACGCTGCCCGTCTGCGTGCTCTGCTCCTGGACCTACATCGGCAAGCGGGTCAAGGAGTTCCACGTCTGCCTCCTGCTCATGACGACGGCGTGCGTGGGGGTCTTCGCGGCGCTCGATCTCGTGCTCTTCTACGTGTTCTGGGAAGCCCTGCTCATCCCCATGTACCTGATGATCGCCATCTGGGGCGGGGACGAGAAGAGGTACGCCTCCATCAAGTTCTTCCTGTACACGCTGGCGGGCTCCACGGTGCTTCTCGTGGCCATAGTGGCCCTGAGGATCCAGAGCGGGACCTTCTTCATACCGGACCTCATGAAGGCCGACTTCAGCTTCCGCTTCCAGTACTGGGTATTCCTGGCCTTCTTCCTGGCTTTCGCCATCAAGGTCCCCATGTTCCCGTTCCACACCTGGCTTCCCGCGGCGCACGTCCAGGCGCCCTCGGCCGGGTCGGTGATCCTGGCGGCGGTCCTTTTGAAGATGGGGACCTACGGCTTCCTGCGCTTCTCGCTCCCCATGACCCCGGCGGCCAGCGAACACTTCGCGCCGCTCATGATCGCCATCTCCATCGCCTCCATCCTCTACGGGGGGCTGGTGGCCCTGGGGCAGCAGGACATCAAGAAGCTCATCGCGTACTCGTCCGTGGCCCACATGGGGTTCGTGACCCTGGGCATCTTCCTCTTCAGCAAGGAAGGGGTCCAGGGGGCCATCTTCCAGATGCTCAACCACGGGATCATCACCGGGATACTCTTCTGCCTGGTGGGGGCCATCTACGAGCGGAGCCACAGCAGCGAGATCAACAAGAACCTCGGCCTCGGCAAGTTCCTGCCCTTCTTCATGCTCTTCTGGGGGCTGTTCGGCTTCGCCTCCTTCGGCTTCCCCGGCACCAACGGCTTCGTGGGAGAGCTGCTGGTGCTGGCCGCGGCCTTCAAGTTCAAGACCGCCATAGGCCTCGTCTGCATTCCGGGCGCCCTGCTCGCCGCCGCGTACATCTTCAAGGTGACGCTCAAGATGGCCTGGGGCGAGCCCACCTCGGTCGCCGGCCCCGCCTGGCACGATCTCAAAAAGAAGGAGTGGGTCTACCTCATCGGCCCGGCCTTCCTGGTCGTCTACCTGGGGCTGGCCCCCACGGGCCTCCTGAACGTCATCACCCCCGCCATCGAGGACAACCTCGCGAGCTTCAACGCGAGGAAAGGCCTCGTGAGCGCCGCGGCGGCCGCGCCCTCCGAGGAGGCCCCCTCCGCTCCCGCAGTGGACCGGTCCTCCCCCGCCGCCCTCCCTGCCGGCCTGGACTCGGCGCTGGCGGCCATGCCCGGGCCGGCCCCCTCCGGAGCCTTGCAGGCCGCGCCGGTCTCCGCCGGAGCCGTGACGGGCGCGGCGGCCTCCGGGGCCTCGGGCGTTCCTGCCTCGGGAGCCTCTGCCGTCCCGGACCCGGGAGTTCGGGGAGCGACGGGGGCCTCGGGCTCCCTGAAAGCCCCTGACGTCTTAGCCGCGGCTGATGCCGGGGGAGGCCCGGCGGCCTCCCTGAGCGCGGTCAAGGGAGTCGAGAACAATGGCTGAGCTCAACTTCAGTTTTTCCGACATCTGGCCGGAGACCATCTTTTTCATCCTGGTTCTCTATCTCTTCGGCGCGGCCCTGCTGGAGAGAAGGCATATCATGTTCTCGGGGGACACGTCCATGGCCCTGTGCCCGATCCTGGGGCTTCTGGCCATGGCCTCGGCGGTCTGCACCTTCCGCCACGAGTCCCTCATGTTCTTCGGGAGCTACAGGATCGACGGGCTCTCGCAGTTCTTCAAGATCCTCATCGCGGCCGGCTTCGTCTTCGCCTCCCTCAACGCCATGCGCCAGCCCACGCTCCGGGCCAAGAAAAGGGTGGACTACTTCCTGTTCCTGGCCATGTCCGCCTGGGGCCTCACCATACTGGCCTCGGCCGCTGAGCTGATCACGATCTACCTTGCCCTCGAGCTGTCCTCCTACTCGCTGTACATCCTCATTCCCGTGCGTTCCGGCTCGCGGGGCGCCGCGGAGGCCGGCCTCAAGTACATCCTCTTCGGGGCCGCCGCCACCGCCATCGCCCTGTACGGCCTGTCCTGGATAATCGTGGACCAGGGGACCACCTACGTGAGCGCCCTGGCCGCCAAGTCCTGGTCCGTCGCGGACTCGCCCCTGGCGGTGATGGGCCTCCTGTGCTTCCTGGGCGGCCTGTTCTTCAAGCTCGCGCTGTTCCCCTTCCACTTCTGGTGCCCCGATGTCTACCAGGGGGCCTCCAACGAGACCGCCGCCTTCGCGGCGACGCTCCCCAAGCTGGGCGCGGTGATAGTCCTCATACGCCTCGCGACCCTGCTCAAGCCGGGGCTGGAGATAACCCACATGCTGGCCCTCCTGGCCGCGGTCTCCGTCACTTACGGGAACCTGTGCGCGCTGGCCCAGAAGGACCTCAAGCGCATGCTGGGCTTCTCGTCGGTGGCGCACGCGGGTTACATCCTGTGCGGGCTGGTGGCGGGCACGGCGGAGGGCCTGGCCGCGGCGGCCTTCTACGCCATGGCCTACCTCTTCATGAACCTTTTGTGCTTCTGGGTGGTGGCGCGGGTTTCCCAGGACGGCCGCAACCTCGAGTACGATGACCTCAACGGCCTGTCCGCCCGCTCGCCGATCCTGGCCCTGTGCCTGGCGGCGGCGGCCTTCTCGCTGGTGAGCCTCCCGCCGACCGTGGGCTTCATCGGCAAGCTCTGGCTCATCACCTCGCTGTGGGGCCACGGCTACGACTGGCTGGTCATAGTCGTCTGCGTCAACTCCGCCATAGCCATCTTCTACTACCTATCGCTGGTCCGGCACGCGTACACCGAGGATCCGCGGGGGACCCTCCCTGAAGGCGCCCCCGCAGGCGCCCTGCCGGGGCCCATCGCCCTGACCGATGCAGGCGTTCTGAGCCAGGCCGGGGCCCTGGCCCTGGGCATTCTGGTGATCCTGTTGGGCGTGCTGCCGGGGCCGGTCTACAGCCTCGTGCTCGAGGCCTCCAAGGCCCTGCTGAAGTAGCCCGCCGGCGGGATGCGCGGAACACCGGGGGCCCTTCACTTCCATGCCCTATAGCTTAAGCGCTTGAACGAAAAGGGGACTGCCACGCCCAGGGGCCGTCCCCTTTTCGCGTTGTCGGCATGGGCAACGGCCTTACGGCGAGGCGCGCCAAGGATTTTCCTGCGGGACCCCCCGGCCAAGAGGGTCAGGGCGCGCCGCGAGGCCGCGCATCCGGCCTCCTTTGCCGGGGGTGCAAGCCTTTGGCCCGCCGCCCGGGACGGCAAGGGGCGGGAAAAACGTCGCGTAAGAGACTTTCGCAGGAGCCGTCCGGTCGCGGGCGGACCCGCGAAACAAGGACGGCTCCGGGAGGGGGGACTCCTCCTGAAGAAGCCGCGCCCCCCGCCGCCGGAGGGAAGGGCCGCTTGCCTGAGTGGCCTTCGTGAGGGCAAAGCTGACGGCCTTGCCCGAGGCTCTCGCGGGCGGCCGCGGGCGGCCGCGCCTGAGGCAGGCGCTCCGCCGGCGACAGCCGCGTTGCGGGAAGCCGATAGTCGCCGCGGTGCCGGGGCCGGCGCGCCTGAAAGGCCCGAAGGTCAAAATTCCCTCGCCCTCCCGGAAGAAGACGTCAGATGCCGACAGGCGGAAAGCCTGAAAGGGCCGCGCCGGGAGTGCGGGACAAAGACTGCAGCGCCTTGCAGGCGGAAGAACAGACGGCGCGGAAGGGAAACGCCCCTTCGGCGCGTTGGCGGCGGGCCTCCCGGAAGAACTGGAACGCGCCTTTTCGCTGAGGCCCTGGCATGAGCTGATTGTCGGCGCTGGCGCAGCCGGCGTGCCCGGCATGCGCATTGACCAGACGGTGAAAGTCCACTGCAGGATCGGCAGCGAGGACTGCCAGCCAAGAGCAAGGGGCCCGCCGCGAGGCCGGGTTCTGGAAGAAGCCGGAGGCGAAACCTCGGCCTCGCGAACAGAAACCGCATATAAATCCGGAAGCAATGGAAACGGGCCTAAGCGAGGCTTGAAAATATCCGGAGACTCGGTCAGGACAAGGTACAGGAGTGGAAACGGGCCAATACCCGCAAGGGATACCCGGCGCGCGGCTCACGCCCGGATACTGTCCATGACGCTGACCAACCGGCGCCTGGAAGGGCTGGGACTCCTGAACATGTCCAGACTCTGCCGGTAGTCGGCTTCATGGTTCGAAGCGCGCCCGCGAGCCGCCGTATGCCCAAAGGCACGTACGGCGGCGTGGGAGGGGGCAGGGTGAGCCTGTCCCCTACCCGGTTACGGGAGCCTTTCGCCATGCCTGGAGAAGGACAGCGTAAGGCCGCGCCGGGCGGATTTTTTCGGAACTTCGGAACTTCGGAACTTCGGAACATCGGCATATGGCGAAAAGACCGGCGGAAATACCGAAGCCGGGCGAAGAGGCGGGTCCCAAGGGAATATCGGCGCCGGTTGACCGTCCCCTTCGGAATCCCGGCCGCCTCCGCCCGCGTCATAGCCCGCCTGTGAGGGGCCGCAGCCGCGGCTTCCGGGCCGTGACCGGGCGGCCCAAGATGACTCAGGCGCTTCTTAAAGGGATTGTCAGGCCCGAAGCGGCCGGCCGCCTGGAACGGCGCGCCTTAAGTTCGGGGCGCCGCAGGTACAGGCAACGTCACCGCAGGCACTGGCAGGCATCCGGCCTTGGCATGTGCGCTTTCCCCGACTGCGGCAGGCGGCTGGCCGCAAGCGCCTAAGATCCCTCCCGCCGGGGCTCGGGTCAGGCCGGCATGCGTATTGACTGGCAAAGCCTTCGCCGGGCAACGAGACTGGCTGCGGCCCGGACGGAGATGTTTCGGGGGGGGGTAGCGGATGCCGGAAGCAGGCTGCGGGAATTCCGGCAGGTTGGGACAGTCCTGGATTTTGTTTGAAAACGGCCGGAACCGGTGGTACATTGATATCCAGGCCAGCGCCTTGCAGGAGGATGAAATGCCTGAAGATAAAACGCCCCGGAATCCCGGATTAGAGGCATCAGCCCCTGACTCCGCGCAGCCCGGTAGCCATGTTGAGCTGGCAGAAGGGGGAGCTGAGGCTGAGGCTTCGTTTCGCCATGGCGAACTGCATGGAAATATAAGCTCTGAAATAGATTTTTTAAAAGATAATAAGGTTTCTAAGACAGAATTTAATGCTTTTGCTGGTACAGTCAATCTAGATGTTTCTAATCTTGAAAATAAAATAGATCAGTTAAGTATCAATCTTACATCTCAAATAAAAGAAATGAGCATTGATTTTAACTCAAAATTACTTAACCTTGGAGCTAAGATAAGCAACGTCCGCACAGAGCTTGGCGCGGAGATAAGTGGCATTAAAGTTACTTTAGAACAACACGGAAGGGAACTTAACAGATCTCATAATTTCCTTATTGCAATTATTGTTGGTGTCGCTATGCTGTTCCTAGGCGCTTTATTTAACGACAAAATTAGTTATTTTTTCTCTAAAGGTAAAGAACCCGTCACAATATCCTTGCCTGCCGATGACTCCGCGCGAACCGAAAGGCGCGTTCCCGCGCCCTGAATGCCGCAGGGAATCCGCGGCCGTCGTCAGGCCTTCAGACAAAGCCAGGGGCTGTTGCAGCGGGCCGCGCCTGCGGCAAAACGCCCCGGCATAGGCCGCTGTACCGCTAAAAGCCGGCCGGGGACATGGCGCCGGGGCCGGCGCGCCTGAAAAGACCGAAGGTCAAAATTCCCTCGGCCCCCGGAAGAACACGTCAGATGCCCGCAGGCGGTTTTCGTCTGGAAATCAAGAGCCCGTTACAATATCCTCGCCTGCCGATGACTCCGCGCGAATAGAAAGGCGCGTGCCCGCGCCCTGAATGCTGCCGGTAATCCGCGGACGGCATTAAGCATCAGAACAAAATGCATCCGGAAATTACGGGGTTATCCGAGTACTCCGGAATCCGGCCTGACCTGTTTTGTAAACCCGCGAAAGCCGCCTCCTGAACTGTCATGAGAGCTTGGGAGCTGAGGACTGACAAGAGCTTGTCCGGTTTTCCGTCGGCCGCATGTCTTCGGCCGATGAAGAAGCGGGGACTCGGCCCGGCTGACAGCCTAAGGCGCCTCGCGGCCAGAGGGAACGGCATTCCCCGCCTGTTGTTCGTCTGAAGCGTGCCGCGGCCTGCGGCAAGGCGCTTCAGGAACCGGCGCCAAAGCGGGAAGCGGCTTCCTCGCGGCTCCGGGAGGCCCTGCGGGCTTCAGGGCATTTCAGGCCGGGCTTGGCCCCTGCTGAAGGCTCAGTCCTCTTCCCAGGACTGGATGAAATCCCCGACCTCGACCGTGCCCGCGTCTATCGAGAGCGTGGAGGAGTCGGCCTGGACATCGGTCACCGTGAGCCGGGCGGAGGGGGCCCCCGGCACCGAGTAGGTCACCTGGATGTCGTTTACGATGTCCTCCAGGTGCGAAAGCTTCACGAACTTCGCGCCCCTGGGCATGGACACGTCCTTTCCGAAGGATATCTCCGCGGCGCCTCCCGAGACCCTGGTGACCCTGGCTTTGAAGGGCATGGCCCTGATGCCGTCCATGGCCCGCAGGTAGACGCCCTCTATGGCCTCGTCCAGGCTCTCCTCGACGATCTCCTGGGTCGGGCGGTAGGCCGTCTGCTCGCCCATGGCCCCCCTGGGCTCGGCGTCCCCGACGTGGATCCTGGACTCGAAGGCGCGGGAGGTGACCACCGTGCCGTTCGAGGGGTCGTAGGCCCGGAGGCTGAGCAGGATCTGGACGTACTGCTGCTGGTCCGTGAACCACCGCGCCAGCTTGCGCCAGCCCAGCCTCATCTGGTTCTGGCCGTAGTGCGCCGCGGCCCCCTCCATGACGAGGTTCAGGTTGAGATCCCGGCAGATCTCCATGGCCTGCTCGGGGGTGAGCGGGTGGGCGTAGCCCCTGCCCTGTACGTAGCGGGCGACCGATGCCGAGTCGACCATCACGAGCTCGTCGTTGTCGGCGAACTGCTCCGTGATGAGCCTGGCCAAATGCTCGCCCATGTCGGCGGGCCCCAGCCCTATCTGGTCCTCGAGGGGGATCACGCCGACGCGGAGGTGGGCCGGGCTCGCCAGGTCCATGTTCCCCAGGAACGGCACGTTGTACTCGTTGTCGTGGATGAAGTCCGTCACCACCCCGCAGCCGGAGGCGAGCGCGGGCAGTGAAAGGGCGAGGAGGGCCGCAAGCGGCCTCAGGCTGCGGGCTGGGTGGAGAAACATGTATGGCATCCTGATTGAAGTCGTGGATTGGCGGGCCGGGAGGGGGAAGGCGCCCGGAGGCGGGGCCCGCGCCTCAAGTTACTCTTAAGCTGCCGGCATGTCAACATCTTGTCAGGGCCTCGCGGCCAGGGAGGCCTGCCGGGGTTGGATTCCCGCCATTGCGGAGGCGAAGGCCCTTGCGGGAAGCGGACTGCGTGGCACCATTTCTTCCGAGGCCGCTTCCGGCGCGCCCTGCGGCGTCTCCCGCGGCCCCCTGTCCTAATGGCCGCCCCAGAAGATCCGGTCGGCCCGCTCCAGGTGCGGGGTCTTGAGGGAGATGTGCTTGGCGATGAGATGGGCGGAGTGGATGGCCTGGTAGCCCAGAAGCCCCCTGTCCGGCCAGCGCTCGGAGGCGCCCTCCAGGAGCTCCTTGAGGGCCTCGCCTCCCTTGTGGGCGGCGAGGCGCACGGTCTGCCGCCTGGTGGCGGACAGGGCGCTGTAGATGAACTCCCCCAGCCAGGCCGGGCTGTCGGCCTCGAAGGTCCCCGGCTTCGCGCCTAGGGCCATGGCCAGCAGCTTGGCCTCGGCGGAGATCTCGAGCACGAAGCGGGCGAGCTCCTCGGGCCCGGACAGCTCCCGGTGGGCCTTGAGGTAGGCCCCGTAAAGGCTGTAGGCGTCGGCGAGGGAGGCGGCTATCTCCACCCCCAGCGGATCGTGGCTCTCGCGGACCTGGAAGCGCCCGAAGCGGAAGAGGGCGCTTTCGGGGTGCCTCTCCCCCCGCTTCGGGCCGGCCAGGATCCACAGCCCGCCCTTTTCCTCCACGAGATCCTGGGGCGCGAAGGGCCCGGAGAGGGCCAGGATGTTCACGCCGGGCCTCCCGGCGGCGGCGGCGGCCTCCCAGGCCATCTGCATGGCGAGCCGGTGGGTCAGCGGGTCAAAGCCCCGCACGGCCAGGATCAGGCTCCTGAGCTCCGGGGCGGAGCCCAGGACAGTGGCGAGGATCGCCCCGGCCTTGGAGGGAGGGGCGGCGATTATCACGTCGTTGGCCTTGCGGAAGGCCTCCACGGCGTCCGAGGTGGGGAAGACGTTCTTGGGCAGGCGCGTGTCCGGGAACTCAGGCCGCGATCTGCTGTCGGCTATCTCCTGGATGAGCTGCTCGTCCCCGTCGTAGAGGGACAGCGAGGAGTTGTGGAACTTGCGGTCCAGGATTGTCCTTCTCCCCACCAGGGTGACCATGGCGAAGCCCCAGGGGCCCGCCCCGCAGACCACCATGTTCTCCTTTCCGGCAGGGCTGTAGAGCCTCCGGTCGCTGTGGGTGGCGTAGTACGAGAGCCCGTGGGGGGAGAGGATCCGGGGAAGCCGCCTGCGCAGCCAGGGGCTAGGCCCTATCACCTTGCGGAGCCTGAGCGAGGCGAGGCCGTCCTCGACCACCTCGGCCATGGGGCGCTCCCGCGCGAAATCCTCGATATCCGGCTCGGATCCGAAGACCCGCTGGTGGTAGTCGCGGATGACCTCCAGCGACTCTTCCGCCGCCCCCGCGATGTCCAGGGACCCTCGCCTGGCGGCCAGGCCCAGGCCCAGGGCGGCCAGCTGGGAGGCCATGATCTTCTTGTCACGGGCGATCTCCTTGATGGCGTACAGGGCGGCGTACTCGTCGAGTTCCAGGTCCCTGGGGGAGGACTTGGACCACTCCTCCTTGAGCTCGGACAGGAGCTTGCCCTCACCGAAGCCCACGAAGGTCCTCCCGAAGAGCCCCCTGGTGCCCAGGGCTATGCCCGACAGCGGGCTCAGGGGCCTTCTGGCGATCCCGGAGAGGATCCGGGAGCCGTTGAGCCAGGAGAGCGTGGTCCGGCCCTCCGAGAGGTCCAGATCCTCGGGCACGCGGGAATAGCTCACGACCACGGGCTGTATGACGACGTCCCCCCTGGAGGCCAGGGCGCCCTGTATGGTCACGAGGCGCCTGGGGTACCTGAGCGACCCGTCCCTGGTCCTGGCCCCGCCGGACCAGGCCTCCAGGAAGATGCCCTGGGGCTTGCCCATCTCGGCCAGGGCCTGGCAGTAGTGGAAGAGGGCAGACAGGTAGCTCCGGGAGGCCCCCTTGCGGACTATCACGTAGGAGCCCACCATGAAGAGCCTGGTGAGGCTCGGGGTGGCCATCATGTTCTGGCCCGCCGCGAAGAGGGGGAGCTGGAGGCCCCAGAAGTCCAGAAAGACGTTGAAGATGAACTCGTCGAAGTGGGAGGTGTGGTTGACGAGGTACACCACCCCCACGCCCTCGTCCTTGGCCTTCCTGAGCTTGTCCAGATGCCTGAGCTCCCTCTTGTCCGCGGAGACGTAGAGGCTGTCCGGGCTCGCCGACTCGAAAAGGTGGGTGACGATGTTGAGGCCCGCCGCCTTGCCCAGCTTGTGGATCTCCCAGTCGTAGCGGCAGGAGATGGCTTCCACGTGGCCCTGGAGCTCCCTGCGGCTCCCGCCCCTGGCTCCCGAGGCCCGTTCGGCCAGGTCCACCGCGAGCCGGGCTATCTGGTCCTGGTCGGGGAAGGCCGGGCCCAGGACATCGCGTTCCACGTAGGATTTCCCAGGCTCCTCGCGCGCGGCGCGCCCGATCAGCCTGATGAAGTCCATCCTCCGGAACGCGGCCTTGAGCGGCCTGTTCAGAAGGCTCTGTAAGAGATAGATCACTTGGGTTCCTCCCCCGGCGAGAGACCGGGGGCGCCCCGTGCGAGGGCACGCTATGGCCTCTGCAGGCGCCGCCGGGGGCGCTTGCCGGGCAGGGTGGCACTGGCAGGGATTTGGGGCCGATTTCCCATGATATCACGAAGGGGCCCCGGAAATCCCTGTTCCGGCCGCTTCCCAGGCGCGCATTTCGGCTGCGGCAGGGCTCCCGCCCCGAGGTTTTTCGGGTTCTGAGGCGGCTGACCCGGGTCCGCCGGGTCATGGAGACGTTGCCGGGCGCCTTGGATTGCCTGGGGATGGCCGGGAGACTTTCGGAAAGCTCCGGAAACCAGGAGGACGCGGGAAGGCCCCAGAGACGCCCTTAGACCCCCCCCTAAGAGCCTTTGGGACGCCCTGGGACCTGCCTCTGGCCCCCTGGAGCCTCTCGGGGACTCCTGGATGCCCTGGGAGCCCTCTAAGACCTCAGGTTGGCCCTGGGAAGGCCGGAGGCTGGATAAAATGCCTCTGTGTGCCTCTGGGAGCCTCTGCGAGCCTCCGGGATGGGCCTGGGAGACCGGAGGCTGGGTAAAATGCCTCTGTGTGCCTCTGGGAGCCTTTGCGAGCCTCCAGGATGGCCTGGGGAGACGGAGGGCGGGGTTAAAGCCTCTGTGAGCCTCTGCGGGCATCTGGAGCCTCTGGAGACTCTGGGAGGTCCTTTTGGAGACTTGAGGCTGGGTAAAGACCCCCGGCAGTCCCCGGAAGCCCTTTGGAGGGCTTTTAGGGAGACCGGAAAGTCTGGCAAGGTCCCGGGGGCCCTTGGGCAAGGCCCCGGAAGTTTTCGGAGGTCCCTTGGAGATCGGGACAGGGGCCACAGGCAGGAATAGGAATCCGGAGCGCCTCGGGAGGGCAGGGGGCGGCGTGGAATCCCGCCGCAGGCTTTTGCAGGGGCCGAGGCTTTTGGCGGACAGGCCGCAGGGGGAAGGCGGCGAGGGCCCGGCAGCCCGCGCATGTCCGCGCTCGGCTACGGCCCCTGCGGCCGGGGAGGGCGCAGGCCTTGCGGCGGCCGCGGCTCCGTAAGCGGGCTTGGTCGTAGGGTTCAGGAGCGCTTCGGGCGCAGGCGCGGAGCCGTTGGGCACAGGCCTGGGGGTCCCCGGAAAGCCGCGCCGGGACCGGTCGCGCGGATGGCTTTCCGCGGCAGTGTCTAGAACGCGAGGCGGGCGCTATTTTTTTTGCGTGAGTTTCGAACCATTCAATGTATAATTCAGGCATCATCGGGCTTATGCCCTGGACACTCAAGCGCCCTTCCGGCTGCGGTCGGCCTGCCCCCCCAAGAACTGGGGGGCCGCTTCCCTCGGATGCCACATGTCTTTCGTGCACCTCCACGTCCGCTCGTGCTACAGCTTTCTCGCCGGCACCATCCGCGTGCCGTCCCTGGTGGCCAGGGTGCGCGAGCTGGGCATGGATGCGGTGGCCTTGACCGACCTGGGGCAGATGTTCGGGATCTGGAGCTTTTATCAGAGCGCGGTAAAGGAAGGGGTACGGCCCATCGCGGGGGTGGAGTGCTTCGTGGCGCCCAGGGGCCGCCGTTCCCACCCGGCGGACGAGGAGCCCGGGACCCTGGTCCTCCTGGCCCTGGACCTCACGGGCTATAGGAACCTCGTGCGGCTCACCACCCGCGCCAACACCGAGGGCTTCTTCCACCACCCCCGGATCGACATGGAACTCCTGAAGGACTATCGCCAGGGCTTGGCGGCCCTGTCCGCCGGGACTCTGGGGGAGATCCCCCGGCTCATCAGGCAAGGCAACTTCCGGGCCGCGCGGGAGTGCGCCGAGGGTTACGCCCGGCTCTTCCCCGGCCTCTTCCATTTGGAGATCCGCCCGGAAGGCCCGGACTGCCCTGAGGACGAGCGCGAGGGGCTCAAGGACCTGGCCCGGGTCCTGGGCCTCCCCCTCGCCGCCGCCGGGGAGTGCGCCTGCCTGGACCCCTCCGAGGAGGGGGCTTACGAGATCCTCAGGTGCCTCAGGAGCCGCGCCCCGTTCGATTACACGCGCCTCAACCCCTACGCCGGCAAGGGCCACCTCAGCCTCAAGGGCCCAGAGGAGATGGCGGCGGCCTTCCGGGACTGCCCCGAGGCCGTCCTCAACACCCAGGCCCTGGCCGCCCTCTGCCGGGTCGAGTTCCCCCAGAAGCGGTCCCTGAGCCCGCCGCGGCCGGACATCGGTGAGGGCGTGCGGCCCGCCGAGGACTTCCGGGAACGCGCGGACGACTACCTCATAAGGGCCGCCCGGGACGGCCTCGAGCGGAAGCTTGCCGAACACGAGTCCCGTAACCCCGCCTTCCGTGAGGAGCACATGGAGGCCTACCGGGCGCGGCTCCGGCGGGAGACCGGGGACATCCTGGCGGCGGGGGCCTCCCAATATATCCTGGTGGTGGCCGACTACGCGGCCAGGGCCCGCGCCCAGGGCATACCCCTGGGGCCCGGCGGCGCCTCCGCCGCCTCCTCCCTGGTCTGCTGGGCCTTGGGCGTCACGGACGTCGATCCCCTGGAGCACGGCCTCGCCCCGGAGTTTTTCCTCAACGCCGAGGCCCGCGACTACCCCATGGTGGAGCTGGAGGCCCCCCTGGAGCGGGCCGCCGAGATCGTGGGCTACATCTCCGACACCTACGGCGGCTCGCACTTCGCCGCTCATTCCCTGAGCCTCCATCACCTGCACGGCCGCGGGCTCGTGCGCGAGGTAGGCCGCGCCTTCGGCTTCCCCCTCAAGGAGATGGACGACCTGTGCGGCATGCTCCCTGACCATTCCGGCATACCGCTCCAGACGGCCCTCAAGGAGATCTCCCTGTTCCGGGAGGCCGCGGCCCGCAACCCGGTCATCGCGAAGATCATCGACTACTGCCTGATCCTGGAGGATCTCCCGCGCTCCGCCTCCGCCTCGCCCTTCAGCCTGGTGGTGAGCCCGCGGCTCCTGCGCGACTCGCTCCCGCTGTTCCTGGACTTCGGAGCCATCGGCGGTAAGGCGCCCAGGACCGTCGTCCAGTACGATGCCCGCGCCGTGGAGGACAACGGCCTGCTGCGTTTCGACGTGCGCCCCCGCAAGACCCTCTCGCTCATGTCGGCCTGCCTGCGGCTCATCGCCAGAAGCGGCGGGCGCGCGGACCTCTCGGCCATCCCCCTCGACGACCGCGCCACGCTGGCCCTGCTCGCGGAGGGCAACACCTCCGGCATACCGTTCCTGGAGAACTACTGGGTGGCGGGGGTCCTCAGGACCCTCAAGGGCCTGGACTTCTCCGACCTCGTAGCCCTGCGGGCCCTCCAGCCGCCGCTCTTCAACGACTTCGCCGTCTGCTCGGAGTTCCTGGAGGCCCGCCGGAACGGGAGGCCGAAGCCCGCGCCTCACCCGGCCCTGGAACCTATACTCGAGCCCACCTGCGGGGTCTTCCTGTACCTGGAGCAGCTGGCGGCGGCCGCAGACGCGGTCACGGGCTGCGGCTTCGGACGGGCCGAGCTCCTGGTGCGCGCCATGGCCAAGGACGACCGCAGGGAGCTTCCCGCCAGAAGGCCGGCCTTCCTGTCCCTGGGAGAGGCGGGCGGCTTTTCCGAAAGCCTCTGCGAGGAGCTGTGGGAGCGGCTGGCCTTCCATGCCCGGATCTCCCCCGCCAAGGGGACCGCCGTCTCGCGGGCTATCCTCTCTTACCGCGCGGCCTACCTGAAGGCCCATTACCCGGCGGAGTTCCTGGATGCCTTCATGAGCATGGAGGATGCCAGCCCGCTGGAGCGTGAGAAGGCCCTGAAGGAATGGCGCAACTCGTATATCCGCCTGGTGCCTCCCCCTGGGCACGGCGGCTGAGGGGGGCCGTTCCCGAGCGGGGCGAGGCAGGGAGCCTGAGCCCGCCGAAAGGCGCGCCTCCGGCGGCGCGGACCGCGCGGCTCGGGAGCCGGGCGGCATGAGGCCGGCGGCAGGCGCCGCCTGCCTGACAGCCCCGGCATGTCAGGCCGGGGAAAGAGGAAAACGGTCGGGCCGACCGGCTCCCGGAATCGGACGCCCCTTCGGCTCAGGCTATCCGCCTCAAGGACAGCTTCAGGCGGTCCCTGAGGCGCAGGTCACGGGAGAATGACCGGATTGACATGGGCATCCGGCGCCGGGCATCCGCCGCCGTAAAATGTTGATGAGCGCATGGTTTTTCAAAATTATCGCGGCCGTGCGCCAGGCGCGGGAAAATATCGTCAACGGTTCACGCAGGCCGCGGCGGCCCCGTCCGATTATCCTGGACCGATGCGTCTTCGGAAACATAATCCTTACGCCGCCTTGGGCCCCTTGCGGGCCAGGCGGCCGCCTATGAAAAAAACCGCCGCGCGCGCCTTGTCCCTGGCGCTTATCCTCGCCTTGGGCCTGTCCTTTCCGATCTTCATCCATGCCCGGGCCATCAAGGCGTTTCTTCTTCAGGTCATCAAGGCCTTCAACGCGGACGTGGCCAAGGCGGAGAGGGAATATTCGCGGTACGCCGCTCTATGAGGCGTAAAGCCCATAAACCGTAAGGGTTAAAATGTCAAAACATCGGGCGCCGGTAAGAAACGGCTCAAGGCCCAGGCCAAGGCTTGCTCCCTACCCCCCGCCCTCTTCCGGGCACGCCAAGGGGCAGGGGATGGCGCCGGTGATCCTGATGAAGTCCTCAGGGCTCATCCGGATGAAAAGCCCTCTTTTGCCGGCGTTGAAGACGATCCGCTCGTGGAGCACGGCCTCGTCCAGGATGTATACGGCCGAACGTAGCTTGCCCCCCAGAGGGGAGCAGCCTCCCCGGACGTAGCCTGTCACGGCCAAAATGTCCTTCACCGGGATCATGGCGGCCGACTTGTCGCCGGAGGCCGCCGCGAGGGCCTTGAGGTCGAGCCTTCTGCCGGCAGGGAGCATGGCTTTGACGTAGCCGCCCCTGTCGCCTTTGGCGACCAGGGTCTTGTAGACCGTCTCCGGCGGGAGGTTCAGGTCAGCCGCAGCCTTCTCGGCGGAGAGATCGCCCTCGTCGACCGGGGCCTCAAGGAGGTCGAAGGGGACCCCTTCCCCCTCCAGAAGCCTCACGGCGTTCGTCTTGGCGGTTCTGGGCGGCACGGGCAGCCTCCTGTCAGGCCCGCCGCGCGGGCGCGCGCCGCAGGCCGGCGCCGGCCGCGCGGTCCGGAAGCGGCGCCGCGGCGTTCCCGGCCCGCGAGCCGCGAAAGGCGTCGCGGTCCGGGAAGGGCTGCGGCCGCGCGGCCCCGCGGACGGTGAAAACCCTGGACGGTGAAAACCCTGTCCTGAACGTAAGGGAAACAGGCGCCCCGGCGGGGGTCGCTTTTCGCGCGGATCGCCGAGGCCGGGCACTCGGGACAGGGCCTGGCGCGGCCGGCCGCCTCCCGGCGCGCTGCCGCCTGAGAGGTTTCCCGCTTCGGCCCGCTTTATCCCTTCAGGGCCGCCTTGTGCGCCGCGGCGGGCGCCCGGCCTCCGCGAGCCTTGAAGACGGCACGGCTTGCCGAGGACGGAAGGGGCCTCCCTTCCCGCAGGCGCGGAAAACCCCGCTTCAGGTCGGCCATGGAAAAGCCCCCCTCCGCCGCGCGGCGCGGGG
Source organism: Deltaproteobacteria bacterium (assembly GCA_031288415.1). GTDB lineage: Bacteria > Desulfobacterota > Desulfarculia > Adiutricales > Adiutricaceae > JAIRZX01. The sequence continues at coordinate 2,517 of JAITRL010000295.1, read as the reverse complement.
GCCTTGCGGCGGAAAGGGGGCTCGGATTGAAGGGGGCAAGGCGAGGTCAGGAGGCCGTGACGATCTTGTCGATCTCGTCCGCGACGGTCTTGCCCAGAGCCTTGAGGGGCTCTAAGGAGGGCTCCTGGGGCACCCACTGGACGCGCACCTCGGGGGAGGGGAGCTTCCAGCCCATGGCCGCGAGCTCGGCCTGCACGAGCTTGGCTCCCTCGCCGCTCCAGCCGTAGGAGCCGAAGGAGGCCCCTATCTTGTTCTTCATCTTGAGGCTCTTGAGGTAGCACAGCAGGTCCGCGATGGACGGGAACATCTGGTTGTTGATGGTCGGGGTGCCGACCAGGACAGCCGCCGCCTCGTAGGCCTCGGTGGCGACCTCGCTCCTGTGGCAGTGCTTGAGGCTCAGGTACACGGTCTCCACGCCCCTGGACCCCAACAGGTCCGTGAGTTCCCGGGCCATGTACTCCGTGGAGTGCCACATGGTGTCGAAGACCACCACGGCCTTGCGTTCGGGCTTTTGGGAGACCAGGCGCCCGTACAGGTTCACGATCTTGGAGGGCTCCGCCCGCCAGACCACCCCGTGATCCGGGCAGATGATCCTGATCTTCTCCAGAAGGCCGGAGCTTTTCACGGTCTCGAGGACCTTGCCGATCTGGGCAGTGTAGGGGGTGAGGATGTTGGCGAAGTAGTTCACCGCGAGCCTGCGCAGCAGCTCGGCGGGCACCTGGTCGTCGAAGCGGTCCACCGAGGCGTAGTGGAGCCCGAAGCCGTCCTGGGAGAAGAGGATCCCCCGCTCGGGCAGGAAGGTGAACATGCTGTCCGGCCAGTGGATCATCTTGGTGTCCAGGAACTGGAAGGTGTATTTCCCGGTCCTGGGGGTCTCCTTGGCCACGTCCTTGAGGTTCAGGGCGGCGCCGGGGAACTGCCCGTGGAGGTTCTTGACCCCCATGGCCGAGGCGTAGACCGGCTTGTCGGCCCCGATGGCCCGCATGATTCCCGGAAGGCTCCCGGAGTGATCCATCTCGGCGTGGTTGGAGATGACCTGATCGATCTTGGCGGGATCGATCACCTTGGAGATCCGGGAGAGGAGCTCGTCCTCGAAGCCGTGGCGGACCGTGTCTATGAGGGTGACGACGTCGTCCACCACGAGATATGCGTTGTAGGTGCTGCCCTTGGGCGTCAGGTATCCGTGGAAGTCACGGATATCGTAGTCCACGGCCCCCACCCAGAACACGTTGTCTGTAATCTTGACAGGTTCCATAACAGAGAAAGTCCTTCCTGGCGGCGGCGGCAAGCGCCGGCAAAGGAGGCTGCCGCCTCCGCTTGAGGGGAGGCGCGGCCGGCACTGTCCCATGAAAGCGGGTAGCCCTGCAGGGAGGGCAATTCCCTGTTCACGGCCCGGCGGCCGGCCCGGAAGGCCGGCCGCCGGCAGAGGGGCCGATGGGAGGCCCGGGATGCCGGCCGAAAAAAAAGACTCCGGGGCCGTGGGGCTCCAGAGCGGTAAACCATGGAAATACGCGGGATTCCGGGTTGCCCGGAAACCTGCGGAACGCGCCGGGATTGCCGTTCGGTCGGTCAAACCGGGCGCGACAGGCTCATTATAGGGCATGGTGTCCCGGCTGTGAAGCGACGGGCGGAAAAACAATTAGTGGGGCGGTTTTGGCCTTCCTGGCGCCGGGGCCCGGTCCGGGAGGGAGGCCCTGGCCCGGTTCGCCTCGCCCGGCCCTGCCCGCGGCGAGGCCTGCGGCGAGGCCTGCGCCACAGGCAGGTCGGCGGCCCGCATTGGCCGGAGCCCATGGCGGCGGCATGGCGGCGGAAGAGGGCGCACAGGCGGAAAAGGCGGCAGAAGGGCCCCGGAGGGCCTTCAGGGCCCTGAACAGGAAGCATCCGTTCACGGCTGGCCCCGGAACCGCGCCGTCTTAGCCGGTTCCGGAGGCGTGCCTGGCCGGAAAAGAGCAGGCTCAGGGCACGCCTACGCGTTAACCGGCCATACTGCAAGACGAGGCCGGTTTAAGCCGCTTCCCGGCCGGATGGCTTGAGGCCGGCCGTGGCGATATGGCTACGCAGAGCCACTGCCGGGGCGACAGGGTCGCGATGAGTCACGGCCGAGGCCGTCGGCTCGGTCCGCAGGACCGCTTACGGGGCGAGGGCCGTTGCCTGACCACTCCTCTCCCCTGCCGATGGCTTGGTCTGTCTCGGGGACATCCGTCCCTTGACCCCGTAGGTTTTTCTCATGTCCCCCGAAGACGTTTCCTGCCTCCTTGGTTTCGAGTCTCTTGAGACCGGCGCGGAGGCTTCACTCCTGAAGCCTGTTGCCCTGGCTGCGGCTTTCAGCGAGGCTCCGCCCCTGCCGCCGGCTGTCGGCTCACAGGCTTTCCCGCCGCCGCCGCCGCCCGCTGGCTTTGCCGCCGATTTCGCCGGGTCAAGGATGGCCTGCAGGGCGGAGCTACATTCGCCGATCGTTCCTTCCAGTTTGGGTTATTTAAAGTCGTGAGGGAGAGAGACGGTAAAACTATTGCAAAT
>JAITRL010000251.1 GCA_031288415.1 Deltaproteobacteria bacterium | reverse complement strand
GCCATCCGCAGCGGGCGCGCCCCGCCGCGCGACGCCGGAAACCTCGCGGCGGCCCGTCGCGGCGGAACCGCGGTCCCGGGCGGCGGCTCCCGCCGGCAAGGCTGAGCCTCAAGCCAGGCGCCGGAATATAACGGCGAAATCCCCGGAAAGCGCCGGCCCAAGCAGCCTCCCTCCCTGTTTCGCGCCGCTTCCGGCGCCTGGCGAAGCCGCTCAGGCGGAGTTTCAGGAAGGCTTTCGGTTCCGGTCTCATGACAAGGCCCAGGATCAGGCGCTCCGCCGGCATGTAACGGCTCATGATCATTTTCAGCGCGGTTCATGTTGCGGAGCCGTCGGCGAGTCGCGGGATCTTCCCCGCCCGGGCCTCCCCCGGAGCCGTATCCGGCGCGCCTCTCCCCGCAGTTGGAAACCGCCCGAATATAAGGTAGAATGCGGGAAACCGCCGTTCTCCCGCGCGATCGCTTCCGGCTGATCTTATTTTTTTTCGCAGAACTTATTTTTTTTCGGAGGCTGCAACCCATGAAGGTTAGGGAAATTTCGCTTCTGGCCCTGCTTGCGGCCTGCCTTGCAGGCGCGGCGGCCGCGGGCACTTCCGCGGCTTTGGCGCCCGTGCCGCGGAACGAGGATGCCGTTCATGCGGCGGCTTCTGAGGATCCGGGACCGTCGCTCAGGGCCGCTGACACGGCCCCGGGAACCGGAGACGTATCCGGAGCGGAAGGCTCCGGGCGCCGGGAAGGCCAAGACGCCGCCTCAGGCCAGGGAGGCGCCGCCGACGGCGAGCGGCCGCGCCGAAGCCTGAACATGAGGTTCGCGCTCGTGCCCGCGGGCTCCTTCGTCATGGGCTCCGACGCCGGGCGTCCCTTCTCTTTCCGGGACGAGCATCCGCCGCATCAGGTCACCATCTCCAGGCCTTTTTACCTGGGGGTCCTAGAGGTGACCCAGGAGCAGTGGGGGAGGGTAATGGGCTTCAACCCCAGCGGCACGGTCCTGCCCGGCGGCCCGGTGGAGTCCGTGAGCGCCGCCGAGGCCCTGGAGTTCGTGGAGGCCTTCAACCGTTTCGAAGAGACCGCCAGGTACCGCCTGCCCACCGAGGCCGAGTGGGAATACGCCGCCCGCGGGGGAAGCGACACGGACTACTTCTTCGGCCAGGGGCCGGAACAGGTGGGTGAATACGCCTGGCACAAAGGCAACTCCGACGGCAAGCTTCACCCGGCGGGCCTGCTCAGGCCCAACCCCTTGGGCCTCCATGACATCATCGGGAACGTCTACGAGTGGACGGCCGATTCCTACGGCGAGTACTATTACGAGGTGAGCCCGATCCTGGACCCGCAGGGCCCGGCGGGCTCCGGTGAGCTGCGGTCCGTCCGCGGCTGCGCCTTTGACGCGGAGTACTTCAACTGCCGCTCCGCCGACCGCGGCAGCCTCTCCAGTGACGAGAAGCGCCCCAACCAGGGCTTCAGGATAGCCTACACCGGCGGGCAGTGAGAAACCTTCCGGGCCGCGGGGAGAGTTTTTCCCGCCGGGAGGCCGGGACGGGAACGGGCGCGCCGTCTCGCGGGGGGCGCGGCCTTTGGAGGACTGCGCCGCTGCCGCGGCGCCTTGAACCCTGGGGAAACGCGGCCTTCCTGGGGGTTCCCGCAGGCGGCTTAGGGCCTGCGGCGGCGCGGCAGGCCGCCGCTCCCGCGGCTGGAGGCGGCCTGACCGTCCCTGAGGCGGGCTTTTCCCCTCCCGGATACGGCTTTCCCGCGGCAGACTTCCGCCCATGCCGGCGGCGCGCGGCCTTTTCCGCCAAGGGCGGCGGTCGCGGCCGTGCGGCAGGTTTTGGGGGCTCCCGTCAGGACCCGGACAGGTCCCGCCAGGACCCGGGCATCTCCATCCAGGACCCGGGCAGGTCCCCGGCAGGGCCGGGGGCGCCTTGGGCCCTCAGGGGCTTCAGTAAAGCCTCAGCGGCAGAGTGTAGGTTTTACCGCCGGGAGCCTTCATGGAGAGGCTGAGGCGGCGGCCGTTCCCCATGGGGAGATCCATCGACAGCGTGTTCGACCCGGGCGAGGCCAGGCGGCTTGCCTTGAAGATCTCGGCCTCCCCGGGATCATCCGGGTTCACCAGGCTGAACTCGGCCTGGCCCCCTTCCTTCAGGAAGTAAGGGACGAGGTAGAGGCCGCTGTCCGGGTGGCGGCGGATGACATGGGCGTCGTCGCGGTACTTCGCGCCCCGCAGTACCCGCGTGACCACCGCCTCGGGGAAGCCGTCCTCCAGCGCGGGAGGGGCGAGGCCAAGGCGCTCCAGGCCGGAGATGATTTCGGGGTTGCCCATGAAGAGCCGCCAGGGCAGCCCTGAGCGGTAGTTCTCGATCATGGTGACGATGGGGAGCTGGTCCACGGCCAGGTAGTGGGGGCTCGACCAGTCGTCCTTGAGGCTCACGGCGTCCCGGGGCCCGAACCAGCTCCAGACGGCGTCCTTGAGGCGGGTGGACAGGAAGGAGAGGACCTCCATGGAGTAGTGGGGGGTGTAAGGCATGGAGGAGAGGGCCGCCGTGGGGGCGACTATGCCCTGATCGTTTAAGGGGTGGAAGACGCTGTACCCGAAATCCGGCTTCTGGCAGGCCGACAGCCCCCAGAAGCCCTCCGAGTAGCGGTTGTCGCGGGGGGCATGCACGGTGCAGTACTCGCGGTTGGAAAGCGTCTGCCGGGCTCCCCGGATGAAATACCCGCTGGGCACGAGACGGTCGGACAGGCGGCGGGGGTCCAGGCCCAGAAAAGAGTAATGCGCCGTGAACAGCGGCCCGCCCCCCGGCGGGGCTCCCTCGACGGTGTAGCCGAACACCGCGCGCGTGCGGTAGTTGGGGCTCTGGTACCAGAACTCGAACGCCTTGGCGCTGATGGGGAAAGTGGGGGAGGAGGCGGCGAGGACGTACGTCACCAGGGCCTCGTTGTAGCCCTTGATCCGGAGCCCCAGAAAGCCGCGCGCGGGGGACCAGTTCCAGAAGATCCCGGCCTCCTGGTAGTCGGTGAAGAACTGCCAGTCCACCCCCTCCCAAATCCTCGTGGCCTGGGCGCGGAATTCCTCTTCGGCCCACGGGCCGTTGAAGTAGCCTCTGGCGATGAGCAGGCCCTGGACGAGCATCGAGGTCTCCACCAGGTCCATGACGTCCCGGCCGTCCCCGAAGTCGAAAGGCTCCCCGGTTTTCCCATCCAGCCAGTGAGGGTAGGCCCCGTGCCATTCGGGCCGTGCCGCCTTCAGGAGAAACCCGGTGATCTTGAGCAGCCGTTCCACCGCCTGCTCCCTGGTGACCCAGCCCCTGTCGGTGGCCACCACCAGGGCGGCTATGCCGAACCCGGTGCCGGCCACGGCCAGAGGCCTGTTTTCCCAGCCGAAGTCCGCCTCGCGGGCCATCCCGGTGTCAGGGTCCCCGAACTCCCAGAAATACTTGAAGGCCGAATTCTGGATATCGTCCAGGGCCTCGCGGTCTAGCAGGAGCGCACGGTCGGTGGAGCCGCAGGCCGCGGGCGGGTCCAGCATGGCCCAGGAGGCTGCCAGGGCGCAGGCGAAAGCGGCCGCGGCGAGGGACGGCGATGACGTGATTGAGCGTGTGGACACGGCCTTGCTGTCTGGGCCGGCCTGGCCGGCCGGTCGGGGCGCTTTCCCGGAGGCTGCCCAGGGGCCTGCGCGAAAAACATCGCGCGGGCCCGAGGGTCAAGTCCCCCGGGAGGGGGAGGCGCAAAATCGCGTCGAAACGGGGGGAGGGAGCCCGGAACGGGAAACTTATAGAGTATGCGCGGTTGTTTTGCAAGGACGGGAGGGCAGGGCAGCGGAAATGCCGCGACGGCAAGGGCTCCGGGAAGGCATCCGCGCGAGGGCGGCGTGGGCGAAGGCCCTGAAAGGGCGGACAGGCGGCGTCGTGAAGGGCGAAGGGCAGGGGGGGCGGCTGGGGCGAACCGGTAAGGGCCGCAGGCTGGGCGGACAGGCGGCGTCATGAAGGGGGAAGGGCAGGGGGAGGGAAGGCGGGGATAAACGGTTGCGGGGAATGTCAGGAAGAGCTGAGGGAGGGCTTGGCGAGGGCAAGCGGAAACAGGCGAGGGAGGCGGGGACAGGCGAGGGGAGGCGGAACTGAGGAGGGGTTGCGCGGACCGGGGAGAGGAGAGAAGCCAGAGGGTAGCGGCGAGTCATCATTCTTTTCCGGGGGGCGCGGCCGCGGCTTGCGGCGGCGGGCGGCGCGAAGTTCGGGAAAGCGCCTATATTCCCCGGCCGGGCTGGGCTTTTTGGAAACTCTTTCGCGGCATGTCCGCTGTCCGGGCCGGCTCGCGGCCGTGACGAGGGGCTGGGGCTCCCGCCGCGGCGGGGCTTTTGCCGTAAGACCGGCCGCAAGCGGATTTCCGGCACATTGCCGCCTGCCGGCAAGGACCGTCTTCCCGCCGGCCCCCGTTCCGGGCTACGGCCGTGCGGCTTCTGCGAGGAACGGCGGGGGGCGGCTGCCGCGCGGCCTTTGCGGGGGATTCGCGCCCCGCCGGGCCGGGAGGCCGTCCCGGACAAAAAAGCCCGCCCCCCCGCGGCACCTGGCCAGGAGCCGGGGGGCGGGCGAAGCGGAAACTTCCGCCGCGGCGGAGCGGCGAAATCCGCTCAGCTGTCGGTGAAGGACTTGAGCTCCTTGCACCTGCCGGGATGCCTGAGCTTCATGATGGCCTTGGCCTCGATCTGGCGGATGCGCTCCCGGGTCACCCCGAAGCGCCTTCCCACCTCCTCGAGGGTCAGATCGGTCGTGCGGTCTATCCCGAAGCGCTGGCGGAGGACTTCGGCCTCCTTGTCGGTCAGGGTGGCGAGGGCCTTGCGGATCTGGTCCTGGAGGTCGAGGGTGAGGACCGCCGCGTGAGGGCTCACGGACTCGCTGTCCGTGATGAAGTCCCCCAGCGAGGTGTCCTCGTCGTCGCCGATGGGGGTCTCGAGGCTGATGGGCTCCTTGGAGATCTTGAGGACCTTGCGGACCTTCTCGAGGGGCATCTCCATGCGGTCCGAGAGCTCCTCAGGGGTGGGCTCCCGGCCCAGCTCCTGGGTGAGGGCGCGGGAGGTCCGGAGCAGCTGGTTGATGGTCTCGATCATGTGGACGGGGATGCGGATGGTGCGCGCCTGATCGGCGATGGCGCGGGTGATGGCCTGGCGGATCCACCAGGTGGCGTAGGTGGAGAACTTGTAGCCGCGCGTGTAATCGAACTTGTCGACGGCCCGCATCAGGCCGATGTTGCCCTCCTGGATCAGGTCCAGGAACTGCAGGCCGCGGTTGGTGTACTTCTTGGCGATGGAGACCACGAGCCTGAGGTTGGCCTCGATGAGGTGCTTCTTGGCGGCCGAGGCCTCCCTTTCCGACCGGTCGATGGTGGCCAGGATCGGGTTGAGCTCCAGGTAGCTCATCTTGCACTCGTCTTCGAGGGCCTGGAGCCTCTTGGCGTGCTCCGCGGTGTGCCTCTCGATCTCGGAGAGGCTCTCCAGGGAGGTGTTGAGGGCCTGGCAGCGCTTCCGGCAGTTCGGCCGGCCCTTCAGCTCCCTGACCAGGGCGGAGAGCTCCTCGGGCCTTTTCACGTTGAACCTGCGGCAGTTGTCGGTGACGATCGTGAAGCTCTCCCGGAACCTCTTGTCCCAGTCCCGGAGCCTGTCGACCATGGCATCGTACTGCCGCTTCACCAGCCCGAGCCGCAGGAGGAGTTCCTCGATCTCGGCCTGGCACTTGGTCTCGTGGCGGAGGATGGCCAGGCGGCGCTTCTCGGTCTTGTCGGGCTCGGAGCGCGTCTCCTTGGCGTAGCTGGCCAGGTTCTTGAGCTTGTGCTCGATCTCCCTGATGATGGCTATCACTTGGTCCCGCCGCTTGGGGGACTCGCCCGCTCCGTCCTCGGCCTCATCGGCGTCCTTGACCACTTCCTTGAGCCTGAGCTGGTCGTTTTCCAGCTGGCGGCGGATGGCCGCGATGCCCTCGGAGCCGACGCAGGTCCGCATGATGAGGCTGATGACCTCCTTTTCCCCCTTCTCGATCTTCTTGGCTATCTCCATTTCGTCGTCGCGGGAGAGCAGGTCCACCTGGCCCATTTCCCGCAGATACATCTTGACCGGGTCGGCCACCCGGGCCTCGGTCTTCTCCTCGGGGCGAAACTCCGGGTCGGCCTCGTGGGGAAGCTTCATGACGCTGAATTTCCTGGCCTGCTCCAAGCGGTCGGGATCTTCATGGAGGGGGATACCCGCGCCGTTGAGGAGGGCCATCAACTCCTCCAGGTTGTTGTCCTCGTAGAAATCGGAGCCGGCCGCCTCATGGGCCTCCGAATAATCGAGCATGTCTTTCTTCGGGCCGTGGGCGGACTTCCTGGAATGCGAGCGCGATATCACTTAAGACAACCTCCGAAACTGCGGGGGCCTGCGCCCCCGCGCCCTGCGGACCTGCGCCTCCGGGCCTTGCCTCCCAGGAGGCGATCCGCCTCTCCTCAGCGTCCTCTTGCCGGCCGGCCTCCGGGGGGCCGCCCCGGGGGCTGACGTGCGCTCCCGGCGCGAAGGCCGGGCGCGTCAACCTGCTTCCGGAACCGGCTCCCCGTTCAGGGTCCGTTCCGGCCGTGCCCGTATTGACTTGTCCGATCCGGGGGGCCGGCCGCCCGCCCCCTCCCTCCGGCTTCAGCGGCCCGCCCGGGCGTATTTTCCTTAAGTCTAGGGGGGCCCGGCCCCGCGTCTCTAGGGGACCGGCAGACACGGGGGCCCGGGCCTGGCCGAAAGCCTCCGGCCTGCGGGCCCGCCGGTCACGGGACCCTTCCGGGCGGCGGTCTCCGCGCCATGGTCTGCTTCACGGGCGGGCCCTCTCCTTTTTACCTGGCCGACCCTTGCATTTTGCCGGGAAAGGCCCTAAAGTGGAGCCATTCCATGAAAAAAAAGCTGTTTTCCGGCCCCAGGCCCCGCGAGGCCTCAAGAGCCGACCCTCTTTCTCCCAGGGCCGGGCGCCTGCCCGGGCTTCCGGCCGCCTTCTAGGGACGCGCCGCGAAACCAGCGGCCCGGGACGCCAGCCCCGGGGCTGGGCACGTCCGCGCCGCCCGTCCTTGCCCTTTTCAAGGTCCAAGGTCGGCAGATTGATTATACCACATATTGCCGCACGACCTGTCATGCAAATGACGCCCTCCGGCCCGGCGGAACTCGAAAGCCAAGCTAACTGCTTAAAAATATTGAAAAAACTCTTCAAAATTCTAACCGCCGGGAAAGAACGTCCATTAGTCCGTCTCCTGCCCTCCGGAGCCTTGCGGCAACGGCCGGCCCGCGCCGTTCCCCTCAACGCCCCGCCGCCCCCCTTGAGCCCCGCAGGGTCCCTTGACGCCGCCGGGGCTTTCCGCGCCCGCCTGCCGGGTCATTTCCCCCGTGACCTCCCGCATTCGCGGCGTGAACCCGTAAAAACATGTTGACCTTCGGGCGCCGACGTGATATTTCCTGTAACCGTTGGTTTTCGCGCCGGATTGTTGGGGAATCGTCTAATGGTAGGACAGCAGTCTCTGGATCTGCTTATCGGGGTTCGAATCCCTGTTCCCCAGCCAACTGACTTTTGCGGCATCGGCCTGATGCCGGCATGAATTCCCGAAGAGCCGGCCCCGTTTCACGGCAATGTCCCCCCTGTCCTCTCCGGGCCGGGGGGTTTTTTGTCTTGCCCTGGCCCGTTCGGCCATGGCCGGCGAGGCTGAAGCCGGATAGCGGCCGGATTCAGGCGGGCGGGCGGGAGACAGGCCGTCTTCCAGTGCCGCCGGCCGGTCTTCCTGAAGGACGGGAGATCGCCGGTCTCCCTGAAGGCCGGGAGATCGCCGAATTCCCTGAAGGCCGGGAGATCGCCGAATTCCCTGAAGGCCGGGAGCTCGCCGAATTCCCTGAAGGCCGGGAGCCCGATGTCCCGGCAGGCGGAAAAAGCGGCCCCCCGGGAAAAGGTTTTCGCGGGGGCGCTATCAGTTAATGTAATCACCGGATCTCTTCCGTCAAGGGACGGCAGGTTTTTTTCCTGGGCTTGCCTGAGCTGCGGCCGTTTCCGGCCCGGGCCTTCCCGCAGGCAGGAAGGCGCTCCCGCCGCCTTAGGCCTCCGGAGGCCGCGTCTCCCGGCCGGTTCGGCCTCAAGGTCGCCCCCTGCGGCAGAGGCCGCCCGGCCGGCGGCGGCCCGGAGCCGTGCGCGCCAGGCGCCCCTGTGCTATACTTCTGTCCGCTCAAGCCGAAAGCCTGGCCGCGCCTCCGGGCGGGGGCGCCGCCAGGGGGCTTCCGGCCCGCCGGAGTCAGCGCGGGGGGCCGCGGGGAGACAACATGCCCTTTGACGAGGAAACTTTCCTGGCCCTGGACATAGGCGGCACCAACGTCAAGAGCGGCCTCATCAGCCGCAGGGGGGAGATACTCTCCTTCGGGAGCTTCCCCACGGCGGAAGGCGGCGGCCCGGACAGCCTCATTGCCTTGATCGTGGACCGGCTCAAGGGGCTCTGGAACGAGGCGGGGCGCGGCAGGCGCCCCAAGGCCCTGGCCATAGGGGCCCCGGGGTGGATCCGCAGGCGCGAGGGGGTGGTGGTCATGGCCCCTAACCTGCCGGGCTGGAAGGATCTGCCGATCACCCGCATCATGAGCCAGGCCCTCGACATCCCCGCGGTCCTGGAAAACGACGCGAACCTTTACGCCTTGGGCGAGTGGCTCTCCGGGGCGGGCAAGGGCTCCCTCAACGAGATCACCCTCACCCTGGGCACCGGGGTGGGGGGCGGTCTGATCCTGCAGGGGAGGCTGTGGGGCGGCTCCTTCACGTCGGCCGCCGAGGTGGGGCACATCCCCCTGGGAGGCGTGGACCGGGTCTGCGGCTGCGGGCGGACCGGCTGCCTGGAGACCGTGGCCTCGGCCCTGGGCATGGCCTCCCTCGCCCGCGAGTGGATAGCCTCCGGCCGCGAGACGCTTTACCCGGGGGACCCCGGTGAAGTGAACACCGAGGTCATGCAGGACCTGGCGGCCCGGGGCGATCCCATGTCGCTGTCGATATTCGCCCGCGCGGGCGAGGCCATAGGCTTCGTCCTGGCGGGAATCTTCAACCTCCTGAGCCTGGAGACGGCCGTCATCGGCGGGGGCGGCGCGGGGGCCTTCGAGTTCATGAGCCCGGGCATCCTCGAGGTCCTCTCCCGGCACCTGGTGACGGCGACCATGGAGCAGATCAAAGTGGTCAAGGGGGCCCTGGGCGGCAACGCGCCGCTGATCGGCTCCGCGGCCCTCCTTGCGGAGGCCGGCTTCTGAAGGCTCATGCCCGCCTCCGGCGGCAGGCGGGGCATTTCCGCGGCCCCGAGGCCTCGGGACGCTCCCGAGGCGAGGCGGGCGGCCTCCGGCGAGGCCCTGCGGAGGGTCCGGCCGCCTCCGGCGAGCCTTCCCCCGACGGCAACGGCCCGCGGCGCGGCCGCCGGCCGCCGCGGAAGGCAAGAGCCCTGCGGCGCGGCCTTCCTCGGCTGGGGCTTCCTTGGCTTTAACCAGACCCTGTGCTATGCTCGGCGCGTGAACATTCCGGAATGCCCCCGGCCGCCAGGCCCGGCAAAGGGGCGCCGCAGGCGCCCGGCCTCCGGGAGCGGCGTGGGGTCGCGGCTCAGCAAAAGGCCTTTGCCGCCTTGGCTTTCCTCGCCTCCCCCCATGCAGGCGGCGCGGGGCCCATGGCCTTCCGCCGGGGAGCTTGCCCTTTAAGGGCATGAGCCTCGCTTCCGGCCCCGAACGGCCGCGCCGGACCTGAATCTCCCCGGCAGGCCGCACGCGGCCTTGCGCCGCGGGCAAGGCCAGGCCCTGCGGCCCGCTCTGCCGCGGGCAAGGCCTGGCCTGCCCCTTCCGGCAACCTGAAAACCTGGACACCGAGGCGTCAACCATGCCCCTGGACCCCTTGCGGGGGAAACCCGCCCCGCCGGAAAAGCTCGTCAACCTGGCTTCCCTGACCTCCGACTACTATACCCTCCCGCCGGCCTCCCCCGTGTCCTTCGGGACCTCGGGCCACCGCGGCGGGGCCTCCAGGGGGTCATTCAACGAGACCCACGTGGCGGCGATCACCGCCGCCGTGGCGGAGTACCGCGCCCGGCAGGGGCACGCGGGCCCCATCTTCCTGGGGTGGGACACCCACGCCCTCTCTGAGCCGGCCTGGCGGACGGCCCTGGAGGTCCTGGCGGCGGCGGGGGCGCCCACGGTCATCAGCCGCGGCCGCGAGTACTCCCCCACGCCCGTCGTCTCTTTCATGATCCTGGAGCACAACCGGACGAGCCCTTCCGCGCCGGCGGACGGGCTCATCATCACCCCCAGCCACAACCCTCCCGACGACGGCGGCATCAAGTACAACCCGCCCCACGGCGGCCCGGCCGACCAGGACGTGACCTCCTGGATCGAGAAGAGGGCGGCGGACTTCGTGGAGGATCCGGGCAAGGTCAAAAGGATTCCCTTCGCCAGGGCCCTGAAGGCCGCCTGCGTCTCCGAACGGGACTACCTGGCGCCCTTCGTGGAGGCCCTGGGCACGGTGGTGGATCTCCCGAAGATCAAGGCCTCGGGCCTCAGGCTCGCGGCCGACCCGCTGGGAGGCTCCGGGGTGCACTTCTGGGGGCCGATAGCCGAGCGCTGGGGCCTGAACCTGACCGTAGTGAACACCCGGGTGGATCCCTCGTTCTCCTTCATGACCCTGGACGCGGACGGGGCCATCCGCATGGACTGCTCCTCGCCGTACGCCATGGCGAACCTCATCTCCGGCTCGCGGGGCTACGATCTGGCCTTCGGCAACGACCCGGACTTCGACCGCCACGGCATAGTCTCCGGCGGCGCCCTCATGAACCCCAACCATTACCTCGCCGCGGCAGTGAGCTACCTGCTCTCGGCCCGCCCTCACTGGAGGGCGGATCTCAAGATAGGCAAGACCCTGGTCTCCTCGAGCGTCATAGACCGGGTGGTGGCGGGCGCGGGCCGCGGCCTGTACGAGACCCCCGTCGGCTTCAAATGGTTCGTGGAAGGCCTCCTGGCCGGCAGCCTGGCCTTCGGCGGGGAGGAGAGCGCCGGGGCATCCTTTTTGCGGATGGACGGGACCGCCTGGACCACCGACAAGTGCGGCTTCTGCATGGCCCTCCTGGCGGCCGAGATGACCGCGGCGACCGGCCGCGCCCCCGACGAGCTCTACAAGGCCCTGGCCGGCAAGTACGGCGAGACCGACTACGAGCGCCTCGACTCCCCCGTCTCCCCCGAGGCCAAGCGGCGCCTGGCCGAGACGAGGCCCGAGGAGCTGGTGGGCCGCGAGATCGCCGGCCGGAAGGTAGTCTCCGCCATTGACCGCGCCCCCGGCAACGGGGCCTCCGTGGGCGGCCTCAAGGCGGTTCTGGAGGACGGCTCCTGGTTCGCCCTGCGGCCCAGCGGGACCGAGCCCAAGATGAAGCTCTACGCCGAGAGCTTCTCCGGCCCGGATTTCAAGAAAGCTATCCTGGAGGGCGCCGGCCCCTTGGTCCTGGGGGAGTAGCCCCGCCGGCCCACGGCCCTGAAGGGCGCCTGCCGGGAAGCGCCGGCCGCGCGCGGGCAAGGCTTCCCCGCCGTCCCCGCTTCCCGCCCTGGCGGGCGCGTCGGCGACGCGGCTTGAAAAGGGGCGGCCCTACCCCGCCCGGCGCATCTCCCGGCCCTGTTCCGCCTGCCTCCGCCCCGGCCGGCCGGCGAACCCTCGCCTTCCCGAACCCGCAAGTCCGCTCCGCCCTGACCTGCCTGCGGCTGACCCGGCGCCTGCCGGAGGCTGCTCCCATGCCGGCCGGCCGGACAAGGTTCCTTGCGCGAAAATAGTTGCCGTCTTGAGACCGGTCCTTTTCATTCGGCCAGGGCTCGGGTAACATGGTCACCTTGCGCCCCGTCCGCGCAGGCCTTCTGAGGTCCCGCGGCGCCCGGGGCTCGTTCCTGGAGCCCTGCGGGACTGAAGGCTCACTTCCGGAAACCCGTTCGTCCGGGGCGTGGCCCTTCCTGCCCGCCCGGTCCGCCGCTGACCCGCGCCCGCCTAAGGCCCCCTCGGGCTTTTGGCGCGCCTGCGGCAGCCGCGGGAGTTCCGGCGCGCCTGCGGCCGCCTTCGGGACTCCGGGCCTTCAGGCCCGCCAAAGGCTGCCCCGGACTCCGAACCTTCAGGAGCGCGGCTCGGGCAGCCAGGAACGAAACCGCCGCTTCCGCCGCCCGGCCGGGCGCCGCCTTCCGGCGCGCGGCCGGGGCGGGCGCGCCTCCTTGCCGCGCCCGCCCCGGCGCTCTGACCCGCTTGTCCGCCCCCCCTGCGGCGCGCGCCCAGGATTTTCCGACGCAATGCCTTTTTCCAGAAAGTTCCGAAACCTGATCTCCGCCCTGGACTCGCTGCGCCTTTCGCGGAGATGGTCCGTTCGCATGGGCTACCGCGACGTGCTCTCCCTGTGCGTGCCGCTCGTGGCGTCCACTCTGGCCTCCTCGGCCATGATGTTCACCGACAGGCTGTTTCTGAGCCGCTACTCCCTGGACTGCATCGCCGCGGCCCTGCCGTCCGGGATCATGAAGTTCACGCTCACCGCCTTCTTCTTCGGGACCGTGACCTACACCGGCGTCTTCGCGGCACAGTACACGGGGGCGGGCAACCCCCGCCGCGCCGCCGCCTCCCTCTGGCAGGGGCTCTACCTGAGCCTCTTCTTCGGCATAGGCCTGTATTCCCTTTATTTCCTGGGCCCGTGGATCTTCTCCCTGACCGGCCACCCGGAGGATATCCAGGGGCTCGAGGTCCTCTACTTCCGGGTGCTGATCCTGGGGAGCCCGGTGGAGCTCATGATGGTCACCATGAGCTCCTACCTCTCCTCGGTCGGGAGGGCCAGGGCGGTCATGTGGGTGAACTTCGCGGGAACCGCCCTCAACGTGCCGCTGGACTACCTGCTGATCTTCGGGGTGGAGATCGGCGGGGCCGAGCTGATCCCGCCCCTGGGCATCCTGGGGGCGGCTGCGGCCACGGTCTTCTCCTGGTTCTTCTCATTCCTCCTGCTGAGCCTTTTGGTCTTCAGCGGCTCCATGGAAAGGACCCACGGCACGCGCGGCTCGCGCAGGCTGGAGTGGTCCCTCATGCGGCGCATCATGCGCTACGGCTACCCTTCAGGCTTCCAGTTCCTGATGGAGATCGTCGCCTTCGCCTTCTTCGCGGTGGCGGCGGGGAAGCTGGGATCGGAGGTCCTGGCCGCCAACAACATGGTCCTCTCGGTGGAGTCCATGCTGTACATCCCCATGCTGGGGGTGGGCCAGGCCGTGAGCATCCTGACGGGCCAGAGCATAGGCCGCGGCGCCCCTCTGGAGGGGAGGGCCGCCACGGTGAGCGGGATCGCCATCACGTCGGCCTACGTGTCCACTTTCCTCTTGATCTTCGTCTCCCTGTCCGGGCCCATCATATCCGTGTTCATGCCTGAGGCGGAGGATGCCGCCGTCAAGGCCCGCATCATCGCCCTGGCCACGGTGCTTCTGCGTTTCGTGGTGCTCTACTCCTTTTTCGACGGGCTCTACATCTGCTGCTTCGGGGCCCTCAAGGGGGCGGGGGACGTGTGGTATCCCATGTGGGCCATGGCGCTGTGGGGGGCCGCGATGATCGCCGGGCAGGTCGCGCTCTTCCTGACCGGCGCGGCCACCATCTACACCCTGTGGGCGGTCCTGGTGAGCTACGTGCTAGCGCTTACCTTCACCGCGTACTGGCGCTTCCGTTCCGGGAAATGGCTCAGCGCCAGGGTCATAGAGCCCGCCTTGGAAGCGTGAGCGGCCGCGCCGGAGCCGGCCGCCGCGGGCGTTTCGCCGCCGTTGACCGTCCAAGCCGTTTCTGGGACAATGAGACATCCCGCGCCCGCGCGCCCTGCCGTTTTCCCGGGTCAGGCGCGGCCTGACTGCGGGAGGGCCTTGCCTGAAAGCCCCCTTGAGGCCCTCCTTTCCGCGGGGGCCGGGCTGCCGCGCGCGGCGCGGCCTGCCTGCGGCCGCAAGGCGCGCCTTCACCGCAAGGCGCGCGGGGGGTTTTCGCGGAACTCCCGCAGGGCCGCTCGCCGGCAAGGCGCGCAAGGCGCTTTTGCGGAACTCCCGCTTTCCCGGCCTCGGGAGCCGGGCCGGGAGCCGCGGCGCCTGCCGGCGGCCGGCCGCGCCGCGGGAGGGTGAGACATTGGACTGCAAGCAGCGCAAGAGCTTCGAGGAATGCCTGGAAGGCGCCCGTGACGGCTCGGCCTCCGACCAGACGGAGCTGGGGCTCCTGTACCTGGAGGGGGCCCTCGGCGCCCCCAGGGACCCGGCCCTGGCCGCGGCCTGGCTCCGCAAGGCCGCGGACGCCTCCGATCCCAAGGCCCAGTACAACCTCTCCTACCTGCTGAGCGCCGGGCTCGGGGTAGGCCGGGATCCGGCGGAGTCCTTCGCGTACCTGGAGAAGGCCGCGCTGGCGGGCTACCCGCCCGCCGAGCAGAACATGGCCACCCTTCATATCCTGGGGGAGAGCCTGCCCCGGAACGTGGAGAAGGCGCTGGAGTGGTACCGGAAAGCGGCGGGCCACGGGGACCTCATCGCCATGTACCAGCTGGGGGTCCTGCATCTGGGCGGGGCGGGCGGGGTGCCCCGGGATCCCGGGCTCGCGGCGGAGTATTTCCGGAAAGCCGCCCGGGGCAGGCTCGTGGACGCCCAGTACAACCTGGCCCTCATGTGCTACCGCGGGGAAGGCATCCTGGAGGACAAGGAGGAGGCGGCGCGCCTGTTTTACGAGGCCGCCTCCCGCGGCAACCCCCAGGCCCAGTTCAGCCTCGCCTCCATGTACGAGGCCGGGGAAGGGTTTCCGGAGCCCGATCCGGACAAGGCCCGCTTCTGGTGCCTCGAGGCCGCCGGCAACGGCTATGTCCCGGCCCAGCGGGCCGCCGGGTACCGCTTTCTCACCGGCCAGGGCGGCTACCCGCGGGACAGCCGGGAGGCCGCGCGCTGGCTGTCCCCTGCCGCCGCCAAGGGCGACGGCGGGGCCTCGTTCCTCCTGGCCGCCATGCACGAGGCCGGGGACGGGACTCCCCGGGACCTGGAGGCCGCCTTCCGGCTGTACGGGGCCGCCGCTTCCCAAGGGGACGCCGAGGCGGCCTGCCGCGCCGCGCGCCTCTGCCTGGAGGGCGCGCTGGAACCCGGCGAGGAGGCGGGACCGGCCTTCGCGCGCCTGGCCGAGGCCGCTGACGGCGGCCGGCCGGAGGCCATGCGCCTGCTGGCGGAAGCCTGCCTGAAGGGGGACTTCGTGCCTGCCGATCCGGCCAAGGCCCTGGAACTTTACGGGGCGGCGGCCGACCTGGGGGACGAGGATGCGATGTTCGCTTACGCCGGGCTGCTCCTGGAAAATCCTCCCGGCCCGGCCGCGGCGGAAAAAGCGCGGGACCTCTTGAGGAGACTCTCGGACGCCGGGCATGCCGGCGCGCGGGCGATGCTGGGGGAGGCCTGACGTCAAGGAAAGCCGGGGCCTTGCCGCCATGAGGAAGCCTGCGGCTCCGCCCGGCCGCGGCCGCCGGTCATTGTCCGGCGAGGGTTCGGGGAGGGCAGGGGCTCTTGCGGCGGGGCGGCGCGGACTTCGGCCCCGCAAGGCCTCCTCCGCTTCCGCGCGGCCGCCTGCCGCGGACTGAGGCGAGCGGCGGCTGAGCCGGCCGGCCCGCGCCGCGCACGCCCGGAGAAATCCTGTCCGCGCCGCGGCGCGCTCGCCCGGAACTGCCTTGTCCCGGAGTTCCGGGCGCCGCTTCTCTTCCTGCGGACGGGCAGGGGCGCGCGCCGGGGGAAAAACAGGCGGCGAGGGGCGCGCGCCCCCGCGCGCAGGCCGAGCGGCCGGGCGCGGGCCGCAGGTCTCAGGCGGGGAAAAAGTCCAGGAGATACGGGAGCAGCAGGTCCTGATCCACGATGTAAGAGACGTGGTCGTGGCCTTTCAGGACAAGGAGCCTCGCTGCCGGGAGGGCCGCGGCCAGGCTGGCGAAGAGTTCGGGCCGGATGATGTCGCTCTCGCCGGCCACCAGCAGCGTGGGGATGGTCACGGCGGCCGCCT
>JAITRL010000236.1 GCA_031288415.1 Deltaproteobacteria bacterium | reverse complement strand
AGCGGGGCCTACGGAGGCGCCCCGCCCGCCGAACCCATGGGCGGCGACCCGGCGGGGGACTGGGACATGTAGCCCTGCCAGGCTCCTCCGCGCCCGGCTTCCGGCCCGTCAGCCGTCCGCAAGCCTCCCCGCCCGCCAGTCTGCGGGCCTCCGCCCCGGCCGCCAAGGCGGC
The DNA here is from genome assembly GCA_031288415.1 of Deltaproteobacteria bacterium. GTDB lineage: Bacteria > Desulfobacterota > Desulfarculia > Adiutricales > Adiutricaceae > JAIRZX01. The sequence goes on along the minus strand of JAITRL010000236.1, from coordinate 16,997 downwards.
TGGGAGCCTTCTTCCTTCCGGGCCGTAGCCCCTGACCGCCCCCGTCTCTTCCCTGGCCGGCGCCCGGACCGCCGCTGTCTCTCCCCTGACCGGCGCCCGGACCGCCCCTGTCTTTCCCTGCCCCGGGGCCCGGCTCGACCCCGTTTCCCCCGGCCCGGCCCGTTTCCGGGAGGGAACAGGCCGCAGGCCCTGGAGGCGGCCCGTCTTGATTTAGGATATGGCCGCCCGCGCCCCTTTCGACCGATAATGGGGGGCAAGGCGCCTCCGGCCCCCCCTGCGGGGGGCGTCCCCGGCCTTTCACGAGGATGCCATGAGCGAAGACCAGCGGGGCCCCAACGCCCTCACCATAGACCACTCCAAGGACCTGAAGTTCCTGAGCTTCGAGCTGGGGGGCGAGTTTTACGGCCTAGACATCCTGAAGATCCGCGAGATCAACGGCATGCTCGACATCACGAGCGTGCCGCAGACCCCGCGCTTCATGAAGGGCCTCATCAACCTGCGGGGCAAGGTCATCCCGGTCATCGACCTGCGGCTCAAGTTCGGGCTCCAGGAGGAGGGTTACACCGAGCGCACCTCCATCATCGTGATAGAGTTCCACACCATCCACGGCCCCACTCAGATGGGGATCCTGGTGGACCGGGTCTCCGAGGTCATCACCATCAACGAGGCGGACATCTCGGACCCGCCGGACTTCGGGTCAAGCCTCAAAAGCGAGTACATCAGGGGCATGGCGAAGACCAAGAACGTGGTGCTCATCATCCTGGACATAGATCTTATCCTGACCGACGAGGACCTGACCTTCGGCCCCAAGCCCGCCCCTGCGGAGGCGCCGGAGGCCGCGGCCAAGCAGTAGCCCGGGACCGCGGCCTGCCTGGCCTTCCGCGGCAGGAGACCGCCTGTCACGGGTTGCGGGGGCCCGGGCCGTGACGGGCCGCCAGGGGCGCCTCGCCGGTCCCTGCCTGCCGCCGCTTGAGCCTGCGGCCTTGCCGGGGCTTCACGGCCTGACTGTCCGGCCGGATATGCCTGGCTTCCCGCTTCCTGCCGTGCGCCTCATGCCTTTTTTCCGGGCCGGGTTTTTTCTCCCGCAGGCCTCCTGCCGCCGCCTTGAGGGCACTGGCCGCGCGGCCCGTCTCTCTTTAATTCAGCTTATCGGCCGCCCCCTGCCCCCCGAGCCTTCCCCTGCGGCGCCCTCCGAGCCGTCCACTGAGCCGATCCTGCGAGCCTTCCCCTGCGGCGCCCTCCGAGCCGTCCACTGAGCCGATCCTGCGAGCCTTCCCCTGCGGCGCCCGACCCTGCTGAGCCCTAGCGCGGCATGACCTGGGGCGGGCGGCGGGCGCGCGCCCCGGCGCGTATGCGAAGACCCCTCGAGGAGGTATCTTTTGAAAGACCACGCCCCTCCCGACGGCCACGCGCATTTCCCTGCCGGCCAGCCGCCGCAGCGGCCCGAGCACGTCTTCGTGACCAAGCAGCCGGACCTCACGGACTCCGAATACCAGTCCATCGCCAACTTCGTGCACAAGGCCAGCGGCATAAACCTCCTGGACGGCAAGAAGGAGCTGGTGCGCGCGCGCCTGGCCAAGCGCATAAACCAGCTGCAGTTCCGGGACTTCAAGACATACTTCAAGCACGTGATGACGGATTCCTCCGGGGACGAGCTGGTCTTCCTCCTTGACGCCCTGGCCACCAACCTCACCAGCTTCTGGCGGGAGCCGCAGCACTTCGACTTCATGGCCAAGACCCTGCTCCCTGAGCTCGAGCAGAGGCGCAAGCGGCCCGGGGGGGGCGGGCCCAGGCTGCGGGTCTGGAGCTGCGCGTGCTCCTCCGGGGAAGAGCCCTACACCATCGCCATGGTGGTGCTGGACAAGAGCCCGTACTTCGGGCACGGCGGGGACTTCAGGATCCTCGCGACCGACCTCTCGACCAAGGTCCTCAACATAGCCAAGCGCGGCGAGTACGGGCCGGAAAGCGTGAAGAACATCCCGCCCGCCTGCCTGCACTCCTATCTCGCCAAGGTCCCCCATGAAAAGGGGGGAGACCACTGGCGGGTCCAGGACAGCGTGAGGAGGCTCGTCTCCTTCAGGCGCTTCAACCTGATGGACCCGCTTCCCATCAAGAACCCCCTGGACCTCATCTTCTGCCGGAACGTGATGATCTATTTCGACCGGGCGACCATCGCGGACCTGGTCAACAAGTTCCACAGCACCCTTGAGCCGGGGGGATACCTCTTCATCGGGCACTCGGAGAGCCTCTCGGGGCTCCAGCACCCCTTCCAGTACGTGGCCCCCTGCATCTACCGCAAGGTGACGCCGTGACGGGCGGGGCCTCCCTGCCGGGGCGGCCCTGAGCCGCCCGCGGCCTGGAAGGGGAGCCTTTTCTTCCGCCGAGGCGCGGCCCCGCCTCTTCGCCCCGCATCCCGCGCGTTTCCTTGAGGCGGCGCGGCCTGGCCCCGGGGCGGCCCGGCCCCTGAAAGCCCCCGCCTTCCGGCGGCGGCCGCCCCGCCCCTGCGGCCAGCAACTTCCGGCGCCCGCGCGCCGCTTCCGTTCAGGACCGAGCAGCCATGGTCAAAGTCCTCATAGTGGACGACAGCGCCATCGTCAGGAAGATCTTCACCGAGCAGCTTTCCCAGGCCAAGGACATCCAGGTCGTGGGCGCGGCCCCGGACCCCTACGTGGCCCGGGACATGATCGTGAAGCTCAGTCCCGACGTGATCACCCTCGACATCGAGATGCCGCGCATGGACGGCATCACCTTCCTCAAGAAGATCATGGCGCACCGCCCGCTCCCGGTCATCATCGTGAGCTCGCTCACGCCCAAGGGCAGCGCCATGGCCATGGAGGCCCTGGAAAGCGGCGCGGTGGAGGTGCTGGCCAAGCCGGGGGGTTCCTTCACGGTGGGGGAGATGGGCGCCCAACTGGCCGACAAGATCCGCGCGGCCTCCCGGGCGCGGGTCATGAAGCGCGTCGCCTCCGGCGGGGCGATGGCCACCTCCCGCAAGGCCATCACCGAGACCACCAACAAGGTCATCGCCATCGGATCCTCCACCGGGGGGACCGAGGCCCTCAAGGAGATACTCACGCGGCTCCCCCCGGACACCCCGGGGATAGTGATCGCCCAGCACATGCCGCCGAACTTCACGAAGTCGTTCGCTGACCGCATGAACGACATATGCCGGATAAACGTGCGCGAGGGGCAGGCCAACGACTCGGTGCTCCCTGGCACCTGCCTCATCGCCCCCGGCAACTTCCACATGCTCCTGCGCCGCTCCGGGGCGCGCTATTACATCGAGGTGAAGTCCGGCCCCATGGTCCACCACCAGAGGCCCGCGGTGGACCCGCTCTTCAAGTCCGTGGCCAAGTACGCCGGAGCCAACGCCGTGGGCGTGGTCCTGACCGGCATGGGCTCGGACGGGGCGGATGGCCTCAAGGTCATGAAGGAGGCCGGCGCGAAGACCCTGGCCCAGGACGAGGCTTCCAGCGTGGTCTTCGGGATGCCCAAGGAGGCCATCAAGACCGGCTGCGTCGACAAGGTGGTGTCCCTCCGGAACATGCCCCAGGCGATATTGGACTTCGTGTAAGACGGTCCATGCGGGCGGAGGCTTCCGGAACTTCCGCCGCCGGGCCGGGCCCGCCCGCCCGCCCGCCTCCACGCGGGAACGTCCGGCAAGGCCGCGCCCCGGCGGGAAAATCCTTTTCAGGCGCCCGCCGCCGGAACCTAAGGCCACGGAGTCCCCGCATGAACGACAAAGGCCCGCCCACGCAAGCCCCTGGACCTGTCCCCCTTCAGGCCGCGGAAAGCCGGCCGGGCCGGAAATCCCGCGCCGCCGCTGCTCAGGCCGAGGCTCCCGCGAAGGGCGCGGCGAAAGCCCGCGCCGAGGTTCCGCCGGAAGCCCGGAACAAGGCTCGATCCAAGGCCCCTGCGAAACCCCGGGCCAAGGCTCAGGCGAAGGCTCAGACTGAAGCCAAGCCCAAGGCTCCGCCGGCGGGTCAGGCCGGGTCCCCGGCGAAATCCCGCGGGAAAGTTCAGCCCGGGGCCGCCGCAGGCCGCCGGAGCCGCCCGGCGCATCCCTGCCTGGATCCGGAGAGCGGTTTTTTCCGCGAGGAGCACTTCGAGCTCTCCCTCAAGTACGAGATGGCCAGATCCCTGGAGGCGGAAAAGCCCTTGGGCCTTCTCGCCGTGTCGTTCCAGGGCGGGCTGCCCGGCTTCTTCGCGGAGTTCCTGAGGGCAAGGCTCAGGCGCATCGACATCCCGTCCCGGCTGGGGACCGGGGAGGCGGCGGTCATCATGCCCCGCGTGAACCCGGCACGCGCGGGGAGGCTCGTGGAGAAGCTGGGGGCGGACCTTGCCGCGGAACCCCGGCTCGCAGGGCAGATGCCGCTGTTCGGGGCGGCGTTCGCCTGGCCCGGCGACAGCGTGGGGCCCGAGGAACTCGTCTCGCGGGCCAGGGCCGCCTACGACACTCCCTCCGGGACGGCGGAGAGGATACTCGCCGCGAGGGAGGGGTGCGCCTCCGAGGACACCGCGCTTGCCGCGGACGAGAAGGAGATCCTGTTCCAGGGCTTCTCCGAGCTGCACGGCAAAGGCCCCGGCGGCGCGCCCGGCCCCGGCGGCTGAAGCGGCCCCGCCCTCTCCCGGTCTTTCCGGCCCCGCTTCCGGCAGGGCGCGGGCCCTTCGGGGCGGGGGGCCGGCCGACGCCGTCGCCGCGCGGCAGAAGATCCTTGCGCGGAGCGCAGGCGGCGCCGAAACCCCGCAGGCGACGGCCGTCTCCGCATCGGCCCGTCGCCTTCCTGAGGCCGCGAGCCTCCGCGCCCGGCCTGTGAAGGCCACCCCCTCTGCGGGCCTATGTCAGCCCGGAGCGGCAGATGGCCGGCCGCAGCGATTCTTGAGAGAGGTCATCATGCGAAAAAATGTCATCGTCTCAGCCATTTCCCTGCTGCTCCTTCTCGCGGCGCCCCGCCTGGCGCAGGCCCAGTCCGGCGGAGCGTACGGCAAACTCACGCAGGTGTTCGAGCCCGGCATAGTCGGAGCCACGACAGACTATCTCGAGTCCGTGCTCGGCCCGGCCAAGCGCAAGGATCAGCTCGGCGACACGACCTTCAGGGAGTATCAGGTCGGCGGGTGCCGGGTGGAGGTCACGGGCGGCGACACGGTAAAGACCATTGCCGTGCCGGAGCTTTCCTCCGGCTGCAGCTTCGATTTCGCGAAGCTGGCGACGAACCCTGACGTGACAGGCCCGGTCAGCGCCTTCGGCATGACTTTCGGGGACTTATACAGGGCCCTAAGTTTGCCCGACATCGAGTTTCGGAGGGACTGCCTGCACCTGTGCGGCAACGCGGCGGCGCCGGAGATCGGGTTCAACTTCGTGACACCCTTGCGCGGCCGGCTTCATCTGTCGGCCTGGCTGTACCTGACGGGCGAAGAGAAGGACAGGAAAGGGAAAGACGTGTTCGATCTGGCCGAAGAGTTCAAGAGCTACCTCATTTCCAGGCAGGGGCAGGACAAGGTCTACTCGGTGGAGTACGACATATCCCGGGAGGATTCGGACAGGGCGATGGGCCTGTTCGAGGACTCTTACGTCAACGCCGTGCAGATCGGGCAGGACAATTAGGAGGAACAGGCCGTCAGCAACAATCCGAAGCCTGCTTCGCCTGCCCGGCCCGGGCCTTAGGCCTTCCGTTTCGGCAACGCACGGCCGCGCCGCCCTTCCGGGGGCGAAGGCGGTGACCCCCGGCGCGGGCCGCGAGGCCTGCGGCAGGCGTCGGCAGGTCCCGATCGGGCCTGCGGTTTCCCAAGGGTTTCGGCGGGACGGACCGTCAGCCTGGCATGAGCAATGAGGCCGCATCCAGCGGCCGCCTGTGCCGACGGCCGGCTGAAGAAACCTTTCGGGGCAAGGCTCTAAAGCCCCCGGAGCCGGAAAGCGAGGCCGAAAGACGTCCCCCGCACCTCAGTTCAGTCGTAACCCCTAGAAAACCCGCCATTTTTCTGGATACAGGCAAGAACAGCCGGGCCTCCGGCCGGGGCAACCCCCTCCCGGCAGGCGGGATACCGCCAAGAGCCTAAAATTATTTTGAAAAGGCTCCGATGTTCCGGAATCTGAAATCCGTCTGCAGTAAAATCATCAACTAAAGTCAGGTGCCAGGGCAGTTCGGCCTGAAGGCATCCGCGCCGGGAGCTGGACAGGCGCCGCGGCCTCGGATGCGGCGGCCGGCCTAGGGTCCTGTCCCTGGAAACCCGGCGGAAATGGATCGTTCCCTCCCTTAACCCCCGCCCGCGCGCATGGCACAGGCGGCCGGGCGGGCCCTGAAAACGGGCGCCCCTGACCTGTCGCGGCCTTTTTCAGCCGTGCGCGGGCCGTCGCGGGCGAGCCGCGGCGGCGGCGTTCCGGGATTGGCCTCGTTAATTCCGACACGCCGGCGGCATCGGGAAATGCTTTCAGGTTGACGCCGGCGCCCTCAAGGAGAATGGAAAATGATCGGAGCGGTAAAACAGAACGGCAGCAGCATCGAGATCTACGACGAGAACGGCTCGTACAAGGCCTCCTGCCAGGGGACCGGGGACTTGAAGGGGTACTCGTCGACGATAATAGTCCGCCAGGAAGGCTCGAACGTCCAGATATACGACGAGAACGGCTCGTACAGGGCCTCCTGCCAGGGCACCGGCGAAGTCGCGGGCGTCGTGGGCGACACTGTCTTGCGCAGGGACGGCTCCGTGACGTTCATCTACGACTCTTACGGGAACTACATGCATACCGTCTAGAACCGGGGACTCAAGCCGGCAGTCCGGTTCCCGGCCTGCCGTTCAGGTTGTCCCGCTTGCGGGCGGCGGCCCGCGGAAAACCGGGTTCACGCCGGAGGCGGCCGCCGCCCGGCCGCGGCAATCCCCGGATTTTTTTCGGGTTAACAATCCCGCCGTCTGTCCTCCCTGATTAAGCCGCGCCCGGGCCGGCATCTCCCGCGTTACCCTAAGGGGGCCGGGGCGTTCCCGCGGTCCCCCGCCCCCGTTTTTCATGGCCTTCGGACGGCCTCTTCCCCGTTTTTTGTTTAGCGCGGGGAGGCGCGAAGCTTTATCCGGCATATTGCCTCTTTCGCCTGAAAGGGACATTCCAGGCGCTGGCGAGATAATATTTTTTTTGATCCTCAGAGTCTCATCCAGCGTTTGCGCCGGAGCGAAAACCTGATTTAAAATGACGCTTTCGCCTAATCGCGGGATTGGCGGATAATTCGCTTTCCGGTCTCTTTTTCCCGGATCACGCGAACGGGACAGGAGGGGCGCGTAATGCCCATGGCCCGCGGCAGGCCTGCGCGCGGATGTCCCCTCGGGAACTGGCCGTCGGTCAGGCTGACCGCCGGAGGCGGGCGCTCATGGCTTTTCCGGGGCAAGCCCTTGCGGTTCTTTCCTGAAAGAGCCCTTCAGCCGGTTACGGTTTGGCCCTGCGCTCATTTCAGGGGCCCGTTCCGTGCCGGAAGCCTGCCGATGACGCTCTTCGGCTTGCCCTGTCCTCTTGCGGCTTCCGGCGCCTGTGGCGGGGAAACAATCCTCTCGCCGCCGGCCGCCTCCCTCTTCCGCCTGGTTGCCATGGCCGGATAGGCGCCGCGCGCCGCGGAGGCCTCAGCCGGCGCGTTGCCGCCCGCTGACTGCCCTTTTGCCCTGACGGCCGGCGGCTGCTTCCTTGAGCCCTCTCCCGTAAGCGGCCCGAAACCGGCTCTGCAGCGCCGCGTTAGCCGCGGCTTTTCGGCCGCCTGGCGTCATTTCGTCTCCAAAGGCAGGGGGCCGGGTTCACCGCGCCTCCGCGGCGGCGCCTGTCGGAAAAGGCGGCCGCGCGCCGGCCGCCCTGCCGGACTGCCTTCTCCCGTACAGGCGAGGCCTTGACCGCCGGCGCCTGCGGCAGGCTCTTTTCCGCCCCGGCCCTGAGGTTCGGGGGACGGGTGCCCCTGGCCGGCGCGGCTCACCTGAGCTCCTTGTTCTTGTCCATGTCCATCCAGACCCCGAAGAGGAAGGACTGGAGCCCCAGGGTCACGGTGAACAGGAAGACTATCAGGGTCACCTCGGGCATCTGGTCCTGGCTGAAGAAAAGGTAGAGGAGCCTGAGGAAGAACAGGAAGCCCAGGGCGAAAAGGCCGGAGCCCAGCATTATGAAAAGGAACAGGGGGTGCGCGTCGCGGATCATGTACTTCTTCCAGAGGCGCCAGCAGTACATGCGGATAAGGAGCCGCGAGATGGGCCAGAGCACCTGCCTGGGCCGGAAGCCGCTCCGCTCGCCTATGTTGTAGACCGGGCGGACAGGCACGTCCCTGACCCGCATGTCCTCGACGTTGAGGCGCACCAGGATGTCGTTGGGCTGGCCGTAGCGCCGGTACATCCTGTCCCAGTCCACGGCGGCCAGGGCCCTTTTCCCGATGACCGTGTAGCCTGTCTGGGAGTCGGCCACGTGCCAGTACCCTGAGGCGATCTTCGTGAGGAACGACAGCACCGCGTTTCCGAAGAAGCGCACGCGGGGGATGACCCGGTAGGCCTCCTCGTAGACCAGGCGGTTGCCCTTGGAGTAGTCGATGCCCTCCTCGGCCACAGGGTCGCAGAGGGCTCCGAGATCCGCCGGGTCCATCTGCCCGTCTCCCGCCATGACGGCCGCCATGTCCATGCCCGCGTCCCTGGCCCATTTGTACCCGGTGGCGATGGCCCCGCCCACCCCCTGGTTCTCGGGGTGGGTGAGGATCACCACCCTGGGGTCGGCCGCGGCCAGCCTTTCGGCCTCGGCCCCGGTGCCGTCAGTGCTGCAGTCGTCGATCACGATGATGCGGTCCACGAAGTCGGGCATCGTCTCCACGGTGCGGGGGAGAAGTTTTTCCTCGTTGTAGGCGGGGACGACGACGCAGAGGGTCTTGCCTTTGTACATGGGTATTCCTTCTGGGCAAGGGGGGGCTGGGCTTAAGGCCGGCCGCCCTCAGGGAGGCGGCCGGGTTCCGAGAGGCGGCTGGCCGGAAGGGCCTGGCCTGCGGCCGGGGTGAAGGCCGCTGCCGGCGGCCTAAGAGGTCCGGAACGGAGGGAGGCCGGAGTCGGGCGCTGAAGAGCCCGGCCTCCATCCGGCGGGCAGGCCGGGGCTGCCGACAGGCAGGGGGAGCCGCGGAGAGGGGCCTGTTTCAGCCGGAGAGCTGGATGGTCACGATGAGGGAGCCTTTTCCGGCCCTGCCCGGGACGCCGTGGCCGGCCGCCTTGAGGCGGGCGCCGGGCAGGGTCCCGGCGGGGACCGCGAGCCTGAGGGTCTTCCCGTCCAGGGTGGGCACGGTAGGGGCGCAGCCGGAGGCCAGCTCGGCCCCGCTGAGCCGGATCGTGGTCAGGATGTCCTGGCCCCGCACGGTGAAGTCGGTGTCAGGGGTCACGTTCACGAGGACCTTGAGGTCGCCGGGGGGGCCTTTGGGCGACGGCACGCTGCCGGGCACGGTGACGACGTCGCCGTCGCGGGTGCCGGGTGGGATGCGCACCATGGCCTTGACCACCCCTCGGGCGGAATTGAAGGCCGCCGCCTTGAAAGCCCCGAAGACGGCCTCCCTGAGGCTCACGGCCAGGGGCAGGGAGAGGTCTTTCCCTGCCAGGGGAGGCCTCCTCCTGGGGCCCTGCTTCTGGCCGAAGCCCGAGAAGAAGTCCAGGAGGCGGGCGGGGTCGTGCTCGTCCCCGCCGCTGAGGTCCAGGAGCTTTGACAGGGTCTCCCTGTCATCGGGGAGCCCGAACTCCTTGAAGAGGTCAGAGGGGTCGAAGCCCTCGAAGATGTCCTTGGGCCCGAACTCCCCGCCGAAGCCCTCGTGGCCCAGCTCATCGTAACGCGACCGCTTCTTGGGGTCTGAGAGGACGGCGTAGGCCTCCGCCACGGACTTGAAGCGGTCCTCGGCCATCTGGGAGCCGGGATTGCGGTCAGGGTGCCAGCGGACCGCCAGCAGGCGGTAGGCTTTCTTCAGGGTCTCCAGGTCGGCGTCCGGGCTCACCTGGAGGATGCTGTAGTAGTCCTTGGAAATCTTCCGCTCCTGGCCCTTCCCGGGCGATGCCGGGGAGGGGAGGCTTGAGAGGGAGGCCGGCTTTTCAGGCTGGGAACGGGGCCTCAGGGCGCGGGCCCTCAGGCCGTGAGAGGCGCGCCGTCAGGTCATGTCAGGGCGGCCGGGCAAGCGAGGCGGCAAGGCCTCAAGGCTCAGCGGCGGTCGGGAGGGCAGTCGCTCAAGACAACGAGGGCGGTGAGGCAGTAAAGACGATTGAGGCTCTGGAAGGCAAGAGGTTGAGGGCGGCTGCCGCCAGGCGCCTGCGGCGGAAAGGCTTTTGCCTAAGGCGGCGGGGCTTCAGGGCGGAGACGCCAACGGTCTGGAAGCCTCAAGGCCGGGAGGCGGCGGGGCCGATGACGCGTAAAGCCTGGCGGCGCCCGTCCAGTGGACGCGGGCGGGATAAGGAAAGCCGTAGCCGGGAATGGTACTGTCGGGAATCGGCAAGGGGAACTCCAGACGAGAGGATCAGGGCGCGCGGAGAAACGCAAGGGAGACTTGGCCCGAGCCTTTCCCGACCCCGTCCCCTTGTCCCGGCGGTTTCCGGACCTGCTCCGGGCGCGTCTTTTCCGCGTTGTTGAAGCCAAGGCGGCGCGCTTTGGCGGCTTTGGAGGAGGCGAAGGCTCCGCGGCTTTTCCGGCGGCCTTCGCGCAAGCTTAGGGCCAGTTATCCTTGTCCTGAAGCTTCGCTTTGCCTGGCAGAGGCGTTTTTCCGCGGTTAGACTTTACGCGGCCTCCGGCTTCCGCTTCCGTCCGCGGAGCGGCGAGGCAGGGTTCCCGGCTTCTGTCCGGCCACGAGGTTCTCAGGATTTCCCGGGCTTTTCGGGCTCTTCCGGTTCTCCGGGCTCTTCAGGATCCCCAGGCTCTTCAGGATCTCCAGTCTCTCCAGGCTCAACTGTTTGCCGGTCGTCTTCTTCCGGGGTCATCCGTGCCGCGACAAAGCCGGGATCGCCCAGTTCCGGCTCCGGATCGCCAGGGTCAGGTCCGGGATCGCCCAGTTCCGGCTCCGGATCGCCAGGGTCAGGTTCGGGATCGCCCAGTTCCGGCTCGTGGTAGCCCGGTTCAGGGCCGGGTCCTTCCGGGTCCTCCTGGCCGGGGCCGCCCAGTTCAGGCCCGGAATAAGCCGGCTCAGGTCCGGGAGCGTCAATTTCCCGGCCTGGCTTGCCGGGCGCATGGGCGGGCCTGCCTGCGGCTTCGCCTTCGCCATCGGCAAAGCCGCCCAGGGGCGGAACCGAGGCAAGGCCGCGCAGGCGCTCGAGCTCTTCCTGGAGGGCCTCGGGATTCTTCTGGGAGAACACGGTCTCCCAGGCCCCCCCTCCGGTGGCGACCAGGACATGCCCACAGCCCGCCACGGCCGCGGCGAAGGTCTTTCTGGTCTCTACCTGGGAGATCTCGCCGTAGGGGATAACGGTCTCGCCCAGCAGGCCCCACCAGCGCCGTATGACCAGCGCCCGGCCGTCCATCCTGTACGAGACGCTCAGGCGGTGAAGGATAAGCGCCAGGAAGAACACGGTCATGGCCGCCCAGAGCAGGTATCTCCCCTGCGGGTCCCGGTCGAAGAGGATTATGGCCGGGCCCATGAGCAGCCCCACCAGGAGGAACCAGCTCCCGCGGATATCGGGCCGGAAGACCTTGGCTGGCGCGTCAGTGGTCATGTTCAGCTCTCCCTGGGGGCATTTTACGGGATAAAGCCGGAAAATCACAGGGCCCCGAGGCCGCCCCTGGCAGGCATGGGGCGGCCTTGGGGCCGCCTAAGGCAGAGGCGGGGCAGTTTGGGGAGCCCCCGTGGCCCCTAGGGCCTGGTCAGGCCCGCCCGGGGAAGGCTGAGGCGCAATGCGGCATGTCAGGCTTCCTGCGGCGGGAAGAGGCCTTCCTGCGGCGGGCCAGGGCGCTGTTGGGGCCTGCCTCAGCGGCCGGGGCTTGCCGGCTCAGGGCTCCGAGGCTTCCCGATGCCGGAGCAGGCCTCTTGATTCGTCTCCGGGTGCCGAAAAGAAGGTTCCGGGGGAGCGGGGGAAAATCCAGTCGCCTGCGGGCCGTCAGGCGACAGGCGACAACCGGCAGGCGGCGTGGCGAGGGGGGCGCCTTGAAGCGCCCCCCGGGGCGACAAAGGCCAAGGCCGCCCTTCAGCTTTTGCGCCCTGCCGGCATCGGCCGGCGAAGCTCTCAATCGAGCCTCTGCACCCCTGGTGCGGTTCGGGGCCGCCTGTGGTAAGCTGAAATGAGGCCTGCCGGAAGGCTTCAGGCCCCCTTCCGGGTGCAGGGCGGGAGCCGCCGGGCCGCAGGGCCCACGATTTGGTGGCACGGGCTTTGAATACAGGCCGGGCAGTCCGGTCGATCCGGCCTGTCCCGCCCGGTTTGGTCAGCCTCCGGACGGCCTGTCCGGGCTTCTACGCCCGGCTGGCGGACCGCTTTGCCCGGCAGGGGCTTTCGGCCGCAGGCAGGCCTCCGGGCCGCCGCCCCTCCCCGGGCCGGGCCGCCTGCGCCTTGCCGCGCGGGCCTGGGGAAAGACGGGAGAGTTTTTTACGGAGGGACACATGAGAAAGCGCAGTTTAACGCTTGCGGCCGCCTGCCTGCCGGTCCTGGCCTCAGGCCTGCTGTTCGGCGGGCCTGCGGCCGCGGCGGACGGGCCGGCCGCCGGGGCCGCCAGGGTGGGGGAGTTCACCGTGAACCTGGCGGCGCCGGAGGGCATGAGCCTGGTGACAGGGCTGTGCCCCAAGGGGGATGAGTTCCTGTACAGGATGAACGAGCGCTTCAAGCTCGTGGTGCTGGCGGCCTTCGCGCGGCCCGACGAGTACCTGGACTTCTGCCGGGCCATGGAGCGGGGCGAGTTCAGGAACGTGCCCAACATAGCCCTCGTGACCGTGCCCAGGAAGATGCACGAGCGCAGCTACGACGGCAAGAGGACGGCCAAGGAGATCAAGCGCTACGTGAGCTGGTTCACGCTGGCGACCAACACGCGGATCATCGCCCTGGGGCTCGAGGGCAAGGCCAACAGGTCGCTGACGAGGAAGCTGGGCCACGACCTCGACTTCACTTACGCCCTGGGGGATTACACGCGGGTCTTCCACCGCACCCCGACCTCCCTGGGCGTGGGCGTGCTCGCCTCCTTCAACCTGTGGGGATCCCGCTCCGACAACTACGTCGCGGTTTTGGTCCACCAGATGGGCGACAAGCTGATCTTCCTGTCCATGGAGGGCCTGGACAGGAGCCCGCAGGGCATCGAGGCCCTGCGGGCCGAGCTGCTCAAGTGGGGCTCCGACATGACTTCCCGCAACGCCCCGCCGCTCACGGTGACCGAGGCCAAGACCGAGGTCTCCCCCGATGCCGCGCCCGAGGGGAGCCCGGCCGGCTGACCTTCCGGGAGCCGGGCCGCCCGTAAGCAGGGAGGAGAGCCTGGCCCGCCGGCCGGAAGGCGCGTTCAGAGGCGCGCCGGGCCGGCAAAGCACAAGGGTTTTTCCCGCGTAAAGCCGCCCTGAGGCCGCCGGCCTTCCGGGCGGCTTTACGCTTTTTCCGGCCGGTCGTTTTACCGGCCGGTTTCGCGCCAGGGGAAAGCGCGCCTCCTTGCCGCGGGAGGGAAGCCGGGTTCCGGGCAGGGCCGGAGGAGCCTCGCGCGGCATTGGCCTTTACCGGCCCCGGCCTTGCGGCGCTCACTCCCCGGAGGGGGGCCGGGCCAGCTCGAAGGCGTCGTGGAGGGCGCGCACCGCGAGTTCCGCGTACTTTTTCTCGATGATGCAGCTGATCTTGATCTCCGAGGTGGTGATCATGGTTATGTTGATGCCTTCCGAGGCCAGGGCCTGGAACATCTTGGCGGCCACGCCCGCGTGGTTGCGCATGCCGACCCCCACGATGGAGACCTTGGCTATCTGGTCGTCGCCCACCACGGCCTCGGCGTTCAGCTCGGACGTGAGCTCGCTCATGAGGGCCATGGTGCGGGAGTACTCCCCCGCCGGCACGGTGAAGGACAGGTCCGTGCAGAGGCCTCCGTCGCCTACGGACTTGTTCTGGACTATAACGTCCACCACTATCTCGGCCTTGGCGGCCACCTGGAGGATCCGCGCGGCCACTCCGGGCTCGTCACGTACCCGCACCAGGGTGATGCGGGCCTCGTTCATGGAGTGGGTCACTCCGCGGACGGGGGTCTTTTCCATGCTGGGGTCCTCCCTGCAGATGAGCGTGCCGTCCCTGGGGTCATGGGCGTGGCGCACGTGGATGGGGAGATCGTAGTTCATGGCGAGCTCCACGCTACGGATCTCCATGACCTTGGCCCCCAGGCTGGCGAGCTCCAGCATCTCCTCGTAGCTTATGCGGTCCATCCTGCGGGCGTCGGAGCAGACGTTGGGGTCGGTCGTGTAGATGCCGTCCACGTCGGTGTAAATCTCGCAGACGTCCGCGCCCAGGGCGACGGCCAGGGCGACGGCGGTGGTGTCTGACCCCCCGCGGCCCAGGGTGGTCAAGTCGCCCCCGCGGCCGATCCCCTGAAAGCCGGCCACCACGGCCATGCGGCCCTTGGCGAGCTCGGTCTGGATCCTGGCGGGATCGATGGAGGCGATGCGGGCCTTGCCGTGCGGCCCCTCGGTGGCGATCCCCGCCTGGAAGCCCAGAAATGACTTCACTTTTTCCCCTAAGGACTGGCACGTCAGCGCGAAGAGGGCGATGGACGTCTGCTCCCCGGTGGAGAGGAGGGAGTCGAGCTCCCTGGGGTCGGGGTCCTCCGAGGCGGCCTTGGCGAGCCGGATCAGGCGGTCCGTCTCTCCCTTCATGGCGGAGAGCACCACCACCACCTTGTGGCCCTCGTTCTTGGCGGCGATGGACCTGCGGGCCACCCCCCGGATAAGGTCGAGGTCGGCGACGGAACTCCCGCCGTATTTTTGGACTATCAGGGACATCTCGTGACCGGTTGGGCGCCCGGGGGGCTTGAAGCGGCTCCTCTCCGGAGGCGGGGCATGACAAGCCGCCACGGGCGGGCAAAGGCGCCCCGGAGGCGGCGGGCGCCTCGGGGGCTCGGGGTTGCGGGAGGCGGGAAGCCTCCGGGAAGGGGCCGCGACGGCCCCGGAAAAGCAAGGGCAGGCCTGCGGCCCAGGCCGCCTTCAGGCCCGCCGGGGCCTGTCGGGGCTTAAGCGGGCACCTTCCTTCAGCCCGGTTGCCGCGGGCGCGGGCCTGACTGAGGGCCTCAGGGCATGAAATCCGAGGGTCGGAGGGTCAGAGAGACGGTTAAAGCCCCGTGCCAGAGTGCATAAGGCCTGAAGGACGGAAGGCAGGCGGCCGGTCGGCGGAAGAGCCGGCCCCTCGCGGAAGTCGTCTCTTCCGCGCTCTGGAAAACTCTTCCCAACAGGGCCTCCCCAACAGGGCCTCCGCCGACCCGGCAACGAACGGGCCTTGGCCGGCCCGGCGCCGCCCCGGCGCCGGGCCGCAACGGGCAGGCGGCGGGCAAGCGGCGGACAAAACCTGAGGCGAAGCCTTGCGGCCGGCCTAAGCGGGGATTCTTTGGGGGAAATCATGCGGGCGGTTCCGGCTTAAGCCCCTTGGACTTCAGGCGGGCGAACAGCGCGTCCGCGGAAAAGGGGCCGGAGATCTCCAGGATGCGGCCCGTTCGGCGGCCGGCCCTGGCCGGGCCGTCGGACTGGGAACCTGCGGCGGCCCTGGAGCCGTCAGGGCCGCTCCCTGGCCAGAGCGAGGGGATTTCCGTCATGTGACGGATCCGGAGCCGGTAACGTTCCTCCGGCCAGAAGTGCTCCGGGAGCCTCTCCGGCCATTCGATCAGCGAGAAGCCCTCGTCCAGGCACTCGTCCAGGCCGGCCTCAAGAAAGTCCCGCAGGGCGGCTGCGGCGTCCCCGGCCTCGCCCAGGCGGTAAAGGTCCAGGTGGTTGAAGGCGACCTTGCCGCCGCGGTGGAGATCCGCGAGCGTGAAGGTGGGGCTGGCCACCTCCCCCGGCTTCAGGCCGAGGCCTTCACCGAAGCCTTGGGCGAAAGTGGTCTTTCCCGCGCCCAAAAGGCCATCGAGGGTGACAATGGCGGGGGGCGACGTCTCGCTCAGCAGGTTTTCCGCGAAAGCGGCCCCTGCGGCCTTGGTAGCCGCAGGGGCCGTCAGGAAAATCGTGAGGAAAGCGCAAAGCAATTGGATTCGGTCTCCTTGCCTGAATTATGGCGGGAAAAAGCTTTTCAGTCAACAGGGAGCGGTTCGGGGTTCGGACCTCCCGGCGCCCCCGTTCGGAAGGACCGGGGAGAGGCGCCTTGAAAGGGCTCTGCCGCCTGAAGGAGCAGGCCGCCAGGAAAAGACGGAAGGCCGGGAGGCAGGAAGGCCGCGCCGGGGGGCAAGACCGCAGGAAACCGTTCCTGCAGGCTGGCGGCTTTGGCCCGCCTCGCCTTGGTTCCGGTCGGAAAGTCGCGGAAAAGCCCTTCTGCTCAGGAAAACCCGCAGAGGCCTCACGGGGGGCGGTTTTCGCCTGCCGGGCCCCTCATTCCTGAACTGAACGAGAAAGCCGAAGGTAACCTTTCAGGCCAGGCCTTAGGCGCCTCTTGCTTTTTTCCTCCGGCATGGATATATTAAGCAGGCCGGGAGGAGTTGATGGCTCCGCCCGGCCCGGCGGGGAAACCCTCCGTTTTATGATTGGAAGTAAGGCCCCTGCAGGACTCCTCTACTCCCTGCAGGGGCATTTCATTAAAGTCTCTTAATGAAGATGGCTGCCAGAAGGCTTCCCGGCACGGATGCCAGGACGTTCAGGAGAAAATTTCCCATAAGGGCCCCTCCCTTCCCGGAAGGTCAACCCAAGCAGATATTGTACCAGTGAAGTCCCTTGAACGCAAGATCAAGGGATATTTTTTTTGCAATCACCTCCATACGGGAATCCTGGGAAGGTTGGCTTGTTGAGAGTGACAGGAGATCGGGGAAGCGGGCCCGTTGCGGCGACTGCGGCCTCCCCCCTGTTGCGGGAGGGATTCCTTGCCGGGCCGGGATGACCCGTGAGCGGATCAGGCCTTGA
>JAITRL010000103.1 GCA_031288415.1 Deltaproteobacteria bacterium | reverse complement strand
CCAGAGGCCAGCCTCCGGGGCCGAGTCCGTCTTTTCGCTTGACCCCCCGGTCTCCGAGGTCGTCAAGGCGGCCACGCCCTGGAACGACAAGACGCTGGAGAGGGCCCTCGCCGCAGTCGAGGCCCAGCGGTCCTCTCACAAGGCCGCCAGGAAACGTTCCTCGCCGAAGCGCCAGCGCGTCTAGTTGGACGGGTAGCTTATTCCGCCCGCTAAGCGCCGTGTCCCGTGCGGCCCTGCGGCCAGTCCAGTGGTTTTGACCCTGGCCCCTTTTGGGGCCGATGCCCTGCCTCGCCCTTTCGCCAGCCTCCGGGCCGCCGAAGGGCCGGTCTTGGAGCGGTCCCGACAGGCACGGCGCCTCTGGCGTAGCCTTGATACCCGCGTCCGACGGGACAGTGCGGGCGTTGCTCCGTCAGCCTCTTCCCCGGTCCTGGCGGGGAGCTTGAAGCCTGGCCTCAGGGAGAGCCGCCAGTTCGCCTGTGCGGCACTGCGCGGGCAAGCGCGGCCCTGCGCGGGCAGGCCCGCCAGGCCAAGTTCCTGCCGGTCATGAATTGCCAAAGGCTAGGCCCGCAGGCCCTGACTGAAGTCAGCGCCTGCGGGCCTGGCCTTTGCCGCTTTCCGCAGGCCTGGCCTTTGCCGCTTTCCGCGGGCCTGGCCTTTGCCGCTTTCCGCAGGATTTCGTCTCTAGCCTTAGTCGCGTGGCAGTCCTGCCGGGACTTCCGCTCAGGCCTTGCCGTGAGCCCTGTTTAGCGTTTGAGGGTCGCGACGTACCTGCCGGCGGCGCCTTTCTCCACCTCCAGAGGCAGGCCGAAGGCCTCCGAGAGGGTTTCGCCGGTCATGATTTCTGCGATGGCTCCGGCCTTGAGGGCCATGCCGCCCTTGACGATGATCGCGTGGGTGATGAAGGGGGCGATCTCCAGTGTGTTGTGGGTGGTGAGGATGATCGTCGGCGCCTTAGGCGAAGCGGAGAGTTCCCTGAGGTTCTCGAGGAAGAGCTCGCGGCCCCCCATGTCCAGGTTGCTCATCGGCTCGTCCAGGATGAGCAGTTCCGGTTCGGTCAGGGCGGCCCTGGCGAGCAGCACCCTCTGGCGCTCCCCCGATGACAGGTGCGCGAAGGGCCTTTTGAGCTTGTCGGCGAGCCCGTAGGCCGAGGCGATGGCCTCGGCCCTGGCGGCCAGCTCGGGCGGCGGGTCATCGTAGAGGCCCAGGGATGCCAGAGGGCCTGAGGCTATGGTGTCCAGGAGAGTGGAGTAGCCGGGCATGAGATCCGAGACGGCCTGGGAGACCCAGCCGATGCGCCTTCTGAGGAGTCTGAGGTCGATTGTCCCCAGGAGGCTGCCCAGCACGGTGACCGTGCCCAAGGTGGGCCAGACGTAACCGGTCACGATCCTCAACAGCAAGGTCTTTCCGGCCCCGTTGGGCCCCAGGACGGTCCAGTGCTCGCCCTTGGACACCTCCCAGCTCAGATTATCCAGAAGCCGGGTGCCGCCTCGGGTGAGCGACACCCCGGAGAGTTCCACGGCGCTTTCCCCGCCCGCTAATTCCGCCACGCCAGCCCTTTCCCGCAGCCGCCGCTTCTGAAGCCAGGGCCGGGATTCGGTTCCCGCCTTACCCTGCGGCGATGCCAGCGCGAAGACTGTACCCGAATCACCCCCAAATTCCAAGACCCGTCGGCCGGCCTGTCCAAGGACCCTGGCCGGGCGGTCATTTACGGGCTTGAGACGGCTCATGCTTCTGAGCCTGGCGGCTCCCTCCCTTTTCCGGCGCCTGCCTGCCTACGCTTGCCCGGCCACACTGGCCCCGCATAGTCCCCGGCTTCACGGGGCCTGCATGTCCCTGGCTTGACTAGGCCCAGGTTTCCGCCCTGACCAGTGTCCGGCCCTTGCCTGAAGATGCCGGTCCCTTGCCAAACGTTCAGAGCGCCGCGAAACGCGAGCCTCAGGCCTCCGACGGCGGCCCGTACGGCCGGCGCGAGGCGGGCCTGCGGCGACCGGCGCGCAGTCGGCAAGGCTTGCGTTCTCCAGGCGGAATAAGCTTTGAGGTGACCGGCGGCCCGGCCGGCGGGTAGCGCCCTCGGCCTGTCCCGCGCTTGTCAACCGCCCCTACAGCGGCTACACTTGTCGGGCCGCCCGGCCAGGCCGCTCGGGCGCGCCTGAGGCCGAGCGGGGGCGGGGATTTCCTCCTCTCGCCGAGGCGGCAGAGTCAGTGCGGATTTGGTGTTCCTGATGGATTTTTTGGTAAGAAAGGCCCGAGTGACGGACGTAGGGGCCATCTACTCCCTTCTGAGGCAGCTCGCCGCGGAGGGCCTGCTGCTCCCGCGCAGCTACTCCAGTCTCTACGAGACTCTCCAGACCTTCTACGTGGCCGAGTCCCGGGAAGACGGCGGCATCCTGGGGGCAGGAGCCCTCCAGGTCTCATGGGAGGACCTGGCCGAGGTGAGGTCTCTTGCGGTGCGCAAGGCCTTTATGGGTCGCGGGGTGGGCCGGGCCATCACTTCCGCCATCGAGGAGGATGCGCGCTCCCTCCTTATCAGAAGGATATTCGCGCTCACGTACGTGCCCGGGTTCTTTTTCGCCATGGGCTACCGCCAGGTCACCCTCGACTCGCTCCCCCAGAAGATCTGGGCCGTCTGCTTCAACTGCGTCCATTACCCTGACTGCAAGGAGATAGCCGTCGTCAAGGACATCGCGCCTGCCTTGGCCGCGCCTGGCCCTGAGGCCGCAGCCGCGGCCCGCATGGAAGGCGCACTTCCGCCTGGCGGAGGTCCGGGCGCGCCTGTGGGCGCCCTGGCCGATGCGGTAAGGCCGGGAGCGGCGCATAGGGAGCCGGGCACCTGACGTCGTTTCGCGGCGCAGGCAGGCCCGGAAGCGCCTTGAGGCGCGGCAGGCTTGCCTAAATACGGTCCTCGCCCGCATGCGGCGCCTTGGGCGTCTTCTGTTTTCCCGGTCTGGCGGGGAGGGCCTGCGGCGAAGGCTGGCAGGGGACGGCGCCGGAGATAGCCTTTGCGTGGTCGCCGCAATCCTTCAGGCCGGCTGGCCTGAAGGGGCTAGGGTTCCGGCAGGCTGGCCTGAAGGCGTGAGGGTTCCGGCCTGCTGGCCTGAAGGCGCAACGGGCAATGGCCTATCCCGCCGCTTGGGGCTTTGGCACATTGGGAGCCTCTGAAAACCCCGGAGCTTCTCTGCCGCTTTCGCGCGCCGAGTCGTCAGGAGTTTCCCTGAGGCTTTTGCGGATTGTCAGCGGCGGCTGGCCTCGGCGGCTCAAAATCGCTTCAGAATAGCTTGCCGGGGCCCTCATGGGCGGGCGGGGAGAGCTTGTCCATTTCCTCGATGGTGGGAAGGCTTTTGAGATCCGCCAGATCGAAGGTTTCCAGGAACCTTCGGGTGGTCGCGTAGAGTATCGGGCGGCCGGGGAGCTTTTCCTCGCGGGTGGCCACGCGGACAAGATCCCGCTCGAGCAGGGATTTGAGGACGCCGCCGGCGTCCACGCCTCGGATCTTCTCGATCTCGGAGCGAAGCACCGGCTGGCGGTAGGCTACCACCGCCAGCGTCTCCAGGGCGGCCTTCGAAAGTCTCGGGGGAACCCGCTTTCCTAGCCTTACGGCGTAAAGGGCGAGCTCGGGGCACGTCCGGAACTGGTAGCCCCCAGCCACCTCCTTCAGGACGAAAGCCCGGCCCAGGCTCTCGTATTCCTCGCGGAGGATCACGAGGGCCTCCCGGACCTCCTCCAGAGAGGCCTCGCCCTCCACGGCGCTCATAATCCGGTCGGCATCCAGGGGGGTCTCTGACGTGAAAAGGAGGCCCTCCACTATGGTCTTCAGGGGAAGCATGGCAAGCGTAGCCTCTGGAGTCAGCGGTAGTCGAGTTCATCGGATGCCTCGGCCGAAGGGTCGGCCAAAAACATCCTGGGGCCGGTCGCGTCAAGTTCAGTGTCCTGGAATACCCGCAGGAACCCAGTGCGGCTGAGTTCGAGGACCGCCAGGAAGCTGAGCGAGGCGTCCAGAGGATCGGCAATGGGGGTCTCGGGCGCCGCAGGGCTGTCCGGGACCGTCAGAGGCAGGCGGGCCAAAGCGGGGGGCGGGGCGGCCGCAATGCTCCCGGAGGCCTGCGGCTCGCTGCGCAATGTGCCCGTGGCGGCTCCGCCGGCCGCAGAGGCATAAGTTCCGGGCGGCAGGCCTGCGCCTTTGGCGGATCCGGCGTTGCCAACGGAGGCCGTCTCGGCATCGGCCGCTGGCTCAGCCGCCGGAACCGCCTCGCCAGGAGCCCCGTGAGCGCCGGTGGCGGATTTGCAGGCGGAGTCGGCTTCGGCTAATCCTGTTCCGGCGGCGCCTCCGGCGGAGGCGTCTTCGGCAAGACCCTCGGCGGCGGCGCTGCCGGCGGAGCCGGCTTCGGCAAGACCCTCGGCGGCGGAGCTGCCGGCGGAGCCGGCTTCGGCAAGACTTGCGGCGGCGGCGCTGCCGGCGGAGCCGGCTTCGGCGAGACTTGCGGCGGCGGCGCTGCCGGCGGAGCCGGCTTCGGCAAGAC
>JAITRL010000095.1 GCA_031288415.1 Deltaproteobacteria bacterium | reverse complement strand
GTGAAGCGCGGCCGGCATACCGGCCTGATCGGCTGACAGGCTGGCCCCGCTCCGCCCCAGTGGCCGTACCGGCTTACGGGCTCCGCAGCCCCTTCCCCGACCGGAAAGCGTTCCCTCGGCATCCCCTGCACACCCGCCCGCCTCGGCCGAACGAGGCTGACTGGCGAAAAGGCCGTGCCGAGCCGCGTCCAATTATACGGCGCGCCGAACTAATTCTGCCGGGAAACAGCCTCTGAAAGTCCCGGAAAAGGTCTTCCGGGGCGTGATCGTACCCGCCAGCCTGGGGGAGGAGGGGGAGCCTCCCCCGCCTGGGGCCGCGCACGTGGCGTGTCGTGTAAAGCGCCATGTGTTTTGCCCGCCTCTGTCCGCGCCGCCGCCACGCGAGGGGAACACCGCCGCCGCACGGGCACGGAGCCGCCGGCCGCAACGCGCCCCCCCGGCCGCCTGAACAGGACAGGAGGCGGGGAGAAAACGTGCGGCATCAGCCCCTCCGCTGCCCTCCGGAGCCGGCCTGTGCCTCCCCTTCCCTGCCCGCAGGGGCTGAAGTCCCGCGGCCCGGGAGCACCTGCCCGGAGGCGGTAACCAGGAGCCTGCGGCCAGGCTGCCCCGGCGCGGGCCCCGCCTGAGGCGGGCCTCAGGCGGGGCCGGACTTGGCGCGGGCCTCGGCGCTCCCGAGGTAGGCGTCTTTCACCAGGGGGTTGTTCAAGAGGTTCACGGAGAGATCCTCGAGCACTATGCGCCCCACGTCCAGGACGTAGCCGCGCCCCGCGAGCTTAAGGGCCGCGCGGGCGTTCTGTTCCACCAGGACGACGGTCACTCCCGAGCTGTTGATGTTCTTGACGGTCTCGAAGATCGACTTCACGAGCAGGGGCGCGAGGCCCAGCGAGGGCTCGTCTAAGAGGAGCAGCTTGGGCTCGGCCATGAGGGCCCTGCCTATGGCGAGCATCTGCTGCTCGCCCCCGGACAGGGTACCCGCCATCTGGCCGCGCCTCTCCTCCAGGCGGGGGAAAAGGCCGAAGACGCGCTGCATGAGCCGCGGGGGGACAGGGCCCTTGCGGGTGAAGGCCCCCAGCCTGAGGTTCTCCTCGACGGTCATGGGCCCGAACACGCGGCGCCCCTCGGGGGCCTGGGTCACGCCCCTGGCCACCACCTCGTGGCTCTTGAGCGTGTCGAGCCGCTCCCCGTTGAAGAGGATCTCCCCGCTCTTGGGCCGCACGAGCCCGCTCACGGCCATGAGGGCGGTGGTCTTGCCCGCCCCGTTGGCTCCCAGGATAGTCACGAGCTCGCCCTCCTCGACCTTGAGGGAGATCCCGTGGAGGGCCTCGACCCCGCCGTAGGAGACCTTGAGATCCTTTACCTCGAGCACGCCTTCAGCCCTCCTCGTCCAGGCCCAGGTAAGCCTCGATGACCTTGGGGTTCTGGCTGATCTCGCCGGGGGTGCCCTCGGCGATGAGGGCGCCGTTCTCCATCACCACCACCCGGTCGCAGACCTTCATCACGAAGCCCATGTCGTGCTCGATGAGCATGATGGTGATGTCCCTGGCCTTGACCGCCGCGATGAGCCCTGTCAGGGCCTCGGTCTCGCTGTCGTTCATGCCGCCCGCAGGCTCGTCCAGGACCAGGAGCCGCGGCTCGGTGGCCAGGGCCCTGGCGATCTCCAGCCTCCTCTGGTCGCCGTAGCTCAGGGCCCCGGCGGGCAGGTTCCATTTGGCGGAGAGGCCCACGAAGTCCAGCTCCTCCATGGCCGCCGCGACCACGCCCCTCTCCTCGCGCCTCTGGTAGGGAAGCCGCAGGAAGGCCGCCCACAGCCCCGCCCGCATGCGGCAATGCCTTCCGGAGAGCACGTTCTCGAGCACCGACATGTGCGGGAACAGCCTGATGGTCTGGAAGGTCCTGGCGATGCCCAGCTCCACGATCCGGCTGGGCCTCAGGGAGCTGACGCTGTGGCCCGCGAAAAACACGAAGCCCGCGTCGGGGCGGATCGAGCCCGTGACGATGTTGAAGACCGTGGTCTTCCCGGCCCCGTTGGGGCCGATGAGGCCCACGGTCTGGCCGCGCTCCACCCCCGCCGAGAAGCCGGCCACGGCCACGAGGCCGCCGAAGGTCTTGGTGACGTTATTGAGGGAAAGAAGGAGCACGTTTTATCCCCTTTCCCCTGACGGCCCCTGAGGACCGGGGCTTCCGGGGGAGCCGCCGGGCGCGGCAGGGCCGGAACCTCCGGAAACTCCTGAAGCTTCGGAGCCCCCGGAGCTCTCTGGATCTCCGGAGCCCCCTGAAGCTCCGGGTCCCCTTGAAGCTCCTGAACCTCCGGAACTCTCGGAACTTTCGGCTGATCCTGAACCCCCCGGACCTTCGGAAGATCCGGGACCTGCGGCGGAACCGGAAGGTCCTGGCCCTCCGGAAGCTCCTGAACCTTCGGCGGAGCCGGAAGATCCGGAACCTTCGGGACCTGCGGAAACTCCGAAAGCTTCGGCGGAGCCGGAAGAGCCGCCGCTGCCGCCTCCCTGCCCCGCGAAGGCGCCGTTCCTGGCGCCGGCCCGGCCCGGCAGGGCGTCCCAGGGCGGCGGGAGGGAGTAGGCCGCCTGCTTGGGCGGCAGAAGCCCCTGCGGTCGGAAGATCATCATCACGACCAGGGCCGCGCCGAAGACCAGGAGCCGCGAGTCCTGGAAGCCGCGGAAGAGCTCCGGGAGGCCCATGACCAGGAAGGAGCCCAAAAGGACCCCGCCCCGGCTTCCGGAGCCTCCGAGGATGACTATGGTGAAGAGCAGCACCGACTCGTTGAAGTTGAAGGAGTCAGGGGAGATGGTGCGCATGCGCGCGGCGTAGATGGTCCCCGCGAACCCCGCCCACGCGGCGCCGATGACGAAGGCCAGGAGCTTGTGGCGGGAGGTGTTGATGCCGATGCCCTCGGCCGCCACCGGATCCTCCTTGATGAACTTGAGCGCCCTGCCGAAGCGGGAGAGCTCGAGCCTGCGGAACATCAGGAGGCTCACGGCCACGAAGACCCAGATGAGGTAAAAGAAGTGCTGGGGCTTGGTTATCCTGAAGCCGAACACCGAGGGCCGGGCGATGCCCATGCGCCCGTTGGGGCCGCCTGTCAGGCCGAACACGTCGTTGGTGAGGGCGATGCGGATGATCTCCACTATGCCGATGGTGACTATGAGCAGGTAGTCGCCGCGCAGGTGGATGATGGGGCCCGCCACCACCGCGGCGAACAGCCCCGCCGCCAGGCCCGCCACCGGGAGGGTCCAGAGGACCGGCCAGCCGCAGTCGAGGTTCAGGACCGCGGTCACGTAGGCGCCCACCGCGAAGAAGGCCGCATGCCCCATGTTGAACATGCCGGCGTGGCCCAGTATGACGTTGAGGGACAGGGCCAGTATGGCGTAAAGGCCCACCGTGTTGAGCACGTCGAGCCAGTACGGGGCCGATGCCAGGCCCGCGGCCCTGAAAAGCACGGGGATAAGGAAGAACAGCGCCGCCCCCGCCGCGGCCGCGGGCAGGGGCAGGGAGCGGGAGGGGCGGCCCGAGGGGCCCGCGCCGACTGGGCCGCTGAGGGCTCCGGGGGAAAATGACACCTGCCGTTCCCCCTTAAAGCTTCTCGGCCACCCGCTCGGGCAGGAGGCCGGTGGGGCGCACCACGAGGATCATGATGAGCACCAGGAAAGTCAAGGCATCCTTCCAGGCGACCGAGACGTAGGCCGCGCCAAGGGACTCCACGAGTCCCAGCAGGAGCCCTCCGATCATCGCGCCCTGGATGTTGCCGATGCCGCCTATGATGGCCGCCGTGAAAGCCTTCAGGCCGTAAAGCTGGCCCATGCTGAAGTTTATCTGGCCGTAGAGGAGCCCCGCCATGAGCCCGGCCAGGCCGCCCAGGGCCGGGCCGATGACGAACACCACGGCGATCACCTTGGAGACGTCAACGCCCATGAGCTTGGCCGCTCCCTGGTCGATGGCGGCCGCCCGGATGGCCAGGCCCATCCGCGTGCGGTTGATGAAGAGCCACAAAAGCAGCATGAGGGCGACCGCCGCGGCGAAGACCAGGATCCGGATAAGCGGTACCGGCTGACCGAAGACGCTTAAGGAAACGGGCGGCAGGAGGCTGGCCGGATACGCCCTGTACTGGGCTCCCCATTTGAGCATGATGGCGTTCTGGAGAAAGATGCTCGCCCCCAGGGCCGACACCACCGCGGCCAGGCGGTCGGAGTGCCGGAGGGGCCGGTAGGCCACGCGCTCCAAAAGGTGCCCGGAGACCGCGGTGAGAAGCGACACCGCCAGGATGGACACGGACAGCCCCATGACCGGGCCGATGAAATCCGCAAGCCCCAGGGTCACGAGAAGCATGTAGCCCAGGTAAGCGCCCAGAGTGAAGAGTTCCCCGTGGGCGAAGTTGATGAGCTTCATGACCCCGTAGACCATGGTGTATCCCAGCGCGATGAGCGCGTAGATGCCGCCGGTCGTGAGGCCGTTGCAGAACTGCTGTATGAAAAAGTCCACTGGAATACCTGAAGGAGGGCCGAGCTCCCTCCCCGCTTTCTCTCTGGCGGCCTTGAATGCGCCTTCACTCCTGAAGAACCGCGCGGGTTGCCTGCCTTCCCCTCGAGGGCCAGCGGGGCTTCCCTGCCTTCCATGCGAAGGCCGGAGCGGTCTCCCTGCCTTCCCTTTGAAGGTCGGCGGGGCGGGGCCTCCCTGCCTTCTCCGCGAGGGCCTGCGGGGCTTCCCTGCCTTCCGCTTGAGGGCCGGAGCGGCCTCTCTGCCTTTCCCTTGAAAGCCGGAGCGGCCTCCCCGTTTTCACTCTTGCAGGCCCGCGCCTCAGGCACAGGGTCAAGCCGGTTCCCCGCTCCGGCAGAGGCAAGCTTCCGGCCGGCGGGGAGGTCAGCCGCCGGTGCCGCGTCGGCAACGTGCCGCTACAGTCTCACGCGGGCAAAGGCCGCTTTCGGAGCGTGGCCTTGTGGGCCTTCAGGCAAGACAGGGCCTTGGCTTCAGGCAAGACAGGGCCTTGGTCAGGCTGCCTTCAGACCGCTTCCAGAGGCATCGCGCGGAAGTCGCAAGGACTCTGGAGCCGTGCCTGCGGCGGAAACCCCGCAGGAGCTTTCGGAGCCGTGCCAACGGCGGAATCCCCAAAGCAGCCTCTGGGAGCCGTGCCGGCGGCGGAATCCCCGCAGGAGGCTCTGGAGCTGGAGCCATGCCGGCGGCGTAAACCCCGCAGGAGCCGCAGGATACCAAGGCCCCGCCGGAGACTCTGGCTCCGGCGGGGCCTTGGGGGGGAAAGGCCGCTTTAAGGAAGGCGATAAAAGGACGGGAGAAGGCGGCAGCGCGCGCGGGAAGGCGCTCACTGCCGCAGCCCCGCGCTACTTGAGCACGAACTTGCCCTGCTCATCCACCTGGTAGAGGCTGTAGACGTCGCCGATGCGGTCGCCCTTCTCGTTGAAGGAGATGGGTCCGGTGAAGCCCTCGTAGCCCTTGAGGCCGTTATGCAGGTACTCGCCGATGGCGGGGCCGTCCGCGGCTCCGGACTTGAGGGCCTCCACGATCACGCCGAAGGCGTCGCCGGCCAGCACGCTCCACACGGAGGAGGGCAGTTCGGTGTGGCGGGAGCGGTAGGTGTCAAGGAGCTTGCGGGCCTTGTCGCCTTTGATGTCGGCGGGGCCCGGGGGCGACACGAAGTAATAGCCCTGGGCAGCCTCGGCGCCGGCGGCCTCCACCAGGACAACGTTATTGGTGGCGTCGCCGCCGATCATGGGCACGTCCCAGTTCATCTCCTTCTTCTGCCGGAGCAGGAGGCCCGCCTCGGGGTAGTAGCCCGTGAAGACTATCACATCCGGCTCGGTCGCGCGGATCTTGGTGAGGGTCGCCGTGTAGTCGCGGTCGCCGGGGGTAATGGCGTCGTAGAAGACCTCGGCGATCCCCGAGTCCTTGAAGATGCCCCTGGCCTCATCGGCCAGTCCCTTGGCGTAGGAGGTGTTGTCGTGGACGATGGCCGCCTTGGTGAAGCCAAGGTTTTTCACGCTCGCCGCCAGGAAGCGGCCCTGCTCGTCGTCGCGGGGACAGGTGCGGAAGAAGAGCTTCAGGCCCTTCTCGGAAAGGGCGATGGAGGTGGAGCCGGTCGCCACCTGGACTACCGACGCCTCATCGTAGATGTCCTGGGCGGCCGCCGTGACCGAGGACCCGTAGGTCCCCACCACCGCGACGACGCCCTCGGAGATGAGCCGCTGGGCCGCCAGGGCGGCGGTCTTGGGGCTTCCGCCGTCGTCGCCCACGACTATCTCGACTTTCCTGTCGCCGATGCCGCCGGCGGCGTTGAGCTCCTCGGCCAGGATGATTACCACGTTGAGCATGTCCTGGCCCTCGGAGGCCCACTGCCCGGTGACGGGGCCCATGAGCCCGATCTTTATCGGAGAGGTCTTAGCCGAAGTTTCAGAGTCCTGGGCCGAGGCGGAATGCCCCCCGAAGGCCAGGGCGAGGCAGGCGCAGGCCGCGGCCGCGAAGGTGAGCAGAAGACGTTTACGCATTTGTTCCCTCCCTTGGTAGATCGCTTGCCGGAACGTGCTGGGCGATCGCTTGGGGTATCTGTCGGGCGTGGCCCGCAGGCTTTGCCGGGCCGAAGGGCGAGACAAGGTCCTGCCCCGCAGGCGAAACGGGGGGGCGCCTAAAGCGGCTCAGGCGTCCCTGTAAAAGGCCCTGTAGGCCCGGTAAGTCATCCAGACATCGGCCTTGGAGCTGATCTCGAAGGGCGAATGCATGGACAGGACCGGCGCGCCGGAGTCCACCACGCCCATGCCGAAGTCCGCGAAATTCATGGCGACGGTGCCGCCGCCGCCCTCTTCCTGCTTGCCAAGGAGCGAGCTCTGCCAGATGACGCCGTCGCCGTCGTAGACGGCGCGGATCTTGGCCATGTACTCCGCCCCTGCCTCGGAGGCCCCGTACTTGGCCGCGCCCCCTGTGTAGCGGACCACCGCAGGGCCGAAGGTGACCTTTGCGGAGTTCATCTCGTCGCTCACCTCCTTGAAGGTGGGATCCACTCCCGCCTCGACGTCCGCGGAGACGGCATGCGAGCGGGCCAGGGAATCCAGGACGGCGCGGTAGCCGGGCTCCACGCCGGCGCTCTCCAGGGCCAGGGCGGCCAGGCGCTCGACGAAGCGGGTGGCCGCCGCGGTGGCCCCGCGTGAGCCTATCTCCTCGCGGTCGACCAGCAGGAGGATCAGGGGCCGCTCGGGCTTCTCCACGGCCAGGAAGGCCCGGAGCATGGCGTAGACCGAAAGCCGGTCATCCTGGCCGTAGCCGCCGATGAAGGAGCCGTCAAGCCCCACCGGGACCGCAGGCCCGGCGGGCACGATCTCGATCTCGGAGCTGATGAGGTCCTCCTCCTTGAGGCCCCAGCGGTCCTCCAGGATCTTGAACACGGCCTGCTTGAGGCGGTGCTTGCTCTCGCGCTCGCCGCAGGGCACGGAAGCCGCCAGCACGTTGAGCTTCTCCGCGGGGAAAGCGTCCACGAGCCTCTTGTCGCGCTGGACCTTCCGGTCCAGGTGGGGAAGGATGTCGGTGATGGTGAGGACGGGGCCCGCAGGGTCCTCGCCGAAGCGGAAATCCACCGCGCGGCCGTCCTTGAGGGCCGCGAACCCCCACAGGGCCACGGGCCTTGCCAGCCACTGGAATTTCTTGAGGCCCCCGTACATGTTGCTCTTCAGGAGGGCGAGGGAGCCTTCCTCATAGACGCAGCGGGGCTTGAGGTCCAGCCGCGGGCTGTCGCCGTGGGCGACTATCAGGTTGAAGCCTCCCGCAGGGGAGAGCCTGCCGGGCGCGTAGGCGCCCAGGAGCTTCCCGAAATGGCCCAGGTAGCCGCCCCGCCCGATCTTGCCGCCGTTGGCGAGATCCGTGAAGCCCTCCTTCTCCAGATGCCCCAGGACCAGGCTGTAGGCTTTCCGCTCGGTCTTGGCCTCCGTGAGGAAATCCATGTAGTCGCGGGCGTAAAGCTCGATCTCCTCGCGCTCCTCCGGCTTTGAGCGGTCCCAGATGTTCAGGGTCTCCGGGGCGGCATCCTTGCCCTTGCCTTTGCCCTTGCCGGCGGCCTTGTCGGAGGCGGCGGCGGCCTTCCCCCGCTTGTTGTCCTTGTCCTCGCGGCCGCAGGGGGCTGTCGTGTATCGGCTCATTAAATCTCCATTGAAATGCGCTTGGGCGGCCCGCCGCCATCGCCTCCCGGCCCGGTCTGCAGGCCCCCGCGAAGGGGCCAGCCCGCAACATGACCCTTCAGCCCTCCGGCCTCTCTCCAGGCCTCCGCGAAAGGGCCTGGGCCCTCTCAAGGCCTCAAAGCAACCCTGAACCGGGGCCGCACCGCTTCCGGGGGACCGTGCCGAAGAAAAGAAACGGCAACGATGGCGAATGAAAAGGTCATTTTATGATAGAAGGCTTGAGATTTCAAGGGCTTGAGCGGCCCTGGGCCCCTGCCGCCCTGTTCCCCTGCGGCTCAGTGGCCCTGCGGCCGTTTCCCTGGCTTTGTACTTGTCCGCCCGAACACGGAAGGGACACGGCAAGCCTGATGAACCGGTCAGCCGAGGGCGCGGGCAGGGCGGAGGAGCCTGCAGGGCGGAAGCGCGGGCAGACGGGGGAGCCTGCAGACCGAAAGCGCAGGCAGGCCGGGAGAGCCTGTAGACCGAAAGCGCAGGCAGGCCTGGCTGCCTGCAGGGCGGCCAGGAAGGGCCAACCGGGAAAGGCTCCGGGCGGCGCTCCCCGGCGGCAAGGCCGATAAACGCGTAAGGCGGCAGATCGCCTTGAGCGGGCAGGGGCCTTACGCGAGGTCCGCCTGGCGGCGGAGCCCGTCCGCGAACCTGTCCGCATGGTACTGCCAGCAGGGGAGCGTGAGGCCGTAGGCCTCACGGATCTTCGCGGTGGAAAGCGCGCTGTTGAGCGGCCTCTTGGCCGGGCGGGAAAGGTCGGGCACGGTCCGGGCCGTGATGGCCTCTGGCCTGAGCCTGAGCTCAAGGCCCAGCTCCGCCGCCCTGGCAACCACGCGGCTGGCGAAGCCGTGCCATGTGGTCTCACCCGATGCCGTGAGATGGAAGAGTCCCCAGACGGGCGAGCCCTGGAGGATACGCCGGAGGATCACCAGGGTGGCGGCGGCAAGAAGCTCGGTGGAGGTAGGGGCGCCCCTCTGCGTGGCATCCATGTCCAGGGTATCGCGTTCGCGGGCGAGCCTGTAGACGGTCCGGGGAAAGCAGGCCCCTGTCTGGGAGAACACCCAGGAGGTCCGGAGGATCACGTGGCGTGAAGCCGCCCCGGAGACGGCGCGTTCCCCCTCGAGCTTCGTGAGGCCATAGACGTTGAGAGGGGCCGGGGGGTCTTCCTCAACGTAAGGGCCGCTCTTGGCGCCGTCGAAGACGTAATCGGTCGAGTAATGAACGATGGCCGCGCCCCGGCTCTCGGCAAGGGCCGCGAGCGCCCCGGCTGCCCGGGCGTTCACCCGGCGGGCGACGTCAGGTTCCGACTCGGCCTTGTCCACGGCCGTGTAGGCGGCGGCGTTCACGACGGCTTTGAGCCCCGGAAGCTTCCTTGCGGAGATCTCCCGTTCCAGGTCCTCGCCTGAGAAGTCCACGTCCTGGCGGGTCCAGAGCGTCAGAGGCCCCAGAACCCCCAGGCAGGCCGCGAGCTCGCGGCCCAGCTGGCCGCCGGCGCCGGCGAGTAGTATCACGGGATTCCTCCTGAAAAAGTTCTGGCGCACAGGCGCCTCTTCCTGCGGCTGGGCGGGGCGAAACGGAAGGATGGCCCCGACGGCCTTCCGGCCTTGATGAGGCGCTTGGGGCCGCGGCCGCTCCCGGAACTCCCCGAAGGCCCGAGGGCGGTCCCGGTCGCCGCCGTAGTTACACGGAAGCGCGCGAGAGGCCGCGGCCGCTCCCGGAACTCCTCAAAGGCCCGAGGCATGACCTGATGCCGCCGCAGTCCCACGGAGGCGAGCGGGGAGGGCTGGCCGCCGCCGCAGTTCCGCGGTGCCTTGCGGGGAGGGCTTGCCGCCGCCGCAGTCCCACGGAGGCATGCGGGGAGGGCTGACCGCCGCCGCAGTTCCTTGAAGCCTTGCGGGGAGGGCTGGCCCCGCCGCAGTTACCTGAAGCCTTGCGGGGAGGGCTGACCCCGCCGCAGTCCCGCGGAGGCGCGCGGGAGGGCCAAGCCTCTCCCTAATTTCCGCGAAAGCGCGAGGCGGGCCGCGACCGCTCCCTAAACTCCCCGGCGGCGCGGAAAAGCCGTAGCCTCTGGAACTCCCCGCAGGGGCTCGGGAGAAGCTTTGACCGCTCCGGGAACGCGCCTGAGGCGCGCGGCAAGGCTGGCCGCTCCCTGAAACTCACGCGCCGCAAGGAGCCCCGCGCGGGCGGCCAGCGCCTGGGCTTACGGACTTGCCGGCCCGTCAGGCGCTCCGGCGGGCGAGTCTCAGGGGCGCGAAGTCACGCAGGAGGGTCTCCGCGCACCCGAGCCCGTCGCTGATGGCGCGCACCACCAGGGACGGCCCGCGGGCGCAGTCGCCGGCGGCGTAGATCCTGGGCTCGAGCCGGCCGTCGGGAGGGGCGGCCAGTCCGGAGGGGCTCAGCGGGGTCTCTTCGGGACCGGTGAAGCCCATGGCCAGGAGCACCAGGTCGGCCTTCGTCTCGAACTCGGAACCCGGCTTGGGCACGGGGCGCGGCGGCCCTCCCTCGGCCTTCCATTCCACCTCGCGGCACCTGACCGCGCCCACCGCCCCGGAGCCTTCGGCGGAGGGCAGAAACTCCAGGGAGTCCACGTTCCAGCGGCGGCGGCAGCCCTCCTCGTGGCTGGAGGAGGTACGCAGTATCCGTGGCCACTGGGGCCAGGGGTTGGCGGGGGCGCGGACGGAGGGAGGCTCGGGCATGATCTCGAACTGGGAGATCTCCGCCGCCCCCTGCCGCACTGCCGTGCCCACGCAGTCAGACCCGGTGTCGCCTCCGCCGATCACCAGGACCTTTTTCCCGGCGGCGGAGTAGCCCTCCGGCAGCCCGGCGATCTCGCCGGAATTGACGCGGTTCTGGGCGGAGAGGTAGTCGGTGGCGAACAGCGCCCCGGAAAGCTCGCGGCCGGGCACGGCGAGGTCGCGCTTCCTGCGGGCCCCGGCGGCGATCACCAGGGCGTCGAAGCGGTCCTCGATGAGCCTCCGGGAGATGTCGACGCCCGCCTCGACGTTCATGCGGAAGACCACCCCCTCGGCCTCCATGAGGCCGATCCTGCGGTCGATGACCTTCTTGTCCAGCTTGAAGTCGGGGATCCCGTAGCGCAGGAAGCCCCCGGGCCTCCTGTCGCGCTCGTAGACCGTGACGAAGGCGCCCGCGCGGTTGAGGCGGTGCGCGCAGGCGAGCCCGGCGGGGCCGGAGCCCGCCACGGCCACCCGGAGATCCAGGCGCCTCAGGGGCGGAAGCGGCCGGATCCAGCCGTTCTCGAAGCCCCGCTCCGAGACCTCGTACTCGACCAGCCGCGCGGGGACCGGGACCCCGTTCAGGCCCTGGACGCAGGACCCCTCGCACAGGGCGGGGCAGACCCTGGCGGTGAACTCAGGGAACGGGCTCGTCTCCAGCAGCTTGTAAAGGGCGGTCTCCCACCTGCCGTGGAGGGCGTCGATGTTGATCTCGGGGACAACGTTGTGGAGGGTGCACCCCATGGCGTGGCAGAAGGGTATGCCGCAGTCCTGGCACCGCTTGAGCTCTTCGGACAAGGGCTCCACGGACGGCCTGATCTCCACGGGACGGTAGTCCTTGACTCTTTCTGCTATTGGTCTGTACTCGCTCATCGTTGTATGTTCCGTGGCCCCTTTCACGGGCGCTCGGCCTGCCTCTTCCCGGACCGGCCCGACATCTTAGCCTAAGGCCGGCCCTGCCTCTTTGCCTGAGGCCGACCCTGCCTCTTTGCCTGAGCCCGGCACGGCCTCTTAGCCTGAGACCGGCCTAACCTCTCTGCCTGCGCCGTCCCGGCCCGGCCGTTTTCCGTCTCCGGCTTGACCGCTTTGCCGGCTCCGGCTTGGCCATTTCCTGCGCCGGCCCGGCATCTTAGCCTGAGACCGGAACGGCCTCTTAGCCTGAGATCGGCCCGGCCTCTTGCCCCGACCCGGCCCGACCTTTTAGCCTGACCCGGTCCGGCCTCTTGCCCGGCCCCGGCCCGGCCTCTTGGCCGGCCCCGGCCCTGCCTTTTGCCCGGCCCCGGCCCTGCGGCCCGGGTCAGGGCTTGCTTCAGCCTGCGGCCCTGACGTTCTGGCCGCCCGCGGAGGAGGCGGCCTCCGGCACGACCGCGGCCGCCGCGGCGTTGGCGGGATCATCCTCCGGGTAGATGAACTTCCTGCGCTCGATGAGGATGCCCTTGCGGTACTCCAGAGGCAGGACCTTGACGAAGCGGTCCCGGTCCCGGGGCCAGGCCTCCAGTATGCCCCGGGCGACGTCGCTCCCGGTGTACAGGAGGTGCCTCCGCATGAGGGCCAGAAGCTCCGCCTCGTCCTCAGGCTCGAGAAGATCCAGGTCCACCATCTCGTGGTTCACGCGGACGTCGAAGTAGCCGTCCGTGTCCAGCACGAAGGCGAGCCCGCCGCTCATGCCGGCCGCGAAGTTGACCCCGACGGGGCCCAGGACCGCCACGCGGCCGCCGGTCATGTACTCGCATCCGTGGTCGCCTATGCCCTCCACCACCGCCAGGGCGCCGCTGTTGCGGACCGCGAAGCGCTCGCCAGCGAGGCCACGCATGTAGAGTTCCCCCGTCACCGCGCCGTAGAGGGTGACGTTGCCGGCGATGGTGTTTTTGGACGGCACGAAGTCAGGATGCGTCTGGTCGGGGGGGCGCACAATGAGCTTCCCGCCGGACAGGCCCTTGCCCACGTAGTCGTTGACCTCGCCGCGGATCTCGATGGTGAGGCCCCTGGCCGCGAAGGCCCCGAAGCTCTGGCCAGCCGTGCCCGCGAGCTTCAGGCGCACCGTGTCCGGCGGGAGCCCCGCGTGGGCGTAGCGGCGCACGATGCGGGAGCTGATCTTCGCGCCCACGGTGCGGTCGGTGTTCCTGACCGGGCTTTCCACCGTGACCGGGGTGCCCGCCTCGATGTGGGGGAGCACCGCCGGCATGAGGCGGTCGTCCAGTGTGTTCCGGTCGCGGTTGTCCTCGTAGCCCCTGAAGCGGACCTCCCCGGACTCCGGCTTGTGGAGCACTGCCGTGAAGTCCAGCCCGCGGCCCTTGGCGGCGGGGGCGTCCTTTTTGGGGGCCAGGCGGTCCACGCGGCCGGTCATCTCGGCGAGGGTCCGGAAGCCCATGCGGGCCATGATCTCGCGGAGCTCCTCCGCCACGAAGCGGAAATAGTTCTTCACGTGCTCCGGTGTGCCCTTGAAGCGGGCCCTGAGCCGCGGGTCCTGGGTCGCCACGCCCACGGGACAGCCGTTGGTGTGGCACTTGCGCATCATCAGGCATCCCATGGACACCAGCACGGAGGTCGCGAACCCGAACTCGTCCGCGCCCATGAGGGAGGCCACCGCCACGTCGCGGCCGGTCTTCATCTGGCCGTCGCACTGAAGCCGCACCCGGGCGCGCAGGCCGTTGACCACCAGGGTCTGCTGGGTCTCGGACAGGCCGACTTCCCAGGGGGAGCCCGCATGCCTGATGGAGGAAAGCGGGCTGGCCCCGGTCCCCCCGTCGAAGCCGGAGATGAGGATGGACTCGGCCAGTCCCTTGGCCACCCCCGCCGCGATGGTCCCCACCCCCACCTCGGAGACGAGCTTCACGCAGACCGTGGCCTCGTCGGCCGCCTGGTGGAGGTCGTAGATGAGCTGGGCTATGTCCTCGATGCTGTAGATGTCGTGGTGGGGCGGAGGCGAGATGAGGGTCACCCCTGGGGTGGAATGCCTGACCCGGGCTATCTCGGTGTCCACCTTGTGGCCGGGGAGCTGGCCGCCTTCGCCCGGCTTGGCCCCCTGCGCAATCTTGATCTGGAGCTCCTTGGCATGGTTGAGGTACTCCAGGGTCACCCCGAAGCGGCCCGAGGCCACCTGCTTGACGGCGGAGATCGAGCTCTCCCCGTCGGGCCTGGGGGCGTAGCGGGCGGGATCCTCGCCGCCCTCGCCGGAGTTGCTCCGGGCGCCCAGGGAGTTCATGGCGACGGCCATGGTCTCGTGGGCCTCCTTGGAGAGCGACCCGAAGGACATGGCCCCGGTCGCGAACCTCTTGAATATCGACTCCGCGCTCTCCACCTCCTCCAGGGGGACCGGGGGCTCCCCCGGCCTGAAGTCCAGAAGGCCGCGCAGCGTGAAGGCCCGTTCGCCCTGCTCGTTGATGAGGGCGGCGTATTTCCTGTAAGTCTCGTAGCTCCCGGTCCGCACGGCCTCCTGGAGGAGGGTCACGCTCTCGGCGGTCCACAGGTGCCTGATGCCCTGGTGGCGGAGGCGGTAGGACCCGCCGTCGGCGAGCGGCCTGACCGGCCTGGGCGCGGCCGCGGCGGCCGCCTGGGCCCTCGCGCTTTCGCCTCCGGCGGCGGGGAAAAGCCCGAAATCGGAGACGGCCGCGAAAGCTGCGGAGGGCTGGCCCGCCTCCGCCTGCGGCCCTTCAGACGCAGGCGCGGCCGTGAAGGAGGCCGCGGGGGCGGGAGCCGCCGGGGCGGGAGCCGCCGGGAAGGAGGCCGCGGGCGCGGGAGCCGCCGGGAAGGAGGCCTCCGGGGCCGCGCCGGAAGCGGGCCGCGCCGCGCGCGGCAGATGATCGGAGGCCCCCTGGAGGCGGGCCACGATGGCGCGCTCGAAATCCGCCGCCTCAAGGCCCCCCACGCGGCTGGGGATGCCGGGGAAGTAGCGGTCCATGATGCCGGGGCCCAGGCCCACGGCCTCGAAGATCTGGGCGCCCCGGTAGCCGCGCAGGGTGGAGATGCCCATCTTGCTCATGATCTTGAGCAGGCCCTTGCGCAGGGCCTTCACGTAATTCTCGACGGCGGCCGCGGCGCCCATGGGGGCGGCCAAGGCCCCCCGGCCGGCGAGTTCAGCCACGGTCTCGTAGGCGAGGTAAGGGTTCACGGCGGAGGCGCCCAGCGACAGGAGCATCGCCATGTGGCTCACCTCCCAGGCGTCGCCGCACTCGCAGACCACCCCGGTGGAGACCCGGCGGCCGTCCGCGATGAGCTTCTGGTTGACCGCCGCGACCGCCAGCAGGGACGGGACCGGCAGGAGGCGCGGCACGTCCCCGTAGGAGTCGGCCGCGGGGCCGCCCGCCTGGCCGGCGGGAAGGCCGGCCTTGCGGTCGGAGACGATGATGATCCGGGCGCCCGCCGCCGCGGCGTCCGAGGCGGCGCGGGCGAGCTCGGACAAGGCGCCCGCCAAAGAGGAGCCGGGCTCGTCGCCGGCCTTGGGCGGAGCGAAGGCGGCGGGCAGCACGGCGGCATGGAAGTCATCGTAGCGCAGGTCCTTGGCGAGCCGCTCGAGATCGCTGTTGGACAGGAACGGATGGGCCAGCTTGACCAGCCGCGCCTGGGAGGGCTCCTCGGCCAGGATGTTGGGGTTGTAGCCGATGAAGGTCATGAGGCTCATGACCAGCTCCTCCCGGATAGGGTCGATGGGAGGGTTGGTCACCTGAGCGAACTGCTGGCGGAAAAAGTTGAACAGGGACCCCGGCCGCTCGTCCAGGACCGCCAGCGGCACGTCGGCCCCCATGCTCCCCACCGGCTCCTGGCCGGCGGAGGCCATGGGGCTCAGCAGCACCTCGGTGTCATCGCGGGTCATGCCGAAGATGTGCTGTCGGAAGCGCAGGTCCTCCAGGCTCAGCCTGTAGTCCGCGGTGGCCGAGAAGAATCCGGGGATGACCAGGCGGTTCTTCTCCACCCATCGTCGGTACGGCTTGGCCCTGGCCAGGATGGACTTGATCTCGGTGTTCTTCAGGAGCCTGCCCGACCCGGCCTCGGCCAGGAGCATCTGCCCGGGCCTGAGCGAGCCGTTCTCCATCACGTGCGCGCTGTCCACCGGCAGGGACCCCGCCTCGGAGGAGAAGATCAGGAGGCCCTCGTCGGTGAGGGTGTAGCGGGCGGGCCGCAGGCCGTTGCGGTCCAGGGCCGCGGCCACCTTCCGGCCGTCCGTGACGCACACCGCCGCCGGGCCGTCCCAGGGCTCCATGAGACCGGCGTGGTACTCGAAGAAGCCCCGCAGGTTGGAGCTCATGGGGTACTTCTTGCCCCAGGCCTGGGGAAGCAGCATCGCGAGCGAGTGCTCCAGCGACCTGCCCCCCCGCATCAGGAACTCGAGGGTGTTGTCCAGGGACGCGGAGTCGGAGGCATCAGGCTCGATGAGGGGGTAGAGCTTTTTGATGTCGTCCCCGAAGAGCGGGGAGGAGAGCTGCGGCTCCCGTGCCGTGAGCCAGGCGCGGTTGCCCCTGATGGTGTTGATCTCCCCGTTGTGGGCCAGCGCCCGGAAGGGCTGGGCCAGGCGCCAGGACGGGAAGGTGTTGGTGCTGTAGCGCTGGTGAATGACGGTGAGCGGGCTCACGGTCAGGGGATCGGCGAGCTCGGGGAAGAAGCCCTCGAGCTGGGCCGCGTACATCATGCCCTTGTAGACTATGGTGATCGAGGACAGGCTGGGGATATAGAAGTCGTCGTGGTCTATCCCGGCATCCCTGGCGGCGTTCTCCACGCTCTTGCGCAGGATGTAAAGCCCGCGCTCCAGGCCGTCGGGGTCCTGGAAGCGCTTGCCCTGCCCGTGGAAAAAGCCCTGGCGGACCTCGGGGCGGCGGTCCCGGGCATAAGGCCCGACCTTGGAGGGGTCGGTGGGCACGTGCCGCCAGGCCGCCGTCCTGAAGCCCAAAAGGCCGGCCTGGTTGTCCACTATCTCCCGGCAGCGCTCCCGCGCCGCCGCGTCCCTGGGCATGAAGAACATGCCCACCCCGTAAGACCCCGCCGGAGGGAGCGCGGAACCCAGCTCCCTGCGGAACAGCGCATCAGGGATGCGCAGGATGATGCCTGCCCCGTCGCCGGAATCGGCATCCGCCCCCGCCGCGCCGCGGTGGGTGAGGTTGGCCAGCAGCCTGAGGGATGAGGAGACGACCTCGTGGTCGGCCCGGCCGTCAAGGCGGCACACGCAGCCGACCCCGCAGGATCCGTGCTCGTATGCCGGGTCGTATAATCCTATTTTTTTCATGGCAAGACTCGAAATGAAAATAAAAAAAGTTCGCGTTCGCGGCTTCCGCTGTTATGGATGGGGGGCCGCAGGACAGCCGGCCGCGGAGCCGCCGGCAGGCAGGCGAAGGGCGCGGCCCCGCAGGCCCGCGTCAGGAACCCTGTCTTGGCGAGGGCCGCGGGCGGCAGGCCGCCAAGGGCGGAAGGCCCTTGCCGTCCAGGGCGGGAGACCCCTGCGGCGCGCGCGGGAAGGCGGGAGGCCTTCAGGCGGGCGCGGCCTGGGGCATGCCCGGCCGCCGGTCACGGCCGGCCGGAAGAGCCTGCGGGTCAGGGCAGTCCGGCAGCCATTGCGGGGCGCGGCCAGTCAAGGCTTTACGCCTGAAACCCGGCCGCAAATATTCGCGAAGGGCGCGGCCTGGCGGTCGCGCCCTTCCTGGCGGACTGGGTTTCCTCCGAAAATATCATAATAACATAGGGAATAGATGTCCCGTCAAACAATTAATCGCAGCCTGGCGGGCCTGCCTCGTGCGGCGGCGGAAGGCGTAGCGGCGCCCCCGGCTTAAGGCGCCAGGGATAGGAAACATGGAAATCGGGATCGGACCCCGGATCCGGCGGAAAAACGGCGCGAACGGCGTCAAGGGCGCGGCGGCGACCCGGTCGGCGCCCGGCCCAGGGGGCAAGGGCAGGCGGAGGTGGGGCAAAGCGCCGGGCGCAAGGGCCTAGGGAACGGAGGCCGCGAAGGGCCGCACGCGAAGGGAAGCTGCGAGCGGCCGCTGGAAGAGGCCTCTAAAGCGACGGGCCGACCGCAGGGAACAGGCCGGCCGCAGGGAACGGGCCGGCCGCAGGCGACGGGCCGGCCGCAGGGAACAGGCCGGCCGCAGGGAACGGGCCGGCCGCAGGGAACGGGCCGGAAAAGAACCGGGCGGGGCTGAGCGGGCCGGGGGAGAACAGGGCAGGGCCAAGGCAGGCGAGGGGGAGGTTATGCCCTTTTCATAAGGGCGCGAAGCCCGAGCCCGGCCTTGCGGCCAAGCTCGGGCTTCGCGGTGTGGGGGCGCGGCGGCAAAGGCCGCCTGCGGCCTGCGTGCCCTCTCCGGGGCCGGGCGCCTTAAGGCGGCCGGGGCGGAAGGGGCCGCGGGCGTCAGGGCTACTGCCAGAGGAGCTCCCAGTACTTGGGAAGCGGCCAGCGGTTGTCATCCACCAGGAGCTCGATGGAGTCCACGTGGCCTCGGATCTTGAGCATGAGGGGAAGAATCTCGTCCCGGACCGTCTTGGCGGCGACGAGGGGCTCGTGGATCTCCTCCACCTCGTCGGAGAGCTTGTCGAGGGCCCCCAGGTCGTCATAGAGCTTCTGGGAAAGCTCGCCCAGGCTTTCAGCCAGGCCCGTGGCCGCCTTGGAGGCGCCTGAAAGGCCGGAGTTCTTGATCGAGGTGACGAGGTCCGTGGCCTTCTTGAGGCTGTGGAGGGCCACAGGGAGGATGGAGGAGCGGCCCAGGGTGCGCACGAGCTTGCACTCCACCAGGCAGACCTTGATGTAGTTCTCCAGGAGGATGTCCTGGCGGGCGGTGAGCTCGCGCTCCGTGAGCACGCCGTGGCGCAGGTAGACGTCCTTGACCTCGGGGTCGGTGAAGTGCGCCAGGGCCTCCACGGAGTCCTTGAGGTTCCACAGGCCGCGCTTCTCGGCCTCGATCTCCCAGGCGGGGTCGTAGTTGTTGCCGTTGAAGACGACGGGCAGGTGCTTGTCGAAGAAGCCGGGCAGGACCTTGCGGGAGGCGGCCTCGGGGGAGAGCCCCTCGGCAGCGGCCTTCTCGAGCTCGGAGGCTATGTCGTCCAGGGCGCAGGCCACCGCCGCGTTGAGGGCGATGTTGGCCGGGGCGATGGACTGGGAGGAGCCCACGGCCCTGAACTCGAACTTGTTGCCGGT
The DNA here is from genome assembly GCA_031288415.1 of Deltaproteobacteria bacterium. GTDB lineage: Bacteria > Desulfobacterota > Desulfarculia > Adiutricales > Adiutricaceae > JAIRZX01. The sequence continues at coordinate 2,952 of JAITRL010000095.1, read as the reverse complement.
GAAGGCGAAGGGGCTGGTGCGGTTGCGGTCGGTGACGTCGCGGGCGAGCGGCGCCAGGGCGGAGATGCCGGGGGCCATGGCCCCGGACCGCCAGGTCTCGGTGGAGTCCTTGCCCTCGCTGTAGGCCTTGATGACATCGGTCAGCTGGTCGCCCAGGAAGACCGAGAGGATGGCCGGCGGGGCCTCGTTGGCGCCCAGGCGGTGGTCGTTGCCGGCCCCTGTCACGCCGATGCGCAGGGGGATGCTGTAGATGTGCACGGCGCGCAGCACCGCCGCCAGGAACACCATGAACCGGCTGTTGGTCCAGGGGGTGGGGCCGGGATCCACGAGGTTGTTGCCCAGGTCATCGCACAGGGACCAGTTGTTATGCTTGCCGGATCCGTTGACCCCGGCGAAGGGCTTCTCGTGCAGGAGGCAGGTCAGCCCGAACTCCGCCGCCGTGTCGCGCAGGATCTTCAGGACCAGCATGTTATGGTCCACGCCGATGTTGAGCTGCTCGTAGAGGGGGGCGAGCTCGAACTGGGCCGGGGCCACCTCGTTGTGGCGGGTGCGGGCGGGGATGCCCAGGGCCCAGAGGCGGTGCTCCACCTCGGACATGAAGGCGATGCTCCTGGGGCGGATAGCCCCGAAGTAGTGATCCTCAAGCTCCTGGCCCTTGGCCGAGGGCGCCCCGAAGACCGTGCGGCCGGCCATGATGAGGTCAGGCCTGAGGTTGTAGAGCCTGCGGTCGACCAGGAAGTACTCCTGCTCGGGGCCCACCATGGCCCGCACCCTGGTGGGGGCCTGCTCCCCGAAGAACCTGAGCACCCTGATGGCCTGGCGCGAGACCGCCTCCTGGCTTCTCAAAAGCGGGGTCTTGACGTCCAGGGCCTCGCCGGTGTGGGACAGGAAGATGGAGGGCACGTAAAGGGTGGAGCCGGTGCCGCTCTTGAGCAGGAACGCCGGGCTGGTGGGATCCCAGGCCGTGTATCCCCTGGCCTCGAAGGTGCTCCGGATGCCTCCGGAGGGGAAGGAGGAGGCGTCGGGTTCCCCCTTGACGAGCATCTTGCCGGAGAACTCGTTGATGATCTCCCCTGTGGTGGTCGGGGTCAGGAAAGCATCGTGCTTTTCCGCCGTAAGCCCGGTGAGCGGCTGGAACCAGTGCGTGAAGTGGGTGGCCCCGCGCTCGATGGCCCAGTCCTTCATGGCGCTCGCGATGACATCCGCATCCGCCGGGGTGATGGGGGAGTCGTTGTCGATGGTCGCGAGGAGGCGCTCGTAGACGACCTTGGGGAGACGTTGCCGCATGAGCTTCAGACTGAAGATGTCCCGCCCGAAGAGCTCGGCCGGCGGCAGGCTCTCGCCCGTCGGGAGGGACCCGTTCGTCTGGGCTATGGCGGCCTTTACGGATACGCGGGGGATGCTTTTGGTCATGGCTGCTCCTTGGAAAGATGCCTTGAGGATTATGTTTCCGCCCTCGCGGGGCGGCAAAGGAAACGGCGCGGAGGCCCGCGCGCGCGAATTCGAGGGGGGGAGGCGCGGCCTGCCCGAGAGGGGCGGGCCCGCCGGGCAGCCCTGAGCCGGAAAGGCTTGGGCCTGAACGGCTCAGGCCGCAAGGGCCGGAAGGGCCAGTCCGAGACGGTCTGAACGGCTCAGGCCGGAATGGCCAATGGAAAATCAGCCGGCGGGGCGAGGGAAAATCGGTTGGAAAGGCTTGGGCCGGATCTGCCGACGGGTACAGCAAGGCCCGCTGGACTTCCGGCGCCCGCCGACTGACTGCGCCTGTCATTGCGGGAACGCGCGGTCACGGCGCGGGAAAACGCGAGGCTGGCGCGGGAAAACGCGGGCAAGCCGCGGATATGGCGGATGATGATCCTTGAGACTGGTGCAGGCGGTAAAGTTTAAGGAAGCCGGAGGGCAAACAGGCGGGCGCGCGGCAGTCCGCGAGAGCCGTCGGCGCCGAGGCCGGAAAAGGCGGTCAAGGGCCGGGCCCTGAACAGGGGCCGCGGCAAAGAGCTTGCAGGCCCCCCCGGCCTGGAGGCCGTCCCGGGCGCAATTTTCGCCTGGCTACGGTAACAAAGGGTTTTGCAACAATTGTGCACAAGAGGGACTTTTTCTGATAAAGGAAAAATATCCAGTGATTTCAAAAAGTTATCCTTAACAAGGCTGACTGGGAGTCGCGAAAAAGTCCAATAGATCTCACAAATATGTAGAAAAAAAGGAAGTCTTTCCGACACCGAAGGGGATTTCGCCCTGGACGGCGGCCGGGAAGGCGAGGGCCTGAAGCCGCCGGAGACGGCGGCGAACGTGATCCGCAAAGCCTCGCGCCGTCTTGAGAAACCATTGAGGCCGCAGGGTTCCGTAAGGCCGTCCCGGGACGGGGAGCGGCAGGCGGGAGCCCGGACCGGAACGGCGCGGCCGGGCCGGAGGGGTACCGCCGGCCCCGGCCCGCAAAAAAACAGGCCCCGCCCCCTCTGCCGCGCCTGTGGCATGGGGGGGGGCCGCAATGCCGGCCTGGGCAGTCGGGAGCGGGAAGCTTTTTGGCGCGCAGACAAGACCCCTTTTAGAACAGTCTGACCAGGATGGCAAGCCCGAATCGCGCCGGGTTTCCCGTTAATCAGGACCGAAACGACAGCGGGCCGCGCCCCCATGGCCGGAAGGCCAAGGCGAAGCTTTTTCCTCCCTGTTCCGCCCGGGGCCGGGAGAGTCAAGGCGGCCGACGGTTCAGCAAAAAAAACTCACCAAAACCAAAAATCGCAGGAAAAAGTCATTTTTGGGGATTTCCGCCCCTGATTCTAATTGATCGTAACCATTCAGGTACCCTTTCTTGGCATCCCGGAATCAGGATTGCCCCGCCTGAAACAGCAAAATTCGAAACGCGCGCGTTTTCCTTGCGGACGGGTGAACATGGCGCTACACTCCCGGACATCAGTCAAGCCTGCCGCGGGAGCCGCCCGAAGCCGCGCCCCCGCC
>JAITRL010000075.1 GCA_031288415.1 Deltaproteobacteria bacterium | reverse complement strand
CCGTGAAACGCGCGAGCGCGCGGCACGGGCGTTTTTTCGTATGAGGGAATAAGGCGAGGCGCCTTTGGATAAGTCAAGCCCGTCGCGGAATACGGGTGTACAGAAAAAAATTCAGTTATTTAAAAATAATATTAATATAATAATTTTTATAATAAGTTAATATTTATATATCAAAATAGTGTATAAATAGTATATATTATTCTTTTATTTACAAATTTAATCTACCGAAGTTTAAAGTTGTTGTTCGCGTCCCGTTTTGAAGGCGATGCCTCTTACACGCCCAGCGTTACTTATCGCCCAGCTTATAAGGGGCCTCCTGACATTTTTTTCCGCAGGTTTGGTTTACACAATCAATTTATTTTGTACTTTTCCCTAACGAGCTCTTCCACTGTTCCCCACAGTTTGCTCTTGGATTTTGCCATCAAACTTAAAATATATTGACCTGTGGTTCGATTCCATCGCATCCCCGGCTGTTTTAAGCGCTGTTGCAAAACACTTTTGTTGCCACTTTCTATGGCGCCACTGCCAATGAACCAGCCATTTTCTCTATAAGACGCATAATCTATATTATCTAAATTGTTGTTTATATAGCCGACAAGGTTAAACGTACTTTTGGATAAAAGCCTTTTCCCTAATCCACCGATTAGCTTCAAAGCTTCTTGGGCCTTGCTGGTTCTCAGAAGTTCACAACATTTTTCAGCCAATGGTTTATACTTATTCTCATCATTATTATATATTAATTGAAAAAACCTATAAGTATTTTCTTTTAAATGGTAAAAATCTAGTATCTGTTGCGCATCAGGAAATAACTCGTCTTTCATGTTCCGAAGCCAAGTTGCCCCATCGCTTATGAAGACCGTAGTGCCATAAGAACCGTAGCCGTTTCTTAAGGCCACAGCCCAAAGATGTTTCTTGAATTCTTCCGCGGCGCCTAGAAAGGTTATGTATTCTCGTTTCCCTATTTTACACTCCCTCCCGCCATCCTTGTTATACCAGGATTCGAAATGATCTGAAGAGAAGACCATGCCAAGCTTGTTTTCCATCCAGGTCGACCTGTTCTTGTTTTCTTCAGAGGCTTTTTCTTCTTGACTCTTTCTTGTATGGAGCATGGCGCCGTCAACTTCAATGTAAAGGACATCCGGTTTCTTAGTCTCAGGAAACTGAAATTTTCCCGACTGCAACAAGTTCCATGCCTTGTCCGCTTCAGACTGATCATGTTCAAACACCAATTTCCCTATGTGGTTTGCGACATATCTTATGGTGTCGGCGTTGACCCTTATGCGGGTATGCTGATTGAGAAACTTTTGCGCGCCCGAGTATGAATGTATTGTTTGAACAATATCAGCTATCATCAGCATGGCATCTGGAGTGATTTTAAAAGGAAGCCTGTCTAATCCAAGCTCTTCGTCAAGAGGGAATATTATCTTACAAGATGTAAAAGACAATAATTTTTTGGCATCAACAGCAGTAGAAGGTACAAGAGCAGTCCTTATAATATCTATTTTTCCGGCTAATGTGATAACTGAGCGCGAAAGTTTTTTAAAAATATTTAATTTTATATTTTTTTGAATATATTCACTTTTTTTTTTAGAATTAAGCTTTTATCATCAAAATTTAATATCTTATCGAATGCTAAGTTTCGTGCTATGATATCTTGTTGTTTTATCAGACGTAACAATATTTTTTCAAGATCAGTAATAGACACATTTGAGTTCGGATCTGACATGACTTCGTCAAATGACTTGCCGAACTCTATAATAGAATCAAGATATTCCTTTATAAGAGCAGGATTAAAACCAGTTTTATCACCTTCTATAGCTTTAGATAGTATATTTGCTAATTTTTGTATACATAACTCAACATATTGTGCTGTGATTGGATCGTTCGGTTCATCTTCTGTGAAATTCTGAGACATAAATTTGCTCCTCCTGACGTACCAACCATTTACCAAGAGGAGTATACCATATTTTTATTATCCAACTGAATATTTATCTGTACACCCTGTGCTATATATCGAAATCTAGCCCAATCTCTCCCCAGTAGCGGCCCTGCCTGCTGGCTTCGAGGCCTTTTGGGAAGGGGGAGTAGGTGAATGGTTACGGCCATGCCATTAATCCCCCGCATCTATCCGCAAGCGCGCCGCGCTGCCGCGGCGTACTTGGCGTAGGCTTCTTCGGCGGACCGCGGCGGAAAGCCCTCAGCGCGGCTCGAGGGCAAGGTCTATCAGGAGGTCCAGAAGCTTCGGGAAAGTCAGCCCGTGGGCCGCGGCCGCCTTGGGGAGCAGGCTCTGGGGGGTCAGCCCCGGCAGGGTGTTGGTCTCCAAAAGATGGAACGCCCCGCCGGACAGGATGAAGTCCGTGCGGGAGAGGCCCCGGCAGCCGAGGGCCCGGTGGGCCAGCACGGCAAGCCGCCTGATCTCCCTGTCCTCCTCGGGGCCCAGGTCGCAGGGGCAGATCTCCCGGCACTCGCCCTCCTGGTACTTCGCGGAGTAGTCGAAGAAGGCATGGCCCGGGCCTGGGGTTATCTCTATCGGAGGGAGGGCCGTGAGGTCCCTGTTCCCCAGGACCGCCACGGTGTACTCGCGGCCGGACAGGTAGCGCTCGGCCATGGCGACCTCCCCGTGTCGCCAGGCCAACTCCAGGCCCGCCTCAAGCTCGTCGGGCACTCGCGCGAGGGCCATGCCCACGCTGGACCCCTGGTCCAGGGGCTTGATCACCACAGGCAGACCCAGCTCGCGGGCTATCATCCTTGCGGCCTCCTGAACCGTCCCTTCGCCTTTGGAAACGTAGGCGTCCGCGGCCACGGGGAGCCCCCTGAGCCGGTAGACGCCTTTGGAGGCCCGCTTGTCCATGGCCAGGGCGGAGGCGAAGACCCCGGAACCCACGCAGGGAACCCTAAGGGAGGCCAGAAAGCCCTGGATGGCCCCGTCCTCGCCCAGAAAGCCGTGCAGGGCGGGAAAAGCCACGTCCAATTCAGGGGCGTCACGGGCCAAGGCGGCGAGATCCGTCGCCGGGTCGTAGGAGCGCGCCTCGTACCGGAGCGGGTCCAGACTGGCCAGGACCTCCCGGCCGGAGGCCAGGGAGACCTCGCGCTCGGTGGAGGCGCCGCCGGACAGGAGAGCTAGCTTTATCTTTTTCACTTTGGGACCTGCGACTGAAGCGGCGACCGGCGGACATCCGGCGGGGCCGGCTGACTGAAGCCGCCGCTGGAAGGCCGGCCGGCCGCCGGGCGGCGGCAGGCGGGGCTCAGCGGCAGGGCTCCGTGAGGCGTTTCCCCAGGGCCGTCCCCTGCGGAAGACGCGCCCTGACACGAAAAAAGGCCCCTGGGGGCCTTTTTGCTTGCGGCGCTGCTGAAAAGGCGCGGCACGGAAGCGACGCGGCCTGTGGAAGCGCGGTACCGATGCGGTCGCGGGGGCACGTGACCCGCTATGCCTTGCCCGCCTAGTCTCAGGGCTAGCAAGCTCCTGGGGCGGCCTCCCGCTCCCTGAGCATTGCCCTGCAGGCGGCCTCTCGTTCCCTGAGCATTGCCCTGCAGGCCTCTTCCACAGCGTATTACCCTGCAGGCGGCCTCTTCCGCCAGCGCGCTGCAGTCGCTTTCGCAAGAGGCCTCTGGGCGCCGCCTAAGGCTGAAAGGACCGGGCAGCCGCGCGAGGGCTTCGCCCTGACCCTGCAACGGCCCGTGGCTTTGGAGCCCCAGCCTATCAGGAAGGCCGCGATGCGCATGGCGCCTTGCGGCGGAGAGGGGCGCAACGAAGCGCACCTGCGGCAGGGGTTTCAGGGGCTGCCCGGGGAAAGCGCGGCGGCCGGCTTAACCGCACGGCGCGATACTGAAGCCTTCCCGGGTGTCTGTGCGGCTAAGCGGCGGGCTCGGAAGCGGCAGGCTCGGCGCCTGCGGACGTCACGGCGCGGTGCACCTGGCGGGAAAGCCTGGAGACGCGCCGGGAGGCGGTCCGCTTGTGGAGAGTGCCCTTGGAGGCGGCGCGGCCGATGGTCGCGACGGCCTTCTTGAGGAGTTCGGCGGCCTCCTGGGGGGAGTCGGCGAGGGCCGCCCGCACCTTCTTCACCGCGTTGGACACCTTGGTTTTGTTGATGCTGTTGCGTGCCTTGCGGACCAGGCTCTGCCGGTTCCTTTTCAAGGCTGACTTATGGTTGGCCAAAATCGTCTCCTTCTGTTATAAAGGCCCCTGGGAACGCGGCCCGGGGCCGCGCCCCGGATAAAGGCGCAATCACGTAAAATACTACAGGGGACGGTATTTGTCAACAGTTTCCGCAGATCCCCCGCCCGATGCCGGGCGCCGCGGCGGCGGAGGGCGGGGGTTATTCCGCAACGCTGCCGTGACGGGCGCAGGCACCCTGGCCTCCCGGCTGGCCGGTCTCGTCCGCGACCAGGTGACCGCTTACTGCTTCGGGGCGGGGCCTGCGGCAGACGCCTTCTTCGTGGCCTTCAGGATCCCTAACCTTTTGCGGAGACTCCTCGCCGAAGGGGCCCTCACCCCGGCCTTCGTGCCGGTCTTCACCGAACGGCTGGCCCTCGGGGGCAAGAAGGCCGCAGGGGAACTCTTCCGCTCCGTGTTCACCCTGATGGCCCTGGCCCTCTCTGCCGTGACGGCCCTGGGGATCGCCTTCGCCCCGCAGATAGTGTCGCTCATTGCCCCGGGCTTCACCCGCGACCCGGAGCAGTTCGCGCTCACGGTACTCCTGGCCAGGATCCTCTTCCCTTATATCCTGCTCATCACGCTCACGGCGCTGGCCATGGGCGTGCTCAACAGCCTGGGCCGCTTCAACATCCCCGCCCTGGGCCCGGTGCTCCTCAACGTCTGCATGATCCTGGGCGCGGCCGCGCTCAGCCCGCGCCTGGAGACCCCGATCCTGGGCCTGGCCCTGGGGGCGCTGGCCGGAGGCGCGGCGCAGCTGGCCCTCCAGCTGCCGGGCATAGTCCGGGCCGGGGTGTCACTGGGCTTCGCGAGCCCGATTAAAGACCCAGCGGCGGCGCGGATCCTCAAGCTCATGGCCCCTGCTGCCCTGGGGGCCGCGGCCTACCAGATCTCCGTCTTCGTCAACACCCAGCTCGCCTCCTTTCTCCGGGAAGGCAGCGTCTCCTGGCTCTACTACGCCGACCGCCTGGTGCAGTTCCCGCTGGGGGTCTTCTCCATAGCCCTGGCCACCGCGGCCCTCCCGGCCATGTCGAGGGAGGCCGCCTCAGGCGACCGGGAAGCCTTCCGCGCCATCTTACGCCGGAGCCTGTCCTTCCAGTTTTTCATCACGTTCCCGGCCGCGGCCGGGCTAGCGGTGATGGCCGAGCCGCTGGTCGCCCTCCTGTTCCAGCGCGGGAGCTTCGGGCCGGAGAGCACGGTCATGACCGCCGAAGCCTTGAGGGCTTACGCGCTGGGGCTCCCGTTCCTCTCGGGGGCGAGCCTGGCGGCCAGGGCCTTCTACAGCTTCAAGGACACCGGGACACCCGCCAAGGCGGCCGCGGCGTCGCTGGCCGTAGGCCTCGCGCTGGCGATTGCCCTTCTCAGGCCCCTGGGCCACGTGGGTCTGGCGCTGGCCTCCAGCCTCGCGAGCGCCGTCAACTTCGTTTGGCTGGCGATCCTGCTGCGCCGCAAGGGGGACCTGGATATCCGCGCCTTCGCCCTTGACGCCGCCAAGTCCGCCCTGCTCGCGGCCGCCATGGCCGCGGCCCTCTGGCCGCTCTACGGCGGCGGCCTCTTCCCCGAGGCCCCGCGCGCGGCCCTCGTCGCGGCGGGGCTCTTGGCCGGGCCAGCCCTGTACTTTCTCATGGCGCGCCTGGCGCGCTCCGAGGGCTTCGGGCCGCTGGGCGAGGCCGCAGGCAAGATCGCGGAAAAATTCAGGCGGGGCGCTCCCGGAAAGTCCCCGCAGGCTGGGGGCGGGGCGGAAGAGCAAAGCGGTCTGGCCGCGGCCGCGCTAAGCGAGCGGGAAGCCGCGGAACCGCAAAGGGTGCGGGCTGCGGATAAGCAAAGGGAGCGGGCCGCGAAGGAAGACCACGCCCCCGCGACGGCGAAGGAAAGCGCGGAAGCGCGGGAGGCGGAAAACGCTGAAGCCTCGCCCTCCCCGGGTCAGCGGGCCGGAACCCCTTCCGGGGCGGGAGTCCCCGAGGCAGGCAAGGGAACTCCGCCGGATAAGGCCCAGTAATGTTCACTTAAGGGCCCGGTACAAAATAAACTTTACAACTTTGGCATCAGAGAGTAATTCCATTCACCATGAAAATTTTCTTTAAGTAAATTTAAAGAATCTAAATCTTTCTGAGAAACAGTAGTTC
>JAITRL010000060.1 GCA_031288415.1 Deltaproteobacteria bacterium | reverse complement strand
GGCCCCGGCCCCCCGCCGGGGACGCCGCCCCGGGGGCCGGCTTTGACGCGTTCCATGGCCAGGGTCTGGATGTGCCTGAGGAGCGGGTCTTCGGACAGCAAAGGCACGAGCAGGGACCGGGGCTCCCCTTCGGCCCCCGCGGAGTGCGCGCGGCCCAGCGGCGGAAGCTCGCTCAGGCGGGGAAGCATCCACTGGGCCTCCCGCTCTCCCCAGTGGCCCAGGCGCATCTCCTCGGGCAGGAAACCGAAGGTCACCGGCCGATGCTTGCCCTGCCAGGCCCCGCTTTCCTTGAGCCAGGCGAAGTTCCTCGCCTCCTCCAGGGTCAGGTGCTCCCTGGGGCGGCCGGGCCCGCCCGCCCTTTTGAGGCGGGCCAGGGATGCCGCCAGCTCTTCCGGGAGCGGCGGCGGGGCCGGGAGAAGCGCCGATTTCCGCGGGGCCTCGGTCATGCGCCGTTCCGCGAAGAGCCGCGCCCGCTCGCGCGGCAGCGCCTCAGGGCCGCCCATGAGCCTGAGCTCGGGGGAGTTGAGGGACTCGGCGAAGTCGGCCGCGCCTGCGGCGGTCCTGAAGACGGCCAGGATCTCCCGGTTGTCGAGGTTGACGACCGCGTGGCGCGGCGCCGCCTCGCCGGGCGCGGCCGGCCGCCAGCCCTGGACGGGCTTGCCCCCCAGGGCCAGGGGGAATTCCGCCTCGCGGGGCTTCCGCCTCACGAGGGACTCTCCCGCGTAAAGCGCGGGCCCCCCTGGCCTGGCGGGGGGGAGCAGGAGCCCGGGCATGCCCAAGGCCCGCGCGGCATCCAGGACAGCGAGGACCGCGTTGTAGGCGGCGATCTCACGCTCCTCCCAGGGGCCGGGTGCGCGCGAGTCCTCCCAGGCGCGGATGCGCGCCAGGCGCGCCACCCTGTCGGTCTCCCCCAGGAAGTCCGCCATCTCGTAAGTGCGGGTCCAGGGCCGGGCGCGGGCCTCGCGGACCCGCTGACGCACGGCGTCCCATCTCCGGATCTGCTCCCCCATGAAGCCAGGCCGCAACAGGATCCCGAAGAACGAGTTCATGAGGACCGCCCTGGGCTTCACCTCGCGTTCCGGGTCGGCCTCGAGCCACCGGGCCGCGCCGGGCCGCGCGGGCACGGGGTCCGGGAGGGAAAGCCCCCCGTCCAAGGGGAGCGGCGGGGACTGGGCGGGAGCGGCGTCGCCGCCGGGCTCCTCCCGAAGCTCCCGGCGGGAAGGCCTTGTCCCCGGCAGGGGGCCATTTCCCGCGCCGGCAGGCTTGAGGGCGGGCGCGGCCTCGGGGCCTGCTGCCGCGGAAGGCTTCCAGGAAGCCCGCCGCGGGGGGCCAGGGAGATCCGCCGGGGCCCTGCCGGGCGCCCGAAGGCGCCGGGCTCCCTCGCGCTCTTCGCCGTTTTCGGGGCCGCCGGACCGCTCAGGGGTTCCTGCCGCCTCAAGGTACCCTGCGGCTTCAGGTGACCCTGCCGCCTTTGCGGGCCATGCCGCTACAGGTGAGCCTGGGGCCTCAGGGGACCCTGCCGCCTTTGCGGGCCATGCCGCCAGGCAAGGCTCCCCGGCCTTGGCGGCCCTGAAGGCCCTGGCGGCCTCCGCCGCCTTGGCGGCCTCCGCCGCCAGGGCGGCCTCGCGGGCCATCACGGTCTCGCGCGCCTTGGCGATCTCGGCGGCCTCGGGGTCATCATCGGGCCAGGGCTCCCCGTCCCGTTCCAGGTAAGGGAACGAGCGGTCCCGGTAATCCGGCCGGAACCCCGGGATGAAGCCAAGAAGGTAGGACCTGATTCTCTCCGCGTCGGCCGCGGCCTTGAAGAGCTCGTCGTAAGGGCTGCCGCGCAGGAGCCTCGCCCAGGCGGACACGTAAGAGAGGTGGCTGTTGAGGCTGTACTCGAGCCCCAGGTCCATGGCGAGCATCCAGGAGGCCATCTCCGCCCTGAGCTCCTCCCGGGCGTACCCGGCCTGGCCGGACAAGCGGTGGCGCCGGCCGAGCCTTTCGGGGCGGGAGGTCCAGTGCGCGAGCTCGTGGAGCAAGGTGGCGCAGTATTCCTCCGGGCTCCGGAAGGTCTCCCGCGCCGGCGTGAGGATGACGTCCTTGCCGTGGGAGTAGAAGCAGCTCGAGTCGCGTGAGACGGCGATGACGGCCCCGGTGGCGGCGATGAGCTCCTCGGCCTTTTCCAGCGGGTTCCAGGAGGGGCCCCGGGGGACGTAAGCCGGCGCCGCCATGCCGCGCATGTCCTCGACGTCCAGGAGGTTGAAGACGTGGAAGTACCGCACCCTCGGCCTCGTCAGGCGCACCTCAGCGCGCACGGGGGCCATCCCGGAATCCATGAGGGGCATTCCGTCGGGGTCCGTGAGGGTCACCAGCTCCCCCCACTGCCAGAACTCCACCACGGAGGGGCTGGCGCCTTTCTTTGGCCTCAGGCCGCGGCTTATGAGATGCCCGAAGCTCATCCACCTGGGGTCCCTGCGGTTCCGGGCCTGCAGGGACATCCTGTTGACGCCCTTGTAGAGCCCGCCGGTGACGGGATTGAAGGGCGGAGGGCCCAGCGCGGGCTTCCAGGGCTTAAGCCATGGGGCGGTGCCGTCCAGGATCTGCTCGAGAATGAAGCTCACCAGCTCGGCCCTGTGGCTCCTGGCCCCGGAGGCCGCCTCTAAACCGGGGGCCGCGGCCCGGCCGGAAGTCCCGGGTCTGCCTGAAGAGCCGGAAGGCACGGCACGGGCTGACCGGCCGGAAGGGCCGGGCCGGCCGCCCGCGCCGGGAAGGCTTGCGGTCGCGGCGCCCTCAGGGCCCTGAGGTCTGTCCGGGATTCCGCCTTTTCCTGAGTCCGGGGGCATTACCGCCTCCTCCGGGAGATTCCCTCTGGATCCGTCTCCGGAAAGAATCCGAAGTCGTCTGGGCTCCCCGCTTCCTCGGCGAAGGCGCCCATGGCCTCCGCCAGATCAGGGTCAACGGAAAAAGCCCCCCAGGGGTTTTCCGCGAAGAAATTGTCCATTTCGGCCAGGGCGAGGCGCAGCCTCTCCCCCGCGTCGTCCCGGTTCCGCCTGAAGAACATCGCCTGATCCTTGCGGGTCCGGCCGCCGAAGCCGGCGGCGAAAGCCGCGCGGCTAACCGCGCGGCGCGGTCAAGCCGCAGTCCCTGAAGCAGGGCAGAGCTCCCGCGCGCAGGCGCCTGACGCGGCGCGCGCGGGAGCGGCAACGCCCGCGAACGCGGGCTCAGGCCGGCGTCTGCGAGGGCGCCCCGGAGGCCTCGGTCCGCTCGGCGGCCTCGGGCGTCACGGTCCGCCCGGCGGCCTCGGACGACTCGGCCCGCCCGGCGGCCTCGGGCGACTCGGCCACCCCTGCCAGCCAGGTCCGCCCGGCGGCCTCGGGCAGCCAGGTCCGACCTGTGACCTTGGGCGCCCCGGGCTCCTTGGGGACCTCGGGGACCTCGGGGACCTTGGGGACCTTGGGAACCTTGGGGACCTCGGGGACCTCGGGCAGACCGGGCTCCTCCGTGACTTCAGGCGGCTTCGGCCGTTGAGGGCGGTCAGGCCCGCGGCGCCGCTCCCCGTCGCAAAGGGCCGCCGGCCTCAGGCACTCCGACAGCAGGGCCAGGATCTGGAAACCCTCCCCCGCGAACTCCCCGTTGCCGTAGTCGTCCACCGCGACCGGCGTGAGGTTCGAGGTGGCCGCCAGGAGATCGTCCCCGCGCAAGAGCCGCCTGCCCAGGAAGGCGCGCTCCTCCTCGCCTGCGACGTTGAAGACGTAGTCGCAGACGACATCGTGCCTCTTCTCCCTGAGCAGCACGTCGAGGCCGCCCCTTACGGACCACGCCGAGCCCATGTAGATGCCGCGCAGGTAGTGGCAGGTCGAGGCCGGGCGGGGCGCCACCCTCTCCAGAAGCCCGCCCTGGACGAGGTACGAGAGGAAGCGCGCCCCCTCCCCGACGGCCCTGGGGCGCATGTGCCTGAGCAGGTAGACCTCGGCCACCAGGGTGTCCCCTGGCGAGACGTCGGAGCGCAAAAGCTCCTCGGCCCTTTTGCCGTTGAAGATCTGCACCTGGTGGACAAGGTTTCCCGCGCAGGCGGGGCACGAGAGGGTCACGACGAAGGGGGCCGAGTAGGTCTCCTCCTTCTTGCCGATCTCCAGGACCTTGCCGATGAGGTAATGAAAAGACTCGATCGTCATATTCGCCTTTCCCGGCCTTCCGGCCGGATTCCTGAGGCCCCGCGCGCCAGGCGGCGGGAAAATGCCCGCCGACGGGGCGAGCGGGAGCTCTCCGCCTTCCTGGCCGGAGCGGACCGCGCCGGCGGCCCGCGCCTGAGATTCGGCCGCCGGCCCGCGGCGGCGGGCGCCGCCGCGGGTCTCCCGCGTGAAACCGGAGCCGGGGCCGGGCGGGAAGGGCCTGCCTTCCCGCGTCAACATCTTCCGGGCGGGCGGTCTTAAGGCCCTGCGGCAAACCCCGCCGCGCCCGCGGCCTTATCCGCCGGGCTTCCATGGGCTTCCTGAACCTTCCTTCTTCAGCCGCTCAAGGAACCTCCCGATCTCCCGGAACTCCCCCGGCTCCCGGCGTTCCCGGACCTTCCCGGACCTTCCCGGCCTGCCTGGCCTTCCGCTGGTTCTTGGAGTGTCTGACCTTGAGGGCAATATCGCGGTTCCAGTTCTCGGATTTGCTCTTAATCCTCTCGATCCTCGGATTCATCGCGCGTACGCGACGCGGTCGCTCTTGCATGCCTTACTCCCCTTGCCTGCCGGTTCCGCTTCATCGGCACCGCCTGTTTCGCCTGATTAACCTGGTTAGCCAGATCTGCCGGTTCCGCCTGCCTTGCCCGCCTTGCCTGCCTTGCCCGCCTTGCCTGCCTTGCCTGCCTTGCCGGCCTTGCCTGCCTTGTCGGCCTTGTCGGCCTTGCCTGCCTTGGCGGCATTGACAGGTTTCCAGGCATCGCCGGACAGCGCTTTACCGGTCGCCGCGACCGACCGGCCCTTCCCGCCGGAACCGCGGCTACCGTTCGCCTGAGACGCTCCTTCTTCGCCGAAGGGGGCGCCGGCGAAATCCAGGCCGTCTTCGCCGAAGCCGCCCGGACCGCCGGAGCGAATCTCCCCGCCCCCGCAACGGAACTCCTCTGCGGACTCCGGGCCTGCCTCGCCGAAACCGTTCAGGACATCGAAGTAAGGCTCCCCGTCCTCGCCGCTCGGCCAGTCCCCGAAACTCGGGCCCACCCCCGTGAAAAGCTCGTCGTAGAGAGCCTCCACCTCTTCCTGGCTGGGGCCGTCGTAGCCGCAGGCGCCCGCGTCGGACGGGCCGCTGAAGACACGGGCGCCCAAGCCTCCGCCGGGGCAAGAGAGCGGCCCTGGCCCTCCCGCGGCCGGCCCGCCGGCGGCGGCCAGGCCCGGGCCGCGCTGAACCGCCGCAGGGGTCACGGCGCCGCCGGGCGCTTCCTCCGTAACGGCCGCGCCGGCCGCTCCCGCGGTTCCGGCTCCTGAGAACGCTCCCGCGGTTCCGGCTCCTGAGAACGCTTCAGAAGTTCCGGCTCCTGAGAACGCTTCAGAAGTTCCGGCGCCTGCGAAAGCTTCAGAAGTTCCGGCGGCGCGGGCCGTTCCTGCGGCACGGCCGCCTCCGGCCGCTTCCGCCGTTCCGTCCGCTCCATCGGATCTTTCTTTCCCCGAATCTCTCTCCTCGGCGGCGCCGCCATGATCTCCCTCTTCTTTTCGGGCCAGGTCCCCGAAGATCCCTCCCTCTCCCCAGCCTTGGAACGCCGGCCCTCCCGGGCGGTTGACGATCCGCTCGCACCAAGGGTCATCCAGGGCCGCGATCCCGATCATGCCGCCGTCCCCGCCCGGCCGGTCCGGCGGCAGCCACCCCTCCTGCCTCAGGGCCGCGGCCAGGGCCTTGACGGCGGCGGTCACCGAGGGGTTCGGGAGAGTCTTTCCCTCCCTGCCCTCCGCCGCCAGGTGGCTCCAGACGCCCGCCGCCTCGGGCCAGGCGGAGCGGCCGCCAAGCTGGTTGAGGGAATAGAAAAGCGCGCGGTCAGTGGGCCTCAGCCAGATCCACAGCGAACTGGGGAGCGCCCCCTTGACCCTGGCCAGCCGCAGGAGGCCGGTAATCCAGACGTTCTCGAAGGAAGAGTGGACAAGCGGCTCCGGACCCCGGAACCCCTTGAGGCGCCCCACGGCCGCCGCCGCCTCGGGAACCTCGGCCGGCGGCCCCTTGGCGGGCTCCCAGGCGTCGGAAAGCGCGTCAAGTATCCTGAAGGCCTCATCCTTTTCCTCGAGCATGTGGCAGAAGAACGCCGCGGCCAGGGCCGCCTTCCAGGGGGGCAGCTCCTCGATCCTCCCCCGGAACCGCGCGCCCAGCTGCCCCGCGAAGACCCTGCCCGCCTCCGCGGCATCCAGGCGGTTGCCTGGATTCTCCAGGGCCAGGGAGTCCCGGCGCCCCAGCCCCGTCTCCGTGTCCGCCAGCTCCGCCAGGGTCCAGGGGACCAGCCCGCCATCCTGCATCAGGAGTCCGTGCCTGGCGCAGAAGAGGATCGGGCTCAGCGCGAGCGCCCAGCCGCCGGAGTTCACCGGCATGCGGGTGACCGGGCCGGTCTTGAGGATCGGCCTCAGGCACGGGAAGTCACGGGCGTTGTTGCGGAGCAGCGACCACATGTCGAGCTCCCGGCGGTAGACGCGGGCCGGGTCGCGGCCCATGGCCGCCACGATCATGAGGGCGGAGAGGGCCAGGAACGGGTACCTGTAGTACGATCCCGCGAAGCGGAGGACCTCCACCGCCCCGGGCGGGCCTTTGCCCGGCGCCCCGAGCGCGGCAGGCTCGCCTCCCCGGCAGGCTATCCTGCCCCTGAACTCCCTGACCCTCTCCAGGAAGGACCACGGCGCCAGGGCCCGGCGCCCCAGGCAGACAACGGCCTCCGAGACCGTCGGCTCGGCCCTGGACCACAAAAGCGGAACAAGGAACGCCACGGCCAGGGCCGCCCCCAACAGTCCCATGCCGCCTCCCCCGCCCGGGCCCCTGGCCCCGCCGGCAGGCGCCTCCCGGCGCGCCACCGCCGCCTACCTCGCGCGCGCGGCAGGGGCGCCGCCGGCGGGAGCAAGGTCAGAAGCCCGGCGGCCAAGGCCGATCCGGGCGGGCTTCCCGGCTGCCGCAAGGCCGGCTTTGCCCGAGGATCGGCCGGGTTTCCCTGAAGCCGCAAGGTCGGCCTTGCCCGAAGACCGGCCAGGCTTTCCTGAAGCCGCAAGGCCGGCCTTGCCCGAAGACCGGCCGGGTTTCCCTGAAGCCGCAAGGCCGGCTTTGCCCGAAGACCGGCCTTGCTTCCCTGAAGCCGCAAGGCCGGCTTTGCCCGAAGACCGGCCGGGCTTTCCTGAAGCCGCAGGGCCGGCTTTGCCTGCGGAACGAACGGCCGCCGTCCCGGCGTCCTTGCCTTTGGCCTTGCGCGCGGCGGGAGCCCCGCCGCGCCCGGCCGGCCTTGAGGCGTTGGCGCGGGCAAGGGTCCGCTCCACGTCAAGTTTCCCGGCCCTCTCCAGGACCGCCTTGAGGTAGATCCTCCCGCGGCCCGGCTTGGGGGAGTGGTAGCTCGCCACGGCGGCCAAAGGGCCGCCTCCCTCGGAAAGCGCCCCTCTGAGGATCCAGGCCGCCACCGCCACGTTGACGCAGCCGTCGTCGCGCAGAAGCTCCTCGGTGACCCCGAAGGGCGCGAGCCTTCCGAGCCACCAGGTGTTCACCTGCATGGGGCCCAGGTCGCGGCTCCCGTTGGGGTTGGGGCTCGCGCGCCCCACGCTCCCGCTTTCGGTGTCCATGATCATGAGAATCATGGCCAGCGGCACCTGGAACCTCGCTGCTGACTCCTCAAGGCACTGGAACGTCACGGGAGAGACGTCGGCCCTGGCGCCGCCCGCGGCCGCGAGGAAGGCCAGCGCGGCGAGCAGGGAGGCCGCCAGCGCGGCCGCGGCGGCCGCGGCCGCCCGCGCGGCTTTCCCGGCCGCCGCCGCCGGGAGCTCGGCGCGGGGCCAGCAGTCCCCCGCAGGGGTCCCGGCCGCGGGCCGCCGCCTGTCAGTACTGCCTGAGCGCATCCCAGATATCCTCGCTGAGGGCCCCCGTCCAGGGGAGCGATACGTTGCCGCCGCCGAGCATGGGGAGCCCGAATGATCCCGACGGGGACAGGGACGGCGAGCCCAGGCCCCGCCTGGCCGAGCGGCACAGCGACTCGACGGCGTCCTCAAGATCCGGCAGGGGCGGGAACCCCGCCGCGGCGGGGGCGGCCGTGATGCCGCCCAGGCACTGGCGGAAAAGGCTCTCGGGATCCTCCTGCGCGAAGGCCTCGCGGCGCCTCTCGGCCTCGCGCTCCTTGGCGAGCCCGATCTTCCGCTCGGCAGCCTCGCGCGCCCCGGAGCAGTCGGACCCGGCCAGGGCGGCGCCCGCGCCCGGCGCGCCCGGGACGGGCAGCGCCGGGCCCGCCGTCAGCAAGGCGGCCAGGACCGCCGCCGCTCCCGCGGCTCTCCCGCAGGCAAAAAAACCGGTGACTCTCACTTGCGCTCCTCCTTTTTCGGGAAAATCCGTTCCCGCCGTGCCGGGCCGCCCGGCCGCCTCGGCCTGCGGCCTTGCCGCCGGCCTGGCGCGTGTTCTATTGGCCTTGCCGCGGGCGGAGCCCGCCGCTTGCGGGCTTGCCGCCGGCCAGGCGCCCGGCCGACGGCCAGGGAGAGACCTGCCGCCGGCCGGGGGCCGGGCGGGGCAGCGGCTCAGGCCGAAAAAGATGCTCCGCGGCGCGGCGTGAACTTCAGTCAGGCCGCATCGTGGAGAGCCCCGCCTCAGGCCCCTCGTGCGCGGCCGGATCCGCCGGGAGCGCCGCGAAAGGCGCCGCGGCCGGAGGCGAGGCCGGCCCCGCCGGGTCCGCGGCGAACGGACCCGCAGGGGCTGCGGCGAAAGGCGCGACTGCCGGAGGCGAGACCTGCCCCGCCGGCCCCGCCGGGTCCGCGGCGAACGGGCCCGCGGGGGCCGCGGCGAACGGCGCGACTGCCGGAGGCGAGGCCGGCCACGCGGAAAAGGCCGCGAACGCCCCCTTGAACGGCGCCGGGAAAGGCCCTGCGGAAGGCCCCCTGAAATGCGGCGGGAAAGGCCCGGAGAAGGCGGTCGCCGCAGGCGCCGGAAAAGCCCCCTCGAAAGGCGCCGGAGAGGCCGCCGCAGGCGGCCCCGCGCAAGGCCCCTCGAACGGCGAGGGCCAGGCCTCCCGGACGGGACCCGCCGCGGCGCCCCCCGGGCGAGGGAGGCGCTCCCGCAGCTTCTCCAGCATCTGGCTCTTGCCCAGCACCCACCTGAGCCGGCCCTCCTCAGTCCAGAGGACGGCGGCGGACACGCGGCGCGCCAGCTGGCGCCCGCTCAGCCCCAGAAGCCCGGCGAGGATCATGGTGTTGGCGATGACGGGGGCCTCGCGCACCTTAAGGCCCCGGAGGCCCTCCCAAGGGATCGCGAAGGGACCGGGCGCCTCCCTCTCCCCGCCGGCAGGCGGCAGCCTCACGATGAGCATGCCGCCGAAGCCCCAGAGAGAGACCGGGCGCGCCCTGCCTGAGAGCCGCGCGGCCAGGGTCGAGCCCTGGAGCGAGGCCCCGGAGGGAAGCTCCAGGCAGGGTCCCCCGTCCAGAAGGCATCTCAGCCTTCCCCGGAAGGCCCACAGCGAGCCCGTGAGCCTCCTTCCGGACTCCAGGCGCCCGGCCAGGAGCGACAAGGTCCGCTCCCCCGCAGGCACGCTGCCGCCCGGCAGGAGCCCGGCAACGCCCCCGCCGGGCTGCCACTCGCCTATCATGTCGAGGTAGGCCTCAAGGCCCGCCCCGCCCATGCACGTCCCGGGCAGGCCCAAGGTCCCGGCGCTGCCGGGCCTCTCCCCCGCCCCGTCCCTGAGTTCCCTGGCCCCGAGAAGGGCCATGCCGGCCTCGAGGCCTCCCGGAAGCAGGTGCACCGGGACCGCCTCCAGCCCCAGGCCCCGGCCCGCGACGAGTCCCCAGGCCTCTTCCGGCAGAAGCCCCTGCGGGATCCCCCCCGCCCGCGGCGGGGGAAGCTCCCCCGCAGGGTCGAAGAACACCCGCAGCCTCGCCGCTTCCCGCTCCCTGCCCTCCAGGAGCCTCCTGCCGGAGGCCCTGGCCAGGAGATCCCCGGCAAGCCCGCCGAAGCGCTCCCCCCCGTCCCGGCCGGACCGGCCGCCGCTCGTCTTTCCCTTACGCATGTCCTCTCCAGGCGCGCCGCGCGGGCGCGCTTTCCCCGCGGCCCGCTGGGCCGCGCTGGCTTTGCCGCGCCATAAGGCGCGCTTTCCCCGCGGCCCGCAGGGCCGCGCTGGCTTTGCCGCGCCATATGGCGCGCCCTCTTGGCGCTCCGAAGTGCGCGGCGGCGTTCATGAAGGCCCTGCGGCAGGCGCCCTCGCCCGCCCTGCCGGCGCCGAAATGGCCTGGGGCCATGCCGCGCGGGCCCGCGCGCCGCGCGTTACGGCCGCCCAGGGGCGGGGCCCCCGGCCGCCCGGGCGCGGCGCCCTTCCCCGGAGCATGCCCGGCACGCGCTCCCCCAGCGTGCCGGCCCGCACCACCCCGAAGAGGCACTTGAGGAAGCCTTCCTCGAGCCACAGCAGGGCCGGCATGCCGCGCCCCTCCATCCTCCCGGCGAGCCGGGTGAGGATCACGGCGTTCATGAGGGCCGGGGAACCCGCGAGGCGCGCCGGCGCCTCGGGGTCCCCGGCCTCCCTGTCCAGGAAATCCAGCCAGGCGGCGCGGGCGGGCCCCCCGGCGGGGCTTTCCCCGGCGCCTTTCCCGCCGGGCTCTCCGGGGGCCCCGCGGCGCCCCTTCAGGAAGGCCTCCCCCGCCGCGGCGCTTCCGGGCCGGAGGCCCACCGGGGCCCAGAGCTGCTCGAGGCCGGACCCGTCCAGGAGCGCGGGGCACATGCCCCCCAGGAAGGCCAGGGACGCGGGGTCGGCGGGATCGAAGAGCACGTGCACGCGGTTGAGGGGCCTCCGGTGAAAAGGCACGAGCAGCCTTCCCGCCAGGCGCCCGAGGAGCCGCTCCGGCTCCGCCTCGCCTTGCGCCTGGCCAGGAAAAAAGCCCGCCCGGGGATCCCCGCTCACTGGCCCTTCCGGGGCCGCCCGCCCGGAAGGCGGCCTGAGGGGCGGCTTTGGGGCGCGGGGCCCGCCGCCTCGGGGCCGAGGCGGCTCGGCCGGTCCGGCAATGCCGGCGGCAGGCAGGTCGCCTCAGGCAGGCCGCCGGGCGCGGCGGGCTCCCGCGGCGGCCCGCCGCGTTCGGAAGGCAGGGCGGCGTCCAGAGGCTTTCCCGTGAGCACTTCCTCCCAGTGCCACAGGTAGTACGGGAGCTGCGGCACTTCGCGCGCCAGGAGCTTCCGGTGCCAGAAGGTGTTGAGGAGCACCAGCGGGGCCTCCTCCGGCTCCCCGTCCCTGGGCGCGAAGAAGGGATTGCCCGGATCTCCAGAGTCCCCGCCGCCTTCGATCCACCTGAAGTAGGCCTTCCGGCCGAGCCCCCCGAAGAAGCCGCGGGTCTCCGGGGGGCAGCCCAGGCGCAGGCCCGCGTCCCTGAGGAACGCCGCCGCGGGTTTCATGGACCCCGATTTCGTGTGCACGGGCACCCAGAAGAGATCCCGTCCCCTGTTCCGGTAGCCGACGAGCTCGGGGCAGGTTTCGAGTTCGGCGCAGCGGGGGCACAGGGGATCGAAGAAGACGTAGATGGTATTGTCCGTGCAGGGCAACCCCCGCCAGGGCCCCGACGTCCGCGCGCCCGCGACCGTCGGAAGGCCCGCGCCTTTGCCTGCCGGCCCTGAGTCCGCAAGGATTCCGCGTTTCATTTCCGTTCCTTTCGCCCGGCCCGCCCGGGGCCGGGGTCAGCGGCCCGCCCGGGGCCGGGTCAAGGGATGCGCCGGCGCGGGCCCTCCGGAGCGCCCCGGAGGGCGCGCGCCTCGGATCAGCCTGCGGCGGGGACGGCGGCGGCGCCGTACCCGCGAGGCCAGGCCCATGGGAAGGGGCCTTGAGGGGCGCCCCCCGGGCCGCCGCTCCGCAGCGGCCGGCCAATTTCCGGATCAGAAGGTCCGGCAGACGGATCCCCCCGGCGGAGCCGCCGCAAGAGCCCCTGCAGGCAGGCCGGCGGCTCCGTAAGGGAGAGGGCCCGGCACGGCCAGGGTCCCCGGGGGTATCCCTCCTCCGAAGCCGCGCTCCGCCTCCCCGATGCTGAACGGGAAAGGACCCGGCCCGCCGCCGATCCCTCCCGGGACCCCGGAAAGGGCCGACTGTCCCGCGCCGGAGACGCCGGCGCCCCCGGCGGCCGCAGCGGCATCACGGGATCCAGCCGCCGCGGGTTTTCCTGCCGCGTCGCCGGCCGCCTCATAACCCCGCAGGTCATCCGCGGCCTCCGCAGGGCTGCCCGGTTCAGCGGGATTTACTCCTTCCTCATGATCCGCCGGTCCTGCGGCCGTTCCCGCGATCTTCGCGGCATCGGCTGTCCGCTCCGCCTTTGAGCGAGCCGCAGAACCCGCAGTCCCCGCGGGAGAATCCGCAGTCCCCGCGGGATCATCGGAAACCTCCGAAACTCCTGCCGTCTCTACATGCGCGTCAGAAGCCGAAGATCCAGCGGGAACATCCGAGGCCCCGGGAACATCGGAAGTCCCGGCCTGCTCCGCATGAGCCGAAGCTTCCGCGGGATCGCCGGAGGGCGCGGATGCTCCGGCCGCCTCTTCCTGCGCATCGGAAGCCGAAGCCTCCGCCGGCTCATCGGAAGCCGAAGCCTCCGCCTGCGCGCCGGAAGCCGATGCTTCCCCCGGCCCATCGGAAGCCGCAGGATCGCCGGAGGGCGCGGATGCTCCGGCCGCCTCTGCCTGTGCATCGGAAGCCGAAGCCTCCGCAGGATCATCGGAAGCCGAAGCCTCCGCAGGATCATCGGAAGCCGAAGCCTCTGCCTGCGCATCGGAAGCCGACGCCTCCGCCGACTCGTCGGAAGCCGAAGCCTCCGTCTGCGCGCCGGAAGCCGATGCTTCCCTCGGCCCATCGGAAGCCGCAGGATCACCGGAGGCCGCGGATGCTCCGGCCGCCTCTGC
>JAITRL010000218.1 GCA_031288415.1 Deltaproteobacteria bacterium | reverse complement strand
CAGCCGCAACGCCGTCGGAGCCGGCGTAGGGTTCAGCGGCAAAGACGCCGGGGCCGGCTTTGGCTCCAGCCGCGACGCCGCCGGGGCCGGCTTTGGGTTCAGCGGCAAAGATGCCGGGGCCGGCTTTGGCTTCAGCCGCGACGCCGCCGGGGCCGGCTTAGGCTTCAGCGGCGAGGGCGCCGCAGTTTGAACCGGCCGCGGCCTCAGCCGCAATGCCGGAACGGCATGGCGCGAGACGGGCGGAGCAGAGGAACGGCGCGGCGCCTGGAACGGGCCGGCATGGCTCCCGGAAAGCCCCCGCCCCCGTAGGGAGCCCCAAAAGCGCCTGACGGCGGAAACGCTCGCGCGGGAACGAGGGGAAGAGCCTGTCACCTGTTCGTGAAGGACTGGCCAGGCTGATCCGGGGTGAAGGTCTCCGCCGTCCTTTTGAGCACGTCGGGTATGGAGATGTGCTGGGGGCATTTCTCCAGGCATTTCCCGCAGGAGGTGCAGCGGGCTGCCGCTTCCGAGGGAGCGACCTGGATGCCGTAAAAGAAGCGGCACCTCTCCTTAGGCTCGCTTTCGTCGAAGAGGTGGAACTGGTTATAGAAGTTGAGGTTCTTGGGGATGTCCACGCCGTCCTCGCAGGGCATGCAGTAGCCGCAGGCGGTGCAGTCCACCTTGATCCTCCTCCCGAAGAACCCTATGACTTCCTCCACGGCCTTGGCCTCGGCCTCGCCGAAGACCCCGTCCCTGTAGGCCAGGGCGGCGGCGACGTTGTCGTCGGTCTGGGCCATGTCGGACATGCCGCTCAGGACCGCCGAGACCTCGCTTTGGGCCCAGAGCCAGTTGAGGGCCCAGCCGGCCAGGGACCAGTCGGGCCGGATTTTCCTGAGCGTCTCCCGGGGGCCCTCCGGGAGGTATTTCACCAGGAACCCGCCCCGGAGCGGCTCCATCACCACCACCGCCGCCCCGCGGGAGGCGGCGAGCTTCACCCCGGCCCTTCCGGCCTGGTAGTCCTGGTCCAGGTAGTTGTACTGCACCTGGGCCATGGCCCAGTCATAACTCTTGACGATGGTTTCGAAGAGGGGGTACTCATCGTGGAAGGAGAATGCCGGGAACCTGATCCTCCCGTCCTTGACCGCCTCATCGAAAAACCTGAGCATCCCGTGCTCCAAAAGGGGCCCCCACACCGAGGCGTTGAGGTTGTGGGCGAGGTAGTAGTCGATCTGCCGGACATCCAGCCTCTTGAGCTGGATATCCAGGTACCTGTGCATGTCCGAGTAGGACTTGACCAGCCAGGTGGGGAGCTTGGTGGCCACCCTCACTTTCTCCCTGTAGCCGTCCCTGAGGGCCGCGGCCAGAAACGGCTCGCTCTCCCCCGGCTCCTCCCGTGTCCCCCCGCTGTGGTAGGCGTATGCCGTGTCCACGTAGTTCACGCCCCGGTCGATGGCGCTCCGCACCATCTTGATCCCGAGGTCATAGTCGATGTTGTTCGGCTTGGGGCCGTCGAGGGGAAGGCGCATGCACCCGAACCCCAGGATAGACGCCCTGTCGCCGGTCCGTCCCATAGACCTGTTTTCCATGAGTGGGAAAACCCCTTTTCGCTTTTTGCAGGCCGGGGCCCTGCCGCGGAAAGCCGCTCCTTGAGGCCATTCGCCCCAAGCGGCCTAGGCAGGCGCCCCGGGCCGGAAGCCCTTTTACAGACCCCGCTTCCCAGGGCGGGGGCTGTAAAAAGGTTCGCCAGAAAACCCGTACGGGCTGAAAAAATCCGCTCGGCCTGCCTGCGCGGGCAAGCCCGCGGGGCGGGCGGCTGCCGGTCCGGCGCCGCGGCTGAAGGCGGTCCGGCGCCGCGGCAACGATAAGTTCTGCGCGGCATCGCTCCCCCATTGGAGGCGACGGCGTGAAGAGCCAAAAGAAAGATGCCGGCTTTTCAGGCCGGGGGAAAGGGCGGGGAGGACAGGAAAAGGCTTCAACAGGCCTCAGGTGAGGTCAGCGGTGGAGAAGGCAGGCGCCCGGAAGACCAGAAGCTGGGCGCCGGGGTCCAGGTAGGCCTGGGGAGGGAGCCCGGCCTTGCGGGAAGTATACTCGGCGAACTCCCGGGGCCCCCAGCCGTGTTCCTCGGCCACCACGGGAAGCAAAACTCCCCGGCCGCGGGGATGAACGAGGTAGAGCCCGTCCCGGCCTATCACGAGGGACTCCAGGTCAGCCAAGGGCTCGGGCCGGGTGAGGACCGACACGGTGATCTCCAGGCCGTCCAGTTCCGGGGGTGTCAGGGGAGGGAAACGGTGGTCCTCGAAGGCGCTGGCCCGGGTGATCTCCATTATGGTCGCCTTCAGGGGGGTGTCCCAGCTGAACCTCCCGATGCAACCCCTCAGTTCCCCATGGAGCTTCAGGGTCACGAACACGCCGCCGTTTCCGGGGACATCCGGGCCGGGCGGAGCCTTCCCGCCGGACAAGGCCGACCGGAGGATCTCATGGCACCAGCCCAGAACCTCCTTCTGAAGCTGGCGGTCGCTTACCAGCGGGGAGTCTTCCACGGCCATGTCGCCACCCTCTCCCTGGAAAAAGCCTTCCTGAACTTCCAAAAGCCCTGCGAAGGGCCTTCGCCCCGCCGCCGGCGCCAGTCCTCAAAACCGAAATGCGGCAAAACAGCCTCTTCCAATTTTTCATCTAGTGTAGCACCTGGAAGCCCCCATTAAAAGGGGCGCAGGTCCTGCGAAGCCAGGAGGCCTTGACCGCGCCTTCAATCCCTGTCTCTACAGACCCCCTCTGGCTGAGAGGGCGGCCTTGGAACACGGGCCTGTCTCTGGCCTCAAGGCCTCATTCCAGGTCGCGCGGAGCCAGGGCGAAGCCTCCCGCATTCCAGTCCCCTGGACCGCGCCTTGAACCCCCTTCCGA
The DNA here is from genome assembly GCA_031288415.1 of Deltaproteobacteria bacterium. GTDB lineage: Bacteria > Desulfobacterota > Desulfarculia > Adiutricales > Adiutricaceae > JAIRZX01. Next base: position 10,913 of record JAITRL010000218.1, on the reverse strand, counting down.
TGCCTCATGCAGCCCTTTTCCCGGACGTCTTCGCCTGCGCCCTGCCCAAAACCTCTGCGCCAGACCAATTCAAGGCGGCTCCAGGCATGATGATGTCCACCGCCTTTCCGGCGGGCCCCCTCAAGTACCTTTCGGCCGCCCGCTCCCTGAATTCAGCTGGTCTGCCCCGTAGACCTCCGGCCTCCCCAGGCGCCTCAGCCTTTACCCAGGCCCCGCACGCAACCTGACCCGGGCGCCTCAGGCCCCGCACGCAAACTTACCCGGGAGCCTCAGCCCTTACCCAGTCCCCGCACGCAACCTTACCCGGGAGCCTCAGCCCTTAGCCGGGAGCCTCAGCCCCTTCCCCGGCGCCTCAGGGCTTCCTTAAGGCGACTCACAGCCCTTTCACAAGGAGCCTCAGGCGTTCCCTCCATAATCGCCCTGCCCTTCATAGCCTGGCTCCGCCGTGAGGCGACACCGGTTGCCGCCGGAGGAGGGAGGCCGTTCCCTTGCCCGCGCGGCAGGCTGCGGATATACTCGCGGCATGAGTGCAAAAGCCCTGATCATATCCCTCAAGCACCTGGGGGACACGGTCGTATCCACCGTTCTTATCCCTATGCTCAAAAGGCGCTTTCCGGGGATGGAAATCCACTACCTCGTCAACCCTGACTCCGCGCCCCTGGTGGAGTCCCATCCGGAAGTGGCGAAGGTCTATCCCGCCCCCAGGAAGACGGGGGCCGCCAGGCTCCTGAACTTCGTGCGCTCTCTCCGCCGCGAGAGATACAGCCACTCTTTCGACTTGTCGGAAAACGACCGGGCGGCCATGTTCAATTTCCTCGCGGGAGCCGGGACCAAGGCGGCCCTCTTTACCCGGAAGGGCTACGTGCTGAGGAACCTGGCCGCCAGGATCAAAGCCCCCTCCTGGAAGTACAACCCCGAACTCGCGGCGGCCGAATGCATCGCGGACCTGGCCAGGGCAGTCGGCTGCCGGGAAAAGACGGCCCCCCTCACTTCCTTGGGCCTCTCCCCTGTGGGAAAGAGGGAGGCGGCCGAATTCCTCGCCCTCCACAACCCCGCCGCCCTCCCCTACGCCGTATGCCACTTCGCGGCCATGGACCCCTTCCGGCTCTGGCCTGCCGGTCACTGCGCGGAGGCGGTACGGTTCCTTCAGGAACGCCTGGGACCGGTGTTCCTCGCAACCTCGGGGGCGGACTCGGAGATGGGCCTGCTTGAACGCGTGATCGCCCTGTCGGGAGGCAAGGCCGTGACCACCCGCGGCTTAGGCATGCGCGGCTTCATGGCCCTCGCGGCCGGGGCGAGAGGCGTCCTGGGCCTCGACAGCTTCGTCGGCCACCTGGCGGGGGCCTACGGGGTGCCGGTGGTCACCATATTCGGCCCCAGCCGGGAGAAGGCCTGGCTTCCCAAAGGCCCCTGGGTCCGGGCGGCACACATGGATCTGCCCTGCCGGTCCTGCGTGACCGGCGGCTGCCTGCCCGGGAACGTGTCCAGGTGCCTCAAGGAGATGGATTTTTCCACCTGGGTCAAGCCTCACCTGGAAGATCTCCTGGCAGCCCCGTTCCCCTTGAAAGCGGGGCTCCATGGCGCGGCGGCCTGAGGGCCGCTTTCGCAACGGACAATTGGCGGGCCTTTCGGATGACGGCAGCGCCTCGAGACGGCCATTTCGGCCTAAAAAACGTTGCGGGCCGTTTTCAGCCCCACCGGGCCGCCGCAGGTCATTTCGGCGTCAGGAACCCCAGCCGTAGCCTGTCCCTCCCTCCCGCCAGGACCTGAGCATCCCCTAACCGCCCCCGCCTCCCTTTCGGCTCTCCCTGAGCGGCCCCTTTCCCGCCGCGACTCGCCGCTGAACCGACCCTGTCCCGCGGCGACCGGCTATCCAGGCTCCGCCCCTGCCTCCAGTCTCAACGCGCCCCTGAACCGGCCTTTTCCGTTGCGGCTGCCCCGAACCGGCCCATCCCCACGAAGCGGCCACCAACCGCCTCCGCCTCCAGTCCCGTCGCGCCCCTGAACAGGACTTTTCGTTGCGGCTCGCCCTGAACCGGCCCTATCCCGCCGCGGCCGGCTGCCCAGGCTCCGCCCTTGCCTCCCGTCTCAACGCGCCCCTGAACGGGCCTTTTCCGCTGAGGCTCCCGCTGAACCGGCCCTTTCCCGCCGCGTCTATCCCCGAACCGCCCCGCCTCACGCCGCAACACGCCCCTGGACCGGCCTTTGCCCTCCCGGACAAGCCCTCACCCTGTCCCTCCTCCCGCCGCGGCTGGCCCTTGACCGCCACGTCTCCCGCCGCATCGCCGCACTGAAAGCGACGGCTCCTGAGGTATCCTGCGCGGTTCGCCTTGCGCCGCCCCGTAAAACGAGAGCCCCCCGGCGAGGCCGCTTGGCGGGCGGCGGACACGTGTCCGTCGGCCGATGCGGCCCCTCGGGGGGCCCGGGCGCCTTGAGGCGCGCGGAGGTCTTTCGTCCTCCGGCAGGGGGTTGTGGGTCAGAAGCCTTTGCGGCCTTTATCCGATACGCGGCCGATGGCCTCCTGAACTCTGAAGCCGCCTGTCCCTTCAGAACAGGAGCTCCGGGTTCTCCTGGTTGCTGTCCAGCCTGAGCTCGTTCAGGCTCTGGGCGAGCCTGTGATACTCCAGCCACAGCGCGGGGTTGTGGTCCAGGTCAGTGAGGATCCTGTCCTTCAGCACCCCGAAGAGCCTCTCGGTCTCCCGGAACCGGTTCGGGCGGGGCATGAAGCCCTGCCAGTAGTCCGCGAGTTCCCTCAAGGCCTGCGTGACCGCCGCCGCTTGGGATGGGCTGCGGCAGCCTTCGGCAAGAAGCTCCGGCCTATCCGGATCGCCCTGGATTTCCAGGGGCGAGTACCGGAAGAGCCGCAGCAGCGTCTTGTCGAGGCGCTCCCGCGTTTCTCCCAAGCCTCCGGCCAAACAGCTGGCCGTCAGCTCGTCGTCGATTAGCATGCCCATGTGTTCCTCCGTGAAAACATGTCCCCCCGAAGGGGAAGTGGGATGCCTGCTTCCTTGCAGACTTCTGCGTGGGCCGCCCGGCGGCCTCAAATGATCCCAGGTCCCGGGCGAATGTTGCTCCTTGTCCGGCGCCCCGGGCGCCGCCTCAGGCGGGGTACGGCAGGTGCTTGGAAAGGCAAAGCCGAAAGACCGTATACTTTCGCTTTTCCAATTCTCTTATCGGAACGCTTCCTTGAAACTTTAGCCCCGGGAAGGAATTTTTTTCCGCGCAGGCCGCTGATTTACAAGCTTTTGCGGAGCGGCCGCGGCCCAGGGGAATTATGGGGATCCAGCGCCCCGGAAGTGACTGGCACGATTTTTTTGCTCCGTGATGATAACTAAATATGACTATATATAGACACTATTCAAAATTCATCCTATATATATTGTGACTTCATTCCGGAAGCCTCGAATTTTTTTGCGTCAGAAAAACAACTTTTCGCGGCCGGCGGCGCCGGTTTGCCGGAGGGCGTCTTTCCGGTTTCCCTGATCGCGCTCCTCCTGCGGCTGTTGAGAGGAATTTCCGCAACCTTCGGAACAGTTCACGGACACTTCAACGGCTGTCCCGATTTGCTTGAAGGGCGCCCCGGCTCCCTCTAACGCCCCGTAAACTCCCTGGGAAAAGGCGCAACATATCGCCGCGCCGCCGCAATCTCCCTGAAACCAGCCGCGGCTTTTCGCGGGCTTCCATGATTTTCCCTGGAATCAGCCGCGGCTTTTCACGGGCTTCCAAGATTTTCCCTGAACCTGGCGGGGCGTTTCTCGGCTTTACAACGGCATTCCGGCAACCCGGCGCAATAATGTTAACTGTAACTGCCGCCTGTCAGGAATCATGCCGAACAAAGTTTGTCAATCCCGTCGCCAGCCTAAAATCATGCGGAACAAAGCTCCGTCATCTCCTTAAAGGCTGAAATCTTTATGCACGACAAGTCATCCCGACCGCCCGCAGAGGCGCTGAACACGCCTCAAGGCGGCGCGCTCCCCGCAAGGCCGCAGATGCCTTCCGGGCGCGCCGCTCCCGGCGCAGGACCGTTGAATGATCACGCCTAGCCCCTGCCGTCCGGTCATGGACCCCGCGCCGGATCGAATCTCACAGCCTGCCCTGGAACGGGCGAAGCCTGGAAAAGGCGCGGGGCACGGCGCCTCCCGGCCTGTTGCGACGGCGACGCGCAGCCTGCCCGAAAACGCCCGCTTTGCGGCGGATCTTCACGAAGCTCGGCACGGGAGAGGCCCGCGAGGCCGGCGGAGGGGCCGTCCCGGCGCTGAAGGCAGACTGGCTGCAAAGCCGGCCTCTGCCTGTCCCCATAACGGCAGGACCTTCGCCCCGGAACGCCGAAAGGGCAACGGCAAAGTTCCAGGTTCGGCGCGGCCCGGGCCGCCCGGACCGGCTTTTGCCGTTTTCCCTTTCCCTTTTCCGGCAAAGCGCGCTTCGATCTCCGCCCTGTCAAAAAGAGCCAGGTAAAACCTCGCGGAAGCCCGGCCCCTGCAGGGCCCGTTGACCAGCCGCGGCCGGTTTACCCGGCAACCGCGCCGGCCTGATTCGCGGGAAGCCTTGAGGCTGGCGCCTCTTCCGGCGGCAGCTTCGGGCCGATCCTGTCAGATCGCGGCGGCGGCGCTTTGTCCGATCGCCTCGGTAAACTGCCGCTGTACGGATTTCGCACGGGCTGGGCAGCGGCTTCAGGGGCCGGCCCGCCTCACGGCACCCGCCCTGATGCGGGCGACAGGCCGGGCATTGTCCCTGTGGCGCCCAGCCGCACCTTACCCGGCCTGTCCGGTCCTAGCCAGGTCCGCCGCGCCTGGCCCGGCCTGTCCGGTCCTAGCCAGGTCCGCCGCGCCTTGCCCGGCCTGTCCGGTCCTAGCCAGGTCCGCCGCGCCTTACCCGGCCTGTCCGGTCCTGGCCAGGTCCGCCGCACCCAGCCGTCCCCGCCGATCAGTGCCGGGACCGGCCTCTCATAGCCGACCTAGCCGCGCCTTATCCTGCCTGGCCGCGCCTTATCCTGCCCGGCCGCGCCTTATCCTGCCCGGCCGCGCCTTATCCTGCCCGGCCGCGCCTTATCCGGCCCGGCCGCTCCTTGTCGGATCCGCCGCACCCGGCCGTACCCGCCGCTCATTGCAGCGCCCTCCGCTCATTCCAGGGCCTGCCGCTCATTGCGGGCTCGACCGACCATTGCATGAGCGTCTTGGCCTTAGCGGCCCGGTTTGTCCCCGTCTCGGCACCCGGCCGTGCATGAAGCCGGTTGGACAAAACCGGGTCCGTAGCCCCGTCCATGCAGAACATGCAGGTTACGCCGGTCCTGCCGGCCGAGCGCTCACTGCCCGCGAGGCCGTCTAAAAAATGCCTGCGGCCTCAGCCGTTCCCGGCCAGCCTGCGGATGAGACCGGGGTACTTCCGGACCTTGTAAAGAAAGAGGTTCCGGCGCAGGCCCAGCAGATCGGCCGCCTGGGCCTGGCTGCCGCCGCTTCTCTCCAGGGCCGTCAGAAGCATCGCCTCCTCCAGGGCGTCCAGGGAGTCCCCCAGCCGCTCCCCCTTCGGCACGTGGGCCGCCAGCTCGAAGGCCAGAGGGGACGGGGTTCCCCCCGCGAACTTGTCCCACTTGTACTTGAAGACGTTCCGCTTGACCCCCAAAAGGTCCGCCGCGCGGGCCTGGATGCCCTTCTCGCTCTCCAGGGCGCGGCTCAGGAGCCCTTCCTCCAGGGCCAGGAGGGCCTGGGACAGGGAGATCTCGCCAGGAGGGTGATCCGCCAGGACCTTCCAGACCCAATGGCCGCGACTGGCTCCGGGGCCGGAAATGCCATCGGCCGGCGCATCCGCGGCGCCTGCCGGAGAACCTGTCCCCGCAAGCCCCCCCCCGCCCGCCGGACCGCCATGGCCTGCGATAGCCCCCGCCTCTCCCTCATAGGGGCCGCTCCCTCCAGCGTATGGGCCGCCCTCTCCAGAATAAGGGCCGCCCTCTCCAGAATATAGGCCGCCTCCTCCAGAATATGGGCCGCCTCCGGGCGCAAAAGCCCCGCCTCCCCCCGGGAAGGCCCCTTCGCCGGCAAGGCCGCCGCCTCCGGGGCCGCCGGAGGCGGCGGCCCCTGACGGGGAGTCGGCTCCCCGGCGGACAGAAATATCGGAGCCCAAGGCGCCTGCCGACGGCCGCGCGGCGCCCTGGCCTGAGCCTTGCGGGCCGGTCGGGGCGGCAACCGGCCCGGTCCCTGCCGGGAGGGGCGGCACGGAAAGAACTCGGGGACTGCCGGCCGCGACTCCCGGCGCGCCGGCGCCCCCGTTGTCCCCCGCCCTGCGGGAGGAGGAGGCGGAAAGGCCCTCCAGAGGCTTCTGGAGCTCGGGGGGGAGATCCTCGGGCATGATGAGGTCGCCCGCCGCCAGGACCAGCCCGCGCTCTATGACGTTCTCCAGCTCGCGGACGTTTCCTGGCCACCCGTGGGAGTAGAGGAGCCTTTTGGCATCCTGGTGGAGGCTCTTAGGCTCCGCCCCCTCCTGGGTGTGCTTGGCCAGGAAGTGGCCGATGAGGAGAGGGAGATCGTCCATGCGCTCCCGCAGGGGGGGGAGCGGGATGTGGACCACGTTGAGGCGGTAGAAGAGGTCCTCGCGGAAGCGACCCAGGGCCACCTCCTCCTTGAGATCCCGGTTGGTGGCGGCCACCAGGCGCACATCCACCCTGACCGGGGCCCCTCCCCCCACCCTCTCGATGGAACGCTCCTGGATGGCGCGCAGGAGCTTGACCTGGACGTTCTGGTCCATCTCGCCCACCTCGTCCAGGAAGAGCGTGCCCTCCTGGGCCATCTCGAAGCGCCCGGCGCGGGCATGGCCCGCCCCGGTGAAGGCCCCCTTCTCGTGGCCGAAAAGCTCGCTTTCCAGCAGGGTGGAGGTCAGCGCGGAGCAGTTCACCGCGATCATGGGGCCCTCGCGGCGGGGGCTGTTGTAGTGGATGGCCCTGGCCACCAGCTCCTTGCCCGTGCCAGACTCCCCGGTGATGAGCACGTTGGCGCGGGAAGGGGCGACCTTCTCGAGCAGCTGGTAGAGGTCCAGCATGGGCTTGGACTTGCCGATGAGGCTCCCGAAGCTGTGGCGCCTCTTGAGGGCCTCCTTAAGCTCCTTGTTCTGGCGGCCCAGGCGCGAGAGCTCGAGGGCCTTGGCCACGGTCCTGGTGAGCTCGTCGTTCCTGTACGGCTTGGTCAGGTAGTCGAAGGCCCCCTGCTTCATGGCCTTGACCGCGAGCTCCACCGTGCCGTGGGCGGTGAGCATGATCACCGGAACCTCGGGCCGCATGGCCCGGGTCTTCTCCAGGAGCTCGATGCCGCTCCCGTTGGGCATGGTCATGTCGGTCAGGACAAGATCCACCCCGGGGTCTTCCGCGAAGATCCGGAAGGCCTCCTCCCCGCTCCCTGCGGTGAGGACGGCGTACCCCTCGGCCTCGAGCATCTCTCCTATGACCAGCTGGTAGTTGGGCTCGTCGTCGACTATGAGGATCTTCTCGGGCATGTTTCGCAAGGCGTCCCCTGAAGCTGCCCCGCCCTCGGAGTGAGCGGAGGGCAAAGGCGGGTTTCGGGCAGGCTTTCCCTTTCTGAGGCGGGAGGTTCCGGATCTTTCGGGCGGAACCGCGTGAGACGCGGGCGCTTCAGGCCCGGGCGAGAGGGCCGTGACGTCCGGGAAACCGGCCTCCGGCGCGGAGTTCCGCCAGAGCCCTCCATTCAGGCCCAGGCATGAACCATTACCCGGTCCGGCCGCGGGAACCTCCCTGAAAATGCGGCTCCGGATGCCTTAACGCCAGGGAGGATACGGCTGGCGGAAGACTGAAAGGCCAAGGGCAAAGGGCAAAGAAAAATAAACCAAAGGGCGGAAGCGAAAGGCGCTCCCTCGCGGTCCCTGCTGGCCTGCGGACTTGCGGATTGCGGATTGCGGACTGCGGACTTGCGGACTGCGGGCCTGAGGACTAACAGCTGCGGGCCTGCGGACTTGCGGCTGCGGGCCTGCGGACTTACGGCTGCGGGCTACGGATTTGCGGCTGCGGGCTACGGGCCTGCGGACTTGCGGAGCTGCGGGTCAAAGAGCCCGCGCGCCAAAAGGCTTGCGGGCCGGCCCGCATCGCCGAGGGCGCCTTCCGAGACGAAAGCGGCAGGGCTTTTCCCCGAAGGCCTGCGGGGCGACGGGCGGGAAGTCCAACAGGCGGCCGTTCGGACAGGCCGACTTGCGGGGGCCTGAAACATATTACCCCACGCCAAGCCAAAATGAAGCCCTGCTGTCAGGGTCAGGCTTCCCCGCCCCGCCCGGAAGCCTGAAACGCCAGGAAGCCGGTCACTTCCGTGGCTTCCCCCGCGTCTCAGGGCCCCCTTCAGGCGCCGGGATCCAGGGCCGCCTTCAGGAGCCGGAGCCTTCCGGGACGGTCAGGGGAAGGCTGACTGTCACTTCGAGGCCGTGACCTTCCTCGCCCTCCTTGACGTTACGCAGGGCCAGGCGGCCGCCGTGGCCCTCCACGATGTTGCGGACCAGGACGAGGCCCAGGCCGGTGCCTTTGGCCTTGGTGGTGTAAAAAGGCTGGAAAAGGTTGTCCAGGGCCGCCTGGCTGATGCCTGGCCCGGTGTCGGTCACCCGCGCGGTAAGGCAGCCGAGGCCGTCCGGGGAGGCGGCCTCCCACTCCCGGTCCAGGCAGGTCTCAACCGTGAGGAGTCCCCCGTCGGGCATGGCCTGTATGGCGTTGACCAGGACGTTCATGAAGGCGCGGTGGAGAAGGGCCGCATCCGCCATGATGAAGCCGGGTTCCTCCCTGAGGAGGGTCTTGAGCTCCACCCCCGCCCTGGACATGTCCACCTCCAGGAGCACGAAGATCTCCTCCAGGATATCCTCCACCACCGTAGGGGCCATCCTGGGCATCTGGGGCCTGGCGAAGTCCAGAAAATCGGTGACTATCCGCGAGAGCCTGGTGGACTCGTCCACTATGGCCCCAGCCATGCGCTGAAGCTTGGAATCGGAGGCCAGGCGCCGCGTGAGGTAGTCGGCGGAGGAGTTGATGATGCCCAGCGGGTTGCGGATCTCATGGGAGACGGTCGCCACCATGCGCCCCAGGTTCACCAGGCGCTCGGCCTGGCTGAGGCGCTCGTTGAGGGCCGCCTTCTCGGCGTTGCGCTGGTGGATTATGGCCTCGCCCCTGGCCACGACGAGCCTCAGGGCAAAGGTCAGGAAGATGGTGGCCCCCACGGCTATGGCCAAGGCGGCGTACTGCATGGCGGCTATCTGGCGGTACTCGGACGTCACGTCCCGGGTTATCTCAAGCACCCCCGAGATGCCCTGGGAGGCGTAATCCTCCATGGCCTTGAAGCAGCGGATGGAGAACTCCCCCCTGGGGAAGAACCCTCCCAGGAGGTAGCTGCCCTCCTGCCTGAGGATCACCGTGCGCGAAAACAGCCTCGCCCGGTGCGCCTCCCGCCCCGCCCGGCCGGTCTCCCTCCAGACGCTCATGAGCCCGCCGTAGACTCCGATCCCTTTCCGGGGCTCCGCCGCGGTGTCGGGCTCCGGGAGAAGGGCCCTGCGGACAGCCTCCAGGTACGCCCCCATGGGCTCCGCGAACTCCCCGTGGGGCATCAGTTCGCCGTTATCCGAGGAAGGCCGGTAAACCACCACCGGCTCGTTGGAGTCCGAGGTGTAGATGCGCATGCCGAAGCGGGAGTCGTAGAGGGCCACGCGGCTGATGTCGAAGCCGTAGACCGTGTCCTCGATGACGGAGTTGAGGAAGGTGTAGGCTTCCGGCTCGGACAGCCTGGCGTTGCCCTTCTCGCGGTAGATGGGCAGGAGGAAGTGGTTGAACATCTGATAGTTCAGGTTGTCCATGATCATCATCGTGTCGTCGACGATCCTGGAGTAGATGATGTCTTCCGCCTCCCCGCTCATGATGGCGGCCAAAGACAGGCAGCTGGCGAAAATGACGGCTATGGCCACGGAAGAGAAGTACTTGACCAGCCGGAACTTCTTCTCCTGGTCCTGGGAGGGCTTGAGGTGGTCCTCTTCGCCCTTCCCGAGCCAGGAGGCGGCGTCGACTTTGGATTTCGCCATGCCGGCCGCGATTTCCCCGAAGCCCGCCGCAGGAAGGGAGGCAGGAAGCTCAGGGGTTCCCGGCCCCGGGAACGAGCCCGAGGCCCTCTCCTCGCCGCTGCCTTCCGCCTCGGTCCCGGCGCCTTCTTCGCCGCCGTTTGCCTCGGCGGCCTTGGAGTCGTCACGGTCTCCGGCGGCCTCGGGGTCGCCGGGGCCTTCACCGCCTCCGTCAGCCTTGGCGCCTCCGTCAGCCTTGGCGCCTCCGGCGCCTTCAGGGCCTTCACCGCCTCCGTCGGCCTTGGCGCCTTCGGGGTCATCGACTTCTCCGGCTGCCTCGGCCGCTTCAACGCTTTCCCCGCCTTTACGGCTTTCGCCGCTTGCGGCCCTTTCGGCTCTTTCGCCGCCGGAATAGCCTGCGTCTCCCGCAGGCCGGGCTCCGGCGCCTGCGGCAGCTTCGGCGGCCGCGGAAAAGGCGTCGCCGCCGGAACTTAAAGCCGCATCTCCCTTGGCGCCGCCTGACTCTTGCGGCTCCCGGGGGCCGGCCATCTCCCGCCCGCCATGAGCTAAGGCGCCCCCCCCGCCTTCAGTGAGCGGCTTTCCCGTCTCGCCTTCGGCCAGCAGGCCCGCCTTTTCGCGCTCGGCGCACGAGTCCCCCGTCTCACTGTCTGGGCGCAAGCCCGCCCCCTCGCCCTGAGGGCGCAAGGCCGCCCCCTCGCCCTGAGGGCGCACGGCCGCCCCCTCGCCCTGAGGGAGCAAGGGTCCCTCCGCCGGCGGGGAGGGCCGGGATTGACTCTCCTCCGGTCCGGCCGAAGGCCCACCGCCGAGGCTCGAGCCGGCGGGAACCCTGGCTCCCAGGTCAGGGCGGGCGCCTGGAAAGCCGCCGCCCCCCG
>JAITRL010000200.1 GCA_031288415.1 Deltaproteobacteria bacterium | reverse complement strand
CCCCAGTAGTACGGGTGCGAATGGCCCGCGCCTTCCCAAGGGGGCTGGCCTGCCCAGCCCGGCCAGCCCGGCCAGGTCGCGCCCGCGCCTTGCGCGGCCTCACCGGGCGGGCACGCGCTTTCCGAGGCCGGGCCGGGGGCGGGGGCGGCGGGGTTGCGCATCAAAGAGAGCTGCGCCGCCTGAAGGGCCGACGCCTTGTCCTTGCCTCTCAGGTACCTCTGGACGTAAAACTCGCGCAGGAGTTCCGGCGCCCCCGGGGCGTCGGCCGGCCCGATGCCCGCCAGGACGGCGGAAGCCCCGGCCCGCAGGGCGATCTCCCCGAAGGCTTCCACCTCCCTGCCGACAAGGACCCTCTGGTCCCCGCAAGGGGCTTCGGCGGCGGTGGCGGCCAGGAGATCCAGGCCCCTCAGGCTGAGGCCGGGCGAGGAGGCGAGCTCGGCAAGGCTCAGGGTCGAGCCGTCGCCCAGCAGCAGCTCGGAGTCGGACAGGAAGCGCGTGTTGAGAAGGAGGCGGCTGGCCAGGTGCACCGCCGCGGCTCCGGAGGCGAGGGCCCGCTCCAGGGCCTCCCGGGTGAACCCCGAGTCCAGGATAGCCTCCGCGGCCGGGGCGCCTGGCCCCCCTGCCGCCGCCTCAGCTTCCGCGGCGGCCCCGGGCCGGGCCGGGAAGCCCGGCCAGGCCCGCGTGACCGCGAAGGCGCGTACCGGCTTGCCGGGCGCCCCGGCCGCGCGGCGCAGCCTCTCGGGCGTGGTTCCGGTCACGAGGACCGTGGGGCGCCTCTCGGCCAGCCACCCCTCCCCGTCCCACAGGGCGGAGAAAGGCACGTAGCGCAGCGGCCCGTCCAGCGCGAGCAGGAGAGGCCCGGCGCCGCGGCCCTCAAGGGCCTTTTCGGCGCTCTCCAGGACGAGCCCGTAGAGGATTTGCCCGGCCGGCCGCGGATCCTTTCCCGGATCCCCGAGCTCCGAGCGGTACTTCAGGGCGAAGCCGGCGAGATTCTCCCGCGAGACGGGGGATTTCCAGGCGCTCAGGCCCTCCGGGGTGACCAGGACAAGGTGCAGGGCGTTTGGGGCCGGCACCGCGCAGAGGAGCGCCGCGCCGTCCCCTGCGGCGGCGACCGCCTCCCGGAGGGAGGCGACCCTGGCGGCCGCCCAGGGCGCGACAGGGGCCGGGGCGCCGGCCCTGCGGCCCAGAATCTCGGGAATCTTCCGCAGTTCGGCGAGGAACGCCTCCTTCGCCTGTCCTTCCTCCAGCCGGGCGAGGCGCTCCCCGTCCCTGGCGGACAAGGCTCCCCGCTCCCGCTTTTCCGCCAGGGCCGCCCGCTCGGCCTCCGCGGCGCGCGCCCTGGCGGCCGCCGCGGCGTAGGCTTTCCAGGCGGCCTCTTCCGGGGTCCCCGCGAAAAGCCGGGGCGTCTTCCGCGATGCCGAGGCCGCGGCGCTCCCCTCTCGCGCGGCTCCCCCCGCGGCCGGGACATCCCGCGCGCCTGAGGCTCCCCCCTTCCCCGGATCGCCTCCAGGGACTGAGGCATCCCGGGCGCCGCCCGCCTCCGCGGGCAGGGGGGCGCCTTCCTCCTCCTCCAAAAGGCTCAGCTCGTAATCCTTGAGCAGGAACAGCGCGTCGAGGGCCTCCTCAGTCCTCCCCAGCCTCATGAGGGAGTCGAAGAGCAGGATGTGGCGGCCCTCCGGCCAGGAAAGCCAGATCCGTCTCAGGTAAGGGTCAAGGGCGGCCGGGCGCCCTGCGGGAACCGTCGCGGCCTGGACGGCGAGCTTGAGGAAAAAGACGGCGACCTCCGGCCGGCCCTCTTCGGGACTCGCCCCGGCGTACGCCGCGCCCAGGCTTTCGGCCGCCGCCGCTGCCAGCGGGCCTTCCGGGCCGTCGCGGCGGGCGGCGGCCTCCAGGACCCGCGCGAGGATGTCCGCGGCTTCGGCGGTTTGGCCCTCGGCGAGCAGGGACAGGCCCTGGGCGTGCAGGTCGGAGAGGGCCTCAGGGCTCTCCGGTCCGAGAGCCGCCGCCCTGATCTCCCTGAGATAGTGATAGATCATGCCCGCCGAGCCGAAATAGCCGCCCTCGAACACGACGCGGCCGTAAGCCTCCCTGGAGTCGAGGACGTCAGGGCTCTCGTTGCCCAGGAGCCTTCCTCGGCCCTCCCAGGCGTACATGTAGAGGGTGTCCGCGAAGCTCCTGCCTCCCAGCCTGGCGGCGGCGAGGGCCTGCAGGTCCAGCGTGGCCAGCGTTTCCTGGTGGTCGCCTCCCAAGGCGCCTGTCTGCGCCTCGCGAGTCTCCCGCAACGTCTCTCCCGCCGCCGCGAGGTCGCCCGAGAGCAGGAGGGCTTCCCCGAGGGAGCGCCGGGCGGACAGGGCCAGGGGGTGCTCCGGCCCGAGCGCGGCCGCGGCAAGGGCTGCCGTCGCCTCGAACTCCCCTTGCGCCTCCCGCGCCCTTTTGGCTTTGGCCGGGCCGGGGGCGCGCATCCGGAGCCGCGCCGCGGCCTCCCTGGCGAAGAGGGCCTCGGGGGAACCCTCCCCCTGGGCCTTGGCGAAACCTTCGGCCGCGCGGTCAGCGGCCTTCAGGGCCGCCTGAAGCACGGCCCCGCGCGGGCCTTCCGGAATCAGGGCCGCCTCGCGCGCTGAGCGGCCCCAGGCCGCGAGGGCGCGCCGGTCAGCCGCGCCGAACGAGGCCTTGGCGCCGTCGGCCAGGGCTTCCCAGGCCGCGGCGGCCTCCAGGTGCCGGGCCTCGTCCGAGAGGCGCTCGGCCCCCGCCCTGGCTTCCTCCAGATCCTGTTCCATGCCCGCGAACTCCCAGGGCGGGCGGTAGAGGGCGAACTGGGGCTCGGACAGGGGGCGCCGCTCGGGCGGAGTGGCGTGCGAAGGCCCGGCCGCAATGATCGCGGCGGCCGCGGCCAAGGCGGCGACGAGGGCTCGGGAAGCCGAGGCCGCCTCAGGAAAACGGGCAGGCGCTCCTCTCAGGGGTGCGGGGGATTTCATGAGGCTGTTCCTTGGATTGAGGCCGTCCGCTGCCGCAGGCGGGGCTCAGGCGGGGCTCTTGCCGGGCAACTGCCGGGTTCTTGCCGGGCGCCTGAGGCGCGGCTCAGGGAGGGTCCTCTCGTTTGCGGGGAGCCGCTGTTCCGGCGGAGTTCGCCCCGGAGAGCCTCAGGCAGATCTCCGCCGGGAGGGCCGGAGGCGCGCCGGATACTTCCGCGGCCGCGCCGGCGGCCCTTTCCCGGAGGCCGCCTCCCCGCGCCCGGGGATCATTATGCGGCGGTTAACGCAGGGCCCCGGAAAGGCTTTCCCGAACGGCCGGCGGAGACGGGCTTCCCCGCCGGGAACCTCCGTATCCCGGGCCGGGGCCTCCCCGGGGCCGAAGCGCGGGCGCGGTTCGCGGTCTTTACGGGATTCAGGCCGCGCGCCGGCGCGCCGGAAGATCCGCTCCGCATCGCCTTCCTCCCGCCTGAGGGCCTGAAGCCCCCTGAACAGTCGCCTTGCGGCCGCATGGGGCAGGGGGGGCGCGCCTTGCCAGGCAGGAGCGCGGGGCTCCCGTACGGGCGGAGCCTCCCTGCCCGGCCGCTTCCGGGTCCTGGCCTGGTCCTTCCGCCTAGCCCCGGGCCTGAGTCAGCCCCTTGGCCCTCCCCAACCCCCCCCGGAAGGCCCGCGGGCTGCCCGGGCCCGCCTGAATTTTCCTCTCCGAAGGCCCGCCAGGGCTCCCGCGCCGCTTTCCGGACAGGCCCGAGTCCTTTTCCAATCCTTTCCGGCCGGCCTGAGCCGTTTTCCGGGCATCTCAGGCAAGGCCCCCGCGGCGCCCCCGGCGCCCCCGGCCCGGAGGGGTTTCCTGGCATGCCCTGCCGCTTAGCCCGTTTCCTTGCTTTGTCACGGGAGGGGTGATATCATCTGACCGGTAGAATCAAGGCCAAGCCGGGCCGGCGCGAGCCGTGCCCGGAAAACGACCGGCCGCCCGGAACCGCCCGTCCGGGAACCCCGGGCGCGGCCGGCCTTCGGCCCCCCGGCGCCGGGACATAGATAATAAACTCTAAGGAGAACGGCATGAGAGGTCAAGTCGAGGAAGCCCTGAAGAAAGTCCGCCCCTACCTTCTGGCTGACGGCGGCGACATAGAACTGGTCGACGTGAAGGACGGGGTGGTGGAAGTCCGCCTGACCGGCGCCTGCGGCAGCTGCCCCATGTCCCAGATGACCCTCCGCCAGGGCGTTGAGCGCGCCTTGCGGGAAGCCGTGCCTGACATCAAGAGAGTGGTGGCGGTGAACAGCGGCTTCGCGCCCCCCGTCCTCTAGGGAGATAAGGCCTCGGGGCACGGCGCCCCGTAAGCATATTTCAGCTGCCGGCCTGCGGGCCAGGCCATCTTCCGGAAGGCCGGCGGGTTTCCTTTTTTGACTCCGCCCCCGGGGCGCCTTAGCCGGCGCTCCTGGGGCGGTTCGTTTTTCCGCCTCCGCCGGAGGCGTATCCCCGCCCGGAGCCGGGACGGCGGGCTTCCGCCGCGCGGGCGGGGGAAAGCCGCAGGCCCCCGAAAACCTGCAGGAAGCCTCATTGGCCCCTCCCCCCTCAAGGCGCGCGGCGGCAGGCCGCAAAGCCGCGCCCGGGCCTTTTCCAGGCCGGCCGTGAACAGTCCCCTTGAGGGACAGGCGCGGGAACGCGAAAAAAAAACGCAGGACAGGCGAAAAAGCTTGCATTGTCTTCCGGTTTCCTGTAAATGTACTTCTGTCCAGGCGCCCCGGGCCCCTCAGGGGCCTTGCCGGGCGCCCCGTTCACCTCCTTATAATCCCCCCAAAACGGTTCTCCTGGCTCCAGCGCGGCTTTCCGAAGCCTCATTCGTTGGCTCAGAAGGGTTGCATCACGTCCATGAAAGAGCGTTTCTCCATCAGCGGCCTTATCCCCACCGGCCTTCTGGCCGGGGGCTGGCGGTGGCGGAACGTCTTCGACCGCGGTCGGCGGACGGGATGATGCCCTTTTGACACAAGCCTGAAGAGCCGGACAATCCCCCCGAAACCACGGTCCCCCTAAAGGATCGTGGTTTTTTTTGTGCCCCGGCCCAGGAGCCTGACCGGGAGCGGAAGGCCTTCCCGGCCGGTTTCCGCCCCGCCGGCTTCGGCTTCGGCGGTTTCCGCCCCGCCGGGGACCTCTCCGGCCCTTTTCCGGCCGCCCGCCGCGGCCGGGGCCGGGCCCCGCCCGCCGTGAGACGGGAAGCCGGCGCAGGCCGCAGGCCTGCTTCAGCCCAGGAAGCCACAGGAACCTGTATGATAACTTTGACCCAAAAGGCCGAAAAACTCCCCAGCGATCTCCTGACCCCCATCAGCCTTTTCAAGAGCGAGGTGGGCGCCAGCGAGGCGGGGGCACTGCTCGAGAGCGCCGAAGTGGGCGGGCGCTGGGGCCGCTACAGCGTGGTGGCCTCGGGCGTTCTCCTCAAGCTCTCGGCGCGCGGTGGCTTTCTCGCCGTGGAGACCGCTGACGGCGCCCTCGAGTCCCTCAAGGGCTATTCCGGGCTCCCTTACCTCATGGGCCTGCGCAAGGTCCTGGAGTCCCTGGAGGTCCTCCCCGACCCTGCGGGGCCCCGGCTCCCGCCCATCACCAGGGGCATTTACGGTTACCTGGGCTACGGCGCGGTGAGCCTCGTCGAGGAGAAGCTCCAGAACCTGATCCCTCCCGAGAAGGCGGAGGCCTGCTTCATCCTGCCGCAGGAGCTCTTCCTGTTCGATCACCCTTACGGGAGGCTCCACAAGCTCTCCCTTTCCGGACAGAGGCTTCCGGAGCGTGTCGCCCCCTCCGTGCCCAAGGGCCCCTGGGGGACCCAGGTGACGCCCGGCCGCGAGGAGTTCATGGAGGCGGTGCGGGAGGCCAAGAAGCTCATCACGGAAGGGGAGCTGATCCAGATCGTGCTTTCCTGCACCTTCGAGGACGCCTTCGCCGGGGACCCCTTCGAGGTGTACAGGGCGCTCAGGGCCATCAACCCCTCCCCGTACATGTTCCACCTGCAGCTCCCGGAGATCGCCCTCGCGGTCAGCTCGCCGGAGGTCCTTCTGACCAGCAACGGCGGGCGCCTCAGGCTGTGCCCCATCGCGGGCACCCGCCCCCGGGGCAGGGACGACCGCGAGGACGACCTCTTCGAGGCGGAACTGTCCGCCAACGAGAAGGAGAAGGCCGAGCACGTGATGCTGGTGGACCTGGGGCGCAACGACCTGGGCCGGGTGGCCAAACCCGGCACGGTGGAGGTGGAGCGCTTCATGGACGTCGAGCGCTTCTCTCATGTCATGCACCTCACCTCCCAGGTCCGCGCCGAGCTCCTGGAGGGCCTGGACGCCGTTGACGCGCTTTCCGCCTGCTTTCCGGCTGGCACCGTGTCCGGAGCCCCCAAGTTCCGGGCCATGGAGCTCATCGCGCGCATGGAGTCCTCGCCGCGGGGCCCTTACGCCGGGGGCGTGGGCTGGTTCGGGCTCGACAAGGGGCGGGTGGACCTGGACTTCGGGATCACCTTCCGCGGGGCCTGGATGCGCGGCGGGCGGGCCGCCTGGAGGGCCGGGGCGGGCCTGGTCTACGACTCGGACCCCGAGTCCGAGTGGAGGGAGTGCCTGGCCAAGGCCGAGGCCGTGCGCGAGGCGCTGAAGAGGGCCGCCTCTCAGGAAGGGGGAAGGTAGATGCTGCTCCTGGTCGACAATTACGATTCCTTCACGTATAACCTCGCCCAGCTCTTCCAGACCCTGGGAGAGTCCCCGGTGGTGGTCCGCAACGACGACAGGGCCCTCCTGGAGCTGGCGGAAAACGGGAACCTCACCCGGGTCTGCATCTCGCCCGGCCCGGGTCATCCCCTCAAGGCCGGGCTGTGCCTGGAGTTCCTGGAGAGGCTCGAGCGCAGGCCCGTCCAGGTCCCGGTCCTGGGAGTGTGCCTGGGCCATCAGGTCCTGGGAGAGTTTGCGGGCTCCCCGGTGATCCAGGCCGGGCGGATCATGCACGGCAAGGTCTCGCGCCTGTCCCACTCCGGGACCGGGCTCTTCCGGGGCATCCCGCAGGACATGGAGGCCGGGCGTTACCACTCGCTGGTGGTGACCGAGCCCGGGGCCGCCTCCAAACGTCCCTTCACGGTGACCGCCCGCTCCCCCGAGGGCGAGATCATGGCCCTGGCCTACGCCCGGCTCCCCTGGCACGGGGTGCAGTTCCATCCCGAGTCGGTGCTCACCCCCTGCGGCAGGGCGCTCCTGGACAACTTCCTCCGGCTCTCTGACCCTGACCGCCAGGCCCTGGAGACCGCGGACGCCGCCAGGGCGGCCGGCCCGGCCGCAGGCCTGGGGCCGCCCGCCCCTCCCCCCACGGCCTACCCTCTTTCCACGATCTTCGAGCGCGTGGGCCTCAGGGAGGATCTGGAAGATTCCATGGCCCAGCAGATCTTCGAGCGGCTCATGAACGGCGAGCTTTCGCCCGCCCAGACGGGCGCGCTCCTCCTGGGCCTGCGGGTCAAGGGCGAGACCCCGACGGAGGTGGCGGCAGCGGCAGCCGCGGTCCTGCGCCGGGCCGAGCAGGTGCCCAGGCTTCCGGGGAAGGTCCTGGACGTGGTGGGCACGGGGGGCGACAACCGCTTCTCCTTCAACTGCTCCACCGCCACCGCCCTGACCTGCGCCGCGCTCGGCCACACGGTGCTCAAGCACGGCAACCGCTCGGTCTCCTCCAAGTCAGGCAGCGCCGACGTCCTGGAGCGCCTGGGCTTCGACATCGAGATCCCCGCGGACAGGGTGCTTGAAGAGGCCCGGGAGAGAAACTTCGTGTTCCTCTTCGCCCCCCACTACCACCCGGCCTTCCGGCACGTGATGCCGGTCCGGCGCGAGCTGGGGGTGCGCACCCTCTTCAACATCCTGGGCCCCCTCGTCAACCCGGCCCTGCCCACCCACCGCCTGATAGGCGTCTACGAGCCGGGCCTCCTGGACCTCATGGCGGGGGCCCTGGCCCGCCTGGGCGGGACCGCCGCCGCGGTGGTCCACGGGGAGGGGGGGTACGACGAGCTTACCCCCATCGGCCCGGCCCAGGTCCGCCTGGTCCGCGGGGACACCGTCTCGGAACTCGTCCTCAACCCCGCCGTCTACGGCTTCTCTCCCTGCGCGCCGGAGGATCTGGCCGTCGCGTCTCCGTCCGCGAGCGCGGCGGTGCTGCGCGAGCTGCTCTCCGGGGGCGGCCCCAAGCCCATGCGGGAGATGCTCGCCTTCAACGTGGGGCTCGCGCTGTACCTCCTGGAGGGGGGCACGGTGTCCGAGCGCATGGAGGAGGCCAAGGATGCGGTCGCCCGCGGGGTGGCGGGCCCTACCCTCCCGCCTCCCCCGGCCGAGGCCTGAAGGGGGGCGCGGGCGGCCCGCGAAGGCAGGGCCGCGCCTGCCTTCGCGGGACCTTGATGGCCTCGGAAAGCCGCGCCCTCCCGTAGCAAGGGCAGGCCCTGGCGGGATACCCTCCCGCCAGGAAATGCCTTAAACTGCCCCTGTTGCGCGATCGGCCGCCGCCGCCTCTCGCCTCGCTGCCTGTTTTGGGCCGTTGCCCTGCGGGCGAGGGAACGGCCGGGCTGTTTTTGGGCGCCTCGCGGGCTTTCTTTGGCGGCGGAACATCCCTGCGGAAGAGAAGCCTGGAGGCGCCTCAGGGTCATCCGCGGCGGCATTTGCCGGAGGCTTGGGCGTATCATAGGTTCAGGGCTCAAAGGTTCAGAGGTTCAGAGGTTCAGAGGTTCAGAGGTTCAGAGGTTCAGAGGTTCAGAGGTTCAGAGGTTCAGAGGTTCAGAATTTCAGAGGTTCAGAGGTTCAGAGGTTCAGAGGTTCAGAGGTTCAGAAGTTCAAGGCCTGAAAGACTTCAAGGGATCAAGGACTTCAAGGACTTCAAGGCCTCATGGGACTTAGGGGACTTAGGGGAAACCAGCCGCTCAAAGGCCTTGCGGGAAGCTTTGCCGCCCCTCGGGCCGCAGAGGAGAATCGCGACATGGAAAGCGGAGGCTTGGAGGCGTTCAAGGCCGCCAAGGAAGAAGAGATCAAGGCCCTGAAGGCCATAGGGCGCCCGGCCCTTGAACAGTCGGCGCGCTGCGAGAGGGAGGTCTTCCGGCCGCCGGACTTCCTCAAGGCCCTCGAAGCGGGCGCCGCCGGCAGGGGCATCGCCGTGATCGCGGAGTACAAGAGGGCCTCGCCCTCCCTGGGGGAGATAGAGCTCGGGATCTCCCCGGAAGAGGCGGTCGAGGCCTTCCGGGAGGCGGACTGCGTCTCTGTCCTTACCGAAGGGAAATTTTTCAAGGGCGAGATCGAGTATCTCCAGCGCATGAGCTACAAGGGCCTTCCCCTCCTGCGCAAGGACTTCGTGTTCAGCCCGCTCCAGGTCCTGGACACTGCGGCCCGCAGGGCCTCCGCCCTGCTGTTCATCGTGCGCGTGACCCCGGGCGTCGCCGAGCTCCGCGAGCTCCTGCTGCTCGCCGGGAGCCTGGGGCTCGCCTCCGTCGTCGAGGTGTTCGACGCGGAGGACCTGGACATCGCCCGGGCCGCCGGGGCCAGGATTATCCAGGTCAACGCCAGGGATCTCGATACCCTCAAGGTGGACTTCCTGGCCTCGCTCAGGCTCATCGAGAGCTGCCCGCCAAGGGAAGGGGAGTTCTTCATCGCGGCCAGCGGACTCAAGGACGCCGTGGATCTCCGTATCGCGCGGCGCGCGGGCTTCCGGGGGGCCCTCATCGGCACCGCCCTTATGCGGGGCGGGGGCCTGCGGGAAAAGCTCGCCGGGTTCCTGGAAGGCCTGAAGCCCCCCGCCCCGTCGGACGCGGCGCCCGACCGGCCCCCGAAGGGGCGCAGGCGGTGAGGCGCGCCGAAGGCTTCACGGGGGACGCCAGGCCTGCAGGCTGCCGGCCGCAAGAGGCCTCGTGCAGCAGCTCCCCGCAAGACGGGCCCGGCCGCGGCTCCCTTCATGAAGGGGAAGAGCTTTGCGGCGGCAAACGCAAATTCCAGCACCAGCGCCGCGGC
>JAITRL010000155.1 GCA_031288415.1 Deltaproteobacteria bacterium | reverse complement strand
GCACCAACGAGACCATGGTCATGAAGACACACCGCATCCGCCGCGGCGATTACTACCCTTACCGCCAGAGGCTGGAGAACTAATTTTCAATTTCATAAATTTTCTGCTAAAACAACACTAACTTATTACAAAGCTCGTTGTTTTTTTATAAGTAATTATCATGATGCTTATAACAATTATTTAATATTTCTATAATTATAATTTTTTTAATTATAGCATCCACTTTATAACTAATTCACCAAATTATCGAGCAACCATTTCAGCTTCACCATCTTCTTTAATTGAAATTATAATTAATAATAAACTTACAATTATTCAATACTTAGATAAAAGCATAAATTTTTCTCAAAGTTATTATATCTATAACAAATAATTTGTTCATATTTTTTTATTTTAATAGTGATTTTATTTTCGCGATATTTCCTGTGTTCTAATAAATATAGTTATTATTTTTTATTATTATAATTATTATATATATATTTAGAATATATATATAGAATTTTTTTTTATATAAATAAGAAATAAAAGGAAGCTCGTTCAGGATCACTGTGAAGAGCTTATACAATTGAGTGCTAGAAGACCCATCGGCAGCCCGTCGGCTCTCCTTTACTCACGGGAGCGCCTGCAGACAGGCCTTCCCTCCTGAAGCCGCTGGCCTTTGTCTGCCCACGAGACCGGGCATCACGACTCCGGCGCCTAGCCGCTCCGCTGAGTTGCGAGACGGGCTGCTTGCCAGAAAATTTCGCTGTTGATCGCAAAGGGGCCGACCCTCCTAGCTTGAGGGTCGGCCCCTTTGCGATCTTCTGCCGCAACAAGAGCGGCCAGGGATGCTTCTCACCCTAGCCCTTTAGCCACGTTACTGGAAGTGGCTGTACCCGGCCCTGACGGCCAGGGCTGAAATCCTGTGCCATGAATGCCCCGCCGCGGAGGACATGCCGATCGGGCCTTGCGACAAAAGCCCTGGCAACAAAAAGCCAAAGTCAGGAAGCCTCAGGAGTTGAAGGCTCGCATTGAGGGCCCGCTCGCCCAAAAGAACGCCGAGGGTCCGGGGCCTAAGGTCTAACTGCCCCCCGCCGCGGCGGCGAAAGTCTCCGGGCTGTGATAGAAGAAATCCCCTTCCACCTTCTCTCCGGGCCCCAGGTGCACGAAATCCTGCTCCGGCCAAGGGCCATCGACGAAGGCCTTGAAGTAGCTCAGGTCCGCCTGCACCTCCATGAACTCCTTGCCGAAGGCGCGGGCGTTCTCCATGGTCCTGCGCCGCAGCCGGTCCACGTCCCCCAGGCCGTTGTTGATGAGGCAGAAGTAGCGGTAGCCTGCGATCTCCATCTTCACGGCCTTCCAAGCCTTCTTTTCGCCCAGGCGGGGCACGTAGCGGTTCTCGACGTTGGAGAGCGTGTCGCCGCCGTTGCGGAGCCAGCCGTCCGTGACGTACAAGGTCCCGGGGTTCGCCGAGAACATCTTCATGTAGCGGGCGGGGGAGCCCAGAAGCATGGAGATGCAGTCGTGGCAGCGGGGCATCGTGAGGCCGCCACGGGAGCACACCCCTACCGTGCCGTTGGAGCAGAGCCCGTAGCCCACGGCCACGCGCTCCGCCCCGGCATCCAGGATCTCCTCCACCGCCCTGTTGATGGGGGCCGCCATTTCCTTAGGCTTCTCGTGCAGGGCGTACTCGAGGATCTTCAGCGGTATGTCCCGCCCGCCGATGACCGCCTCCAGCTCGCCGGCAATCACGTCGCAGGCCACTATGCCCAATTTCGCCGCCATTAGTGTCACCTCTTCCGGAACCCGTTCAGCCGGGCCCCTCTAGCTTCCCGGCAGGGGGGGGTGAGGAGAGCTGAAAGGGCTGGTCTGCCAAGCCTTCGCTCTATTTCCTGTTTCTGATTCTACCGAAGAGTTCCGATACCCGTCAACCAGGAAAAGATGCCCTCTCAAGCCTTAACGGGCAACCACCCTGCGCCCTTGCCTTGGCCGGCGGCCGCCTTCGCCTCGATCGCCTTCGCCTCGATCCCTTTCGACATGCCGGCCGCTCGCAGCCTGACTTCCTTATGACTGGGCGCCCCCGCCTGACAGGCGTTTCAACGGCCCTGCCCAGCTCCGCTTACCCTTGCCCGGCACCCTTCGCTAACGGCAAAACGTCTTTGGGCAACGGCAAGCCTCCCCCTTAAAATTTGTGAAGAAGTCGCTCATGTAGTATCATAGGACAATCGTAGGCTACTCCTTGCGTTTTAGCCCTCCAATCCTTTCTTTTCTGCTCCGTCAACCCGCTCCCTTAAGCCATATCGCGGCCTTTGGCTCTTGCAGCCCACGCCCCGCCTGCCTGCCGGAGACTCCTTTTTCCGCCGCCCCCGGCCGCTCTGGCCTCTCTTAAGGTTCCCGCCGTCGGCAAGGTTGCCTTTTTCTCCCGGGCTTCTGCCGCCTGACGGTCTGTCCTTATTTGGTCTTGGCGGCCCGTGAGGCGCAAGTTCCCTTTACCTGCCTGCGATATTTCAGGCTAAAGTGCCTTCAGTCCTCAATATTTTTAACTCCACCTCCCTTGGAGGCGGGAGCCTCTGGCCCAAAAGGGCCCCTGCCTTAGCCGCCGAACCGTCTCCCGCAGTCCCTGGGGCCGCATAGAGGCGACGGGCCTCTCCTGCGGACGAAAACCGTCTCAGGCAGGGTCCGGCTTGCAACGCGCCTTCCTTCTGCGGCGCCGCCACAGGCGCCGCGCTCCCTTCCCCCTCCTTCCGCCTGCCCCGGACCGTGAGGGGGCCTTACAGCCTCCGAAAACCCGCCGATGCGCCCGGGAGCCTTCCCCGGTTTTCCCTGAAGGGGGCTCGCCCGCCCCCCCGTGAGGAACCTTCATGGCCAGAGCCGACTTTAAGCTCAAGAAGACACCGAAACAGAACGAAGAGAAGCCCGCCACCGAAAGCGCCCGCGAGAAGGCACTCAAGGACGCCGTCTCCCAGATAGAGAAGAACTTCGGGAAGGGCTCCATAATGAGGCTGGGGGCGGAGGAGCAGGTAGCGGTCCCCGTCATATCCACCGGCTCACTGACCCTCAACGCCGCTTTGGGGATAGGCGGCATCCCCCGCGGGCGCATCATCGAGGTCTACGGCCCCGAGTCCAGCGGCAAGACCACGCTTGCCCTCCACATCGTGGCCGAGGCGCAGCGCGCCAAGAACGCCCAGGGCCAGAACGGCGTCGCGGCCTTCATCGACGCGGAGCACGCCCTGGACGTGAGCTACGCCAGGCGCCTGGGGGTCAACACCGACGAGCTGCTCATCAGCCAGCCCGACCACGGCGAGCAGGCCCTGGACATCTGCGAGATCCTCGTCAGGAGCGGCGCCGTCGACCTGGTGGTCATCGACTCGGTGGCCGCCCTGGTCCCCGAGGCCGAGATCATGGGCGACATGGGCGACGCCCACATAGGGCTTTTGGCCCGCCTGATGAGCCAGGCATTGAGGAAGCTCACCGGGGCCATCCACCGCTCCATGTGCTCAGTAGTCTTCATAAACCAGGTGCGCATGAAGATCGGCCCCATGGCCTACGGATCCCCGGAGGTCACCACCGGGGGCAACGCCCTGAAGTTCTACGCCACCCAGCGCCTGGAGATCCGCCGCTACGGCTTCGTCAAGTCGGGGTCCGAGGAGACCCGCATCGGCTCCCAGGTCCGCGTCAAGGTGGTCAAGAACAAGATCGCCCCGCCCTTCCAGGAGGCCACCTTCGAGATCATGTACGG
>JAITRL010000130.1 GCA_031288415.1 Deltaproteobacteria bacterium | reverse complement strand
GCCAGGGGCCAGGGGCCAGGGGCCAGGGGCCAGGGGCCAGGGGCCAGGGGCCAGGGGCCAGGGGCCAGGGGCCAGGGGCCAGGGGCGGGAGGCCAGAGGTTGGTAGCCAGAGGCAGAGGCGGGAGCAGCCGGCAAAACGGCATGAGGGCAGGGGGCGCAGGGAGCAGGGGGAGGCGGCCCCTCGGGAACCGACGGGAAGGGCTCCTCCAGGCAGCGCCGCAGGCGGGGAAAAGGCGCCTGAGGCTCGAATCGCAGGAGATTCATGCCATTGTAGCCTTCCTTGGCATTTCTTAACAGCCTGCCTCTGAGATCTGGAAGTCCTCGGGAGATGGAAGAAAACCCGCCTAAAGAACTCCGGAGGCCCGGCAGGCCTCTTGCTAGGCCCTTTGCCGGGGGCCCAAGCAGGGGGGCTGGGAAGAAAGGCGTTTGAGCCTAACGGCTTGGGCTCCCTGTAAGGCTTCCCTCTGGGGAAGGGCGCCGCGCCGGAAAAGAATGAAGTCGCATGCCGCAGGCCTGGGCTTCAGGCTTCATGGCGCGCCCGGAGCGGGCATGGATCTGGCATGAACCGGGCTACAGGCTACAGGCCGGGCATAACCCGGGCATAACCCGGGCATAGGCCGGGCGGCGGATGACCCGGTTCAGGGCAGGCGGGCGCCGTCGGCCAAAAGCGGGCGGCGGCTGAGGCCGGGCCGGAAAATTGGAGGATAACTGTCCCGGCCTCGCGGGAGGAAGCCGCATGCCAGGCGAAACTCCGCGGACGTCCTTGCCGGACAAGACGAAGTCCAGGATGGCGGGCCTCCCTTTGGAGGAGGCCGCCCTCACGAGGTCCGGGCGGCGCGGCTTGAGCGGGAGGGGGATGTCAGGGGAATCCCAAGGCTCCTCCCGTAAAGATCCCGGAAACGGCCCGGCCTGCGGCATAAGGCCGGGTCGCGGGGGCCTCAGACGCCGGAAGCAGGATAACGGGTTTTACTCGGGTTGACGGGGGAGGATGGCGCAAGCCATGATTTTCGCGGGGAGAGGGTCTAAAATCCTAAAACGTGAATCGCCTGATGCTCGTAAATTTTATATGTCTCCCATGACAGTTTCTTGTCCCGGCCTTCCCCCGGGCCATGGTCGAAAAGAGCGAGCCAACCCTCGCAAGCTCCGCAGATGTCCATGCGCTTCGACAGCCGGTCAAGGCTGTTCCCGAAGGACATCTGACTCCGTCCGGTTTTCAGTTCCACCGGATAAGCCTGCCCCCCGTACCTGACCAGGAAATCCACCCTGTACGAACCCGACTGGTATTCCCTCTGCACGGATGCTTTGCCGTTGACAACCTTTTGAAGATATGCCGAAAGAACGATATGCGGCAGCGCCTCCTTGTATCCGGCAAACTCGGCGTTTTCTCCGATGTGGTCCCTCCAAAACGCCTGGAACTCAGTCAACAGAGAACTCATGTCCAGGATTTCGCCTTCCATCCAGCGGCAGTGAAGGTCCGGCGGCAAGGAGATCTGGAAACTCATGGACAGCGCCCTGGGCATGGCTTCCCGGTAAACGGCGTTGGAAGGCCGATAGGTTCCCGAGTCTTCCTTTATCAGGCCGAGATCTAGCGCAAAATGAAGATCATCGTCAAGAAGCGATAACCTGTTCAATTGTCCCCCTGTCAGCACAGGATCCATGACCCTCCTGACCCGTGGGGTTTTAAGATGGGCCAAAAGATAATCGACGTGGACATCGCGCCTTAGGATGATGGTTTCGGCCGCCGTATCGATACGTTCCTGGGTTACCGGAACGGAGAAATCCTTTTTCAGCTGTTTTACTATGACCTCGCGGGCCAAGGCGTTGACTATCCAGGGCTGCCCTTCAGACCATTTCCAGGCGGCTTCAAGCGCGCCGTCCTCGAACCGCTGGCCGGAAGCCTCCGTGTGCTGGCGGTACAGGGCGGACATTTCGGCGAAGGAGAAATCACGGAGGGACAATGCCTCGGCAATGATGTTGAAAGGGCTTGACGATCCAGAGGTTTCGGAATCCGTTCTGATTTTATTTTTGTAGTCGCGGATGTTCCGCATCCCGGTAAGGGAAATTGCCCGGGGGAAAGGGCTGGCGGCCCTTGCGACGTAACCTAAGCGCAGCTGCAGCAGGAAAGCCGTCAGAAGATCATCGGAAAGGCTGTCCGCCTCGTCGAAAAACAATACCAGGTCCTTGTCCAGGCCGGAGCAGACTGAATTCAGGATGGACTTTACCGGAATCGAAGCGTCATACGGCAGGGAAAAGGCGGAGAGCGCGGCGCCCGGCACAGAGGATGCGGGCCCGGGGCGGCCTGCGCAGGCAGCGGCGCCTGCGGCGGCGAGAGGCGGGATGCGTGAGCCGCGCAAAGAGTCTATCAGCTGGAACCCGATCTTGCGGAGCCCTTCATCCGGGTCTGTCCAGACGCCCGCGCTTTCGAGGCTGCAGTAAAGGGCGTAGTATTTTCCTTCCCCGTTAATCTTATCCGCGTAAGCCTGAATCGTCGTCGTTTTCCCTGACTGGCGCGGGGCATGCAGCACGAAATACGCATTTTCCTCGATTAGAAAGCCGATTTCAGCAAGGCGCTCGGCGGCCGGCAGCATGTAGTGTTCCCCTGGAATGCAGGGGCCTGCTATGTTGAATCTCTTGAGGTGATGTCCTGTCATGGCAACTGGCCGCATCGGTAAAATTTCGGCATGATGGCTTATGGCCTTATGATTTCATCCGCATGGCGATTCCGGCCAGCGGGAAGAGGTTTCCCCAGCGGCGACACGCCGCGCCCATAGCGGGCCGGCCGGGTTTTTCATGGGATTGAGGCAATGTACGC
>JAITRL010000033.1 GCA_031288415.1 Deltaproteobacteria bacterium | reverse complement strand
AAAAGCGCCTTGGAAGGCAAGGCCGAGCTGTTCGACGGCCTCGCCATGAACCGGGGGAACTACGGTTTCGAGAAGTTTTCCGTGATCCATCTCGACATGAGCTATGTCGATTCCTCCAGCCTGGAGTCGTTCAACCGCGGCATGAACCAGCTTATCACCCTAAACTGCCTGAGAAGCGGTATCCAGGCAGACCTGTCATCCCCGTTGTTCGTCGAGAATTTAGCGAGCCTCGTTTCGGCCCTGCGCTTCGGCGCCGGCGGAAAAGTGGCGGTCCTGATAGACGAGTACGACAAGCCGATCCTGAACGAGCTTGGCAACCAACAGCTCGTAAACGATTTAATCAAAACGTTCAATAATATTTTTTCATTTCTCAAATTCGGGGTCTCCGGCGGTTTGATCGGGTTCGTTTTCCTGACTGGAGTCACAAAAATCTCGCATACTTCCGTTTTTTCCGGGGGGAACGACGTCAAAGACGTCTCTCTCGATCCTCAGTTCGCCGATGTCTGCGGGTTCACCAAAGAGGAAATCCGCAGTCAGTTCTCCGCGAGCCTTGAAGCCGTTCTGCCCGTGAAGGACTGGTCCGGCAGCAAGATAGAGAGCCTTGACGGGCTTCTTTCCAGGATCTGCATGAAATACGACGGATACTCCTGGGATGGCCTTACCAAGGTGATTAACCCGTACTCCATGATAAATTTTCTGGAGACGCGCAAATTCGATGAATTTTGGTTCAACTCGGGCACTCCCACGTTTCTCGTCAAACTGGCGCGCAAGCAAAACGATGATTTCAACTTCCTTGCCTTGGAAGACTCCCGGCTGTCGCTTCAGACGCTCAATGCTGTTTCCGCTGACAATCTGGCCCTTGTGCCGCTCATGTTTCAGGCAGGCTACCTCACCGTGAAAAGCCTCCAGGATGACGGCTGCATGATTCTTGGAATCCCGAACGGCGAGGTCAGACAGGCTTTCGCCCAGCTGACATTGGGCCTTCTGACGGGCGTTGCCGCCGACTCTTTCAAGTCAATCCTGGCCGGTGACATCCGGAAAGCGATCCTTTCAGGCGATGACGCTGAGATTCGCCACTGCCTGATTAAAATCATAAATTTCAGTACATTCGAAAACATCAAGCCTAACGAAGGTTTCTACAACGCTCTCTTTACCGGCGCCTTCGTTGTTTCCGGGTTAGACGCCTGGCCTGAAAAGTCGACGGTTGACGGGAAGCTCGACATTGTCGTCAAGCTGCCGTCAGACGCCGTCAGGGTTTTCGAGCTGAAATACTCCAAGACTCTGGACGGCGTGGGTGATTGCGTGTCAAAAGCCAAAGAACAGCTGAACGACAGGAATTACCGGAACACGTTCATTGCCAGGGGCCTCTCTGTGCACGAGCTGATCGTCGTCGTGGCCGAAAGGCAAAGCGTGTTTGTCAAAACAAACGGCTTTTTCGACGAACCGACGGTTCGCGTTCTGTTAGACAGCCATTCTAAGGCCCCTAAGGCCCCTAAGACCTCTAAGACCTCTAAGACCTCTATGACCGCTATGACCTCTATCTCTATGGCCCAGGCTCCTAAGGCCGCTAAGGCCGCTAAGGCCGCTAAGGCCCATAAGGCCCCGCAGCCCGGTTCCGGCGCATCTTCCTCCCGGCTTTCCGGCCCCGCCGGGCGCCGCAAGCCGCGGTGATCCCTTGTGCCTTTGATGGCCGCCGTTGCTGACTGACTGCCAGGCGCCGACGCGGATCCCTCCGGAATGCCGTATCCGAAGCCCAGGAGCCGCCAGGTTACAGGGCTTTAGTTGCGAGGGAGCGGGAAGCTGACGGAACCCTTCGGACCGGGGGGGATCTCAGGGCGTATCCGCAGGCCAGTGAAATGACTCGCCGCTACGGGGCGCTCAGGCCTATCCAGGCGTGAGTCCCCAAACCGTTAAGCCTGTGGAGCGCCTTGAGCCGTACGTTGCCGAACATCGAGGGCTGCCTTCATGAAGAGGGCCCGTTCCGGCACGCGCCCAACCCGCATCGGCATGCGGGAGGAAAAACAAAGGAGACACGTACGCAAGGAGCCGGGCGGTTGTTATGGGGAACAAACGGATTCCTCAGTCTCTGCGGAATGATTCCCGTCTCGAAGTTGTATTGCGGCGGAACGTCAGCGCGATTTGATTGGCATTAGCTCGGCAAAGTCCGGCGCCGCCTGCGGAACGGCTCCAGCCTGTGGGGCCCTAAGAGGCGGCAGCCGCACAGCAGCTGGCGGACCGGTTGTCGCCGAATCCCGCGCGGCCGGCGGGGAAAAGCCCCCGTCTTCCCGCGGAACCCGCGCAGGTTTCCGGGAAAGGGCCTACTCCAAAGGGCCCAAGGCCTTCTTGAGGCGCCTGAGGTCCTCCCAGGCGGCGTGTTTGAGCTCGTCGCTGGCGGCCACGTGGGCGATCCCGTAGGTGATCCAGACCTGGGCCCGCCACTCCCCGGCCGTAAGAGCGGGCCGCGGGCGGCATCTGAGAAGGCCCAGGCTCAGGGCGCTCCGGAGAAGCGAGCGGGCCGCGTGGGTACCCATGGCCACCACGGCCCTGGGCCGGACAAGCTCCGCCTGCCGCCTCGTCAAGTGCCCGCAGCACAGAAGCGCCTTTTGGCCGGCCGCGCCCTCGGCCTCGGCGCAGCATTTGACTGCGGGGGTCACGTAGATTCGGCTCTCAGGGAGCCCGAAGCCGCCTTCCATGAGCTTGGCGAGGTAGGCCCCCTCTTCCCCGGGCGGGAAAGTCCCCTCCTTGAGGGCCCTGCGGCCCTGCGGCCCCACCACGATCATCAGGGCCGGGGAGGTATCGCTGCCCCTTCCGAACAGGAAGCCCTTGCGGCCCTGGCACAGGGCGCACAGGGAACATTTCTCGGCGGAGCGCTCCAGTTCCTTCAGGGTCTTCGCGGAACTGATCCAGTCCGGCGGCTCGGCAGGGGCAGGTTCTTCCCAGGCCCTGTCGGTGACGTCCTCGGCCAGGGCCCCGGGCGCGGCGCCTATGGCCTTGGGAGGCGGAAGGCTCAGGCCCGTTCCCGAAACAGGCGCCGAAACCCTGGTTTCAGGGGAAGGAACGAGCGGCGGCCGCGGCTCCGCAGAGGGCCGTGAGGACTTTAGGCCGCGCGGTTGAGCCGGGACGTCTTGAGCTGACGGGGCGTCTCCGGCGGCGGGCGCGGACGGGTCATCCGCGCCGGAACCGGAGAGCGCGGAGGCCTGAGGCGGGGAGGCGGCGCCTGGCTTTCCGGGAGGGCTTGCGGGCCCTGAGGCTCCCGGCAGGGAAGTGGCGATGGCACATGGCTTTCCGGGAGGGCTTGCGGTCCCCGAGGCTCCCGGCGGGGAAGCGGCGGCGGGGCCAGGCTTTCCGGGAGGGCTTGCGGCCCCTGAGGCTCCCGGCGGGGAAGCCGCGGCGAGGCCAGGCTTTCCGGGAGGGCTTGCGGCCCCTGAGGCTCCCGGGGGGGAAGCCGCAGGCGCTAAAGAGGCGGCAGGCGCGGCGGGCCGTTGCACAGGCGGCATTGCGCCTGCCGGAGGCGCGCCGGAGCCGAAAGTTTCAGGAGCCTTGGGCGAGAGGCGACTTGAGGCGGGGGCTGAAGGAGAGCCTGGGCCGGCATCGTCTTCGCGGTCTTCAGGGAACAGCGCGGGGTCGTTCCAGGGCTGTCCCCCGGCGGGCAGCCTTATGCGGATCACGGAAGGGTCGAAGTTAGGGACCGGTTTTTTCGGGGTTCCGGGTTTGGCCGCGCTCAGGGCGGGCATGGCGGACAAGCCGCCTTTCGCCGCCTGGGCGGCGGCCCCCGGCGCCCAGGCCGAGGGAAAGCCTCCCGGGGATTGTGCCCCGGCTCCCCCGTAGGGGGAAGGCGCCTGCGGGCGCGGAGCCCCTGAAACCGGCGCCCCTGGCCGGGGCAGCGCGGGAGGGGCGGCGGCGCGCGGGGGGACTTTGACCGGGAAGTCCAGCCCCAGCTCCCGCATGTAATTAAGGTATTCCAGCGCGGCCGCGGCAAGCTTGCGGGGCCCCGCTCCCTGGAGGGGGGAGTCTGCGGGAAGTCGAGGCTTTCCTTGGGGCGCCAGCGCGGTCGCGGTTACGGGCGGCTCAAGGCCTGCGGGGTTTTTCTGCGGCTCCGGCGCGGCCGTCTCGGCCTCTTGTTTCTCTGCCTCGGCGGAGGCAAGGCCCTCGTCCTCGGCTACCGCGGCGCCAGGGCTTGCCGCAGGGCCCTCGTCCTCGGCTGCTGCGGCGCCAGGGCTTGCCGGAGGGTTCCCGTCCTCGGCTGGCGCAAGGCCAGGGTTTGCCGTAGGGTCCCCGTCCCCGGTTGCCGCGGCGCCAGGGTGTGCCGCCGGGTCTCCGGCCCCGGTTGCCGCAAGGCGGGCGTTCTCCGGCTCTTCGGGTCCCGGTTCCGCAGGGCCTGCGGCGGGTTTTTGTCGATCCGCGCCCGTCAAGCCGGATTTTGCGGAGGGCCGGGCGCTCTCCCGCCGCATTTGGGACTGCGACTCCTCGGTGGGCCCGGCAAAGCTTTCAGGGACTGTCCGGGCGGCTTGGCCGCGCGGGGTTTCCCGGCAGGGGCCGGAATCGGAGGCCGGGCGCGCGCCGGCGTCCTCTACGGCTTCAGCGGCCGGCGGCCGGAGAGCGGCCCGGGCGGGAGGGGGGCCCGGATTTGCTTCCGGGGCGGGAGCGGGAGCGGGAGCGGTCTCGGGGCCGCCCGGGCCTCCGGCGGGGGTTTCCAGGGTTTTCCCGGAAGCCGCGGCTCCGGGGGAGGGGCGGCCGTTCCCGCCCTCACAGCCCATGGACCTGCACCGTGAAGTCGTCCACGCGGTAGATGGGGAGATCATCCACCCACAGGACCCCCCGGAAGGTCAGGATCTTTTGCGCCTCGTCAGCGGCGGTCGCCTGGAGGCCGATCACGCACTGCCTGGAGACCGGCACGATCTGTCCGCGGTAGAGCCACTTGTGGGGGCGCCCCGGGACCGGGCCGGAGAAGGCGGCCGCGGTCGCGGAAATGTCTTCCCCCGGAAAGAAGCGCCTGAGGGCCAGGGCCTTGCCGGCCTGGAAGAAGGCCTCAAGTCCCAAAGAGCCCGGCCAGACCGGGTCATGGGGGAAGTGCGCCGCGAAGAACCAGGCGCCGGGGTTTACGCGGGAGAGGCCCCAGACCGCATCCGGCGGGCCGGCTTCAGGGGGCTCCTTCCACAGGAGGCGGTCCACCATGCGCCAGTGGCCTCTGGGCCAGGCCGGGCCCCTGGGGTAACCCTCAGGGAAGGCGTCCTCGGGCGGGCGGGGGAGGATCGGATCGGAACGCTTGAACTTGAGGCCCTCCTGGCGCGCGAGGTTTTCCGGGGAAGAGAAGCCGAAGTGGGTGATTCCCTCGTAGAGCGGCTCCCCGTCCAGGAGAGTGCGGAAGCTGTAGTGCTGGATGACCGTGTCGCCCAAAACGCTGTGGCGGTCCAGGCGGGCCGTCGTCTCCGCGAGGCCGGCCTCGGCCGGGGTGACGGGCTTCAGGGTCACGGCCTCCCCCCCGAGGTTGCGGAAATGCATGGGGCCGTCGAAGGGCAGGTACGAGCCCATGAAGGAGGCGAGGAACCCGCAGGGCTGGAGGGCGATCTCGTTGACGGCGGCGTAGGGGAGGATCCGCGGCCCCCCGGCCTCGGCGAAGATCCAGCGGGAAGGGTCAAGGCGGTGCCGGGCCGTAAGCTCAGAGCCGTCGATCACTTTCCCGACCTCCCCGCGGGTGACCTCCGCTTCTTCCATGAAATCGTAAGGGGCCTGGGGGAGCCGGGGGAAGAAGGCCCCCCCGTCGAAGCGGGAGAAGAGCGGCCCGAAGGCGGCGGAGACCGGGCCCTGGGACAGGCGCAGAACCTTGTCCGCAGGGTAGAAGTAAAGGGCCCGGGAGCGGGGGCTTAAGGGGCCCGGCCTTTTGCCTCCAGCGGCGGGGCCTTGCCCAAGAGGCGTATCCGGCCGCGCCGCCGCGCCCGCCTCCCGGAGCCTGGCGCCGGAGGCGGCGGAAGGCTCCCGCGCGCCGGCCGGCGGTTTTCCGGGAGAGGCGGCGGCCGATGCCTCGGGAGCGGCGGCGGTGGGCGCCTCGCCGGGCGTCTCGGCGGCGGCAAGGGTTGCCCACGCCTTGGCCGCGCCCGCCGGCGGGCGGCCCTTGGGACGCTTTTCCCTGAACGGCCCCGCGATCTGTTCCAGGGAGCCGCCCGAAAGAGTGAGCGCCAGGCCCGTCACCTCGACTATGGGCCTCCCGTCGGCCCACATGACGCAGTCGGCGGTCGCGCAGGGCTCCGGGACCGGCTTGGCGGGGCGGCCGGGACGACGGCCCTTCGGCTTGTCCCTGCGCGGCTCCTGGAGCGAGAGTTCCCGGATGTGGATGTCGTAGGCGATCTGCCGGGTGCGGGGGGTCACCTGGCCGCGGCACTTGAGGGCCGTGGCGACCTCCCGGGTCGGCAGGAAGACCCTGTCCGGGCCGGGGAGCCAGCCCAGGGTCAAGAGATACAGCCGCATTGCCTGGAGGGAGGCGTCGTACATGAGAGTGCCGGGCATCACCTCGTCGCCCCTGAAATGCGGGGCCAGGTACCAGGCCTGCGGATCCGCCTCGGCCTCGCAGCGGATGAACCCGCCTCCCCAGGCGCCGCCCCCGCGTTCTATGGCGGAGGCGCTTTTGATCAAGGCGAGCCTCCCCGAAGGCAGGGGCGGGGCGCCTTCCGCGTAAATGTCCCGGAAACGGGGGCCCAGGGGGCTCAGGTCCCCCGAGCGGATCCGGTCAAGATCCCCCGGGGAGAGGCGGGAGGGGGAGCTTTTCCCGTCCGCAGGCGCGAGGCCGGGCTCGACGGCGGCTTTTCCGCCTCCGGGGGCGCCCGACGGAAGCCCCCTGCCTGAGGCCAGGGCCTCGGCGGTGAAAAAGCCGGCGCAGCCGTTGCGCATGGACATGAGAGGCTCCCCGCCGCAGGAGCCGTCGAACTCGAAGCGGAACATCCAGGTCTCCGCGTGCCGGAAGAACTTGAGGATCCGGATGTCGTAGCGGCAGGTCTCCCCTGGGAGGGGAAGGGACCGGTGATAGGTCACCTCCGCGTCAAGGAGCCTGTAGCGGGAAAGCCCGCGGGTCGCGAAGTCCGCGCCCAGCCAGGCCGAGAGCATCAGGTCCGCCTGCCCCGATTCCATGGCGATCCCCGGGGTGAGCCTCCCCATGTCCAGGTACCAGCCGCCTGCCCGCACATCGTGCTCGGTCACGATCCGGCCCGGGCCAAGGCTTCTGGGCTCGCCTTCCAGGGCAAGCACGCGGTCCACCAGCATCAGCGGCTCGTCGGGGAGCCGCACCCTGGAAGGGAAGCTGTCCGCCTCCGCCCAGTCAGGGCCGAACACGGCCCCTACGGACCCCGCCGCGAACTCCAGAGCGCCCTCTCGGGTGATCAGGGGGGCGGAGGCCGGGGTTCCGGCGGAAGCCTTGGCCGGGTCCTCCTTTTTCCCGGAGCCCTTGGGCCGCCCGCGGCGGCGCGCTGCCGGGGCGTCTCCGGCGGGGTCGGGAGCGGCGCTCCCGGCGGAAGAGGCGGCCGAGTGGCCGGAAGCGGGCGCGGCCGCGCCGCCTGAGAGAGGGCGGGCCGCTTCTGGCCTGCCCGGGAAGAGGCCCGCAGGCTTTACGGAGGCGGGGGGAGACGGGGCCTCCGCGCCCGGAACGGGCGCCGGAAACCGCGGTTCCGCGGAAGGGCGCGCCGGGGGCGAAACTCCGGCCGCGGAAGGGAAGCCTCCGGCAGGCGGGGGGCCGGTTGTCCCCATATGTTCATGGAAGGGGGGTCCGGCAGGGAATTCTCCGGAACGCGCCGCCCCGGGTCCATGGGCGGGCTCCCTGAAGGACGGCCCGCCTTGGGGTTCCCTGGAAGGTCCTCCGGCCGCGGGCTCCCTGAGGGGCGGCCCGTCGCGGGGCTCCCCGAAAGGGGCTCCGGCTTGAGGCTCTCTGGAGGGCGGCCTGTCCGGGGACTGACTGGCAAG
Organism: Deltaproteobacteria bacterium; assembly: GCA_031288415.1. GTDB lineage: Bacteria > Desulfobacterota > Desulfarculia > Adiutricales > Adiutricaceae > JAIRZX01. The sequence continues at coordinate 8,785 of JAITRL010000033.1, read as the reverse complement.
GGGGCCCGGCGCGCCCGGAGGGGCCGGCGGGGAGGCTCCCTCTAAAGGCGGCCGGCCGCCTTCAGGAGGCGCGCCGCGGGGCTCCCTCAAGCTGTCCCAGGAGCGCCCCTGGGAAGGGCCTCCCCCAAAGGGTCCACCGCCCCCGCCGCGGCCGGCAAAGCCGGGGGTCTTCGGCCCGTCGAAGCGGCTTCTGGCGCCGGACTGGCCGATCTCCACGGTGCGCAGGCCCTGGCGGGCCTGGGTCTTGGCGAGCATCCTGGGATTGGGGGGGATCTCCACCGTCCTGAGGCCGGGCCGCCCGGCATCCTGTCTCAAGGGATGCGGCGCATCCCTGCGGTCGGGGGGCCGGGGGCCTCCGGGCGCGGGCCTCTGAGGGAAAGCCTCCTGGAGGGTGGCCGGGATGCGCTGGGGCTGGAGCGGTTCCTGGCCGCCGTAAGGCGGACGTCGCGGGGAGGGGGCGCCCGGAGGGCCGACGGGCGCGCCGGAGGTTCCGGGACCTGAGGCCAAAGGCTCAGGGGCCCTGGCCCCGGGAAAGCCCGGGGAGGCGCCTGCGGGACTTCCGGCAAGGGAAAGCGCCTCGCTCGCGGCCCCGGCCGCGGTTCCGGGGGCGGCTTCGGAGGGCGGGCCGGCCGCAGGCCGCGGCCGCGTTTTGGGGCTTGTCTCCTCTTGGAGCCAGGAGAGATAGTCCCTGCCGGCCGCGGCGGAGGCCCCCGCCTCCGGGAGCAGGCCGGGCCCTTCCGCGGCCTCTGCCGGAGGCGGGGCGGCCGGCCAGGCCAGGCGAGGCGGCTCGAGGGCGATTTTGACCAGGATGCCTTCCGCCGCGGGCGGCTTCGGGCAGGGAATGACGTTTTCCGGGACTATGGGGTAGCCCGCCAGGAAGAGCTCGGCTATGACGCGGCTGATGCCGGCCCAGCCCTCGTCCACCGGGGTGGCGGCGATGCTTTGCGCGAGATGCGGGCGGCCGCCCAGGACCGCCTTGACCATGCGGGAGACCGAGGCCCCCGGTCCGAGCTCTATGAAGAACCGCGCCCCGTCGTCCCAAAGGCGCTCGATCAGCCTGGGGAAATGCACGGGGTTGAGGGCCTGGAGGGTAGAGGCCTCGGCTATGGCCTCCGAGGTCTGCTCTATGGGGGCGGCGTGGTAGGAGCTGTAGAGGGTAACGCCGGGGCGGGGGGCGACAGGGCGGGCGTGGAATTCCCTGTAAAGGTCCCTGGCCGGGCCTGCCACGGGGGCATGGACCGCAGGGGCGTTCTCCACCGGGGTCCAGGGGCATGACAGCGTCTGGACGAAGGCCTGGAAGGCCTCGGACTCGCCGCCGCAGAGGCACTCGTCCGGGGCGTATTCTATGAGCAGGAACACCCGGTGGCGCACGGCCGGGGAAAGCCTGGAGAAGGCTTTGGCGATCTGCGCGGGGCTCTTGGGGAAGATGCCGGCCGTCCACTTCAGGGGCTTGTGGGGCGGCCAGGACCAGTAGGAGCGCAGGGCCGAGAAGTCCGGGGGGTTGAGGACGCCGGACCACAGGGGGGAGGCGGTGAAGTCCCGGTAGAGCTTCAGCAGTTCCGGCCAGATGCCTGAGGCCACCGGGGCCGTGGTTTCCCCCAGGGACGCCCCCGCCAGGAAATCCGGGGAGATGCCCAGCTTCTCCAGGACCCGGAAGGCCAGGAGGCCGAAGAAGTTCTGGGCGAGGATAGACTCGTGGATGCCGGGTCGCCTGAGGTTGGGCTCCCAGAACAGCTCGGGCTGGAAGATGGCCTTCGGCTGGCCTTCGGCCTCGCTCTCGAGGACCGCCGCGACGTCCGGGAAGGCGAGGCAGAGGTTGCGGGAGAGGCCCTTGTAGACCGAGCCGGAGCCGGGGAACAGGAAGCAGGTCTTCCCGGCAAGGGGCCGCGGCGGGGCCTTGAAGAGCCGGGGCTTGAGGTCTTCGGCGAACTCCCCCGCCAGGGCCTTTTTGGCCAGGGCGCCCAGCTCGTGGGTGGACTTGGCGAGGATCGCCAGGGCGGGGGGGCCCTCCAGGGTTCCCAGGGCCTCCATGAAGCGGGCCGGCAGGAACTGGAACTCCTGGGGGGCGGGGAACTTCTCGGCGAGCTCCAGGAGCAGCCTGAGGTTCTGCTCGGCCTTCTCCGGAGTGGCCCCCCGGATGAAGAACCAGGAGTCCGGCCGCACCGGCTCGGGCGGTACCGTGAGGGCCCGGGGGGTGGCGCCTTCTATCTCGCTGAGGGTGTAGCCCTGCCCCTCCAGCCTGCGGGGCGGGTCGTCCCGGTCGCGCACCCAGTAGCAGAAGCCGTGGCCGCGCCCGAGGAGCTTGAGGCGGTGCCGGAGGTAGAAGCCGGAGCGGTTTATCGCGAACAGGCCCGACAGCGGCCCCAGCCGGAAGGAGGGCCCCTCGAGGGCCAGCTCGGCCAGAGGCCGCAGGAACGAGGCCCCACGGTCATTGGCGAGCAGCATGCCCGCCGCGCCCTCCACCCAGATGGTGCGCGGGGCCAAAGCGGCCGTCTTGGGGTCGCCGCAGGTGTCCACCACGCCCACGTAAGCGAGATCGAGTTCCCCCTCCAGCAGGAAATGCATGGCCTCGCGCAGGGCGCGCAGGCCCGAGTCCTTTTCCTCGCTCAGGGTGAAGGCCGGGCCTCCGGTCCCCAGAAAGCGCGCGAGCCTGGAGGCCGTAAAGCTCCCCAAGGCGCCCAGGACCCGGGAGTGCGTGAGGGGCGGCCCCGAGGCATCCCTGGCCGCGGCCTCGAAGGAGGCGGCCTCAGGATCCTGCAGCCTCCCGCGCTCCCGGAGGGCCGCGGCGGCCCGCAAGGGCCCCAGCCAGCGCAGCGCCCAGTCCGCGGCCCGGGGGTCCGTGTCCACTCCCACGAAGACTCCCACGCGGTTGCGGTCGAGGCCTTCCGGGAAGTTCTTGGGATCGAGCCCGGCGGCCTTCACCAGCTGGGCGGCGGCCTTGAGGGCCAAGGTCTGCTGCGGCAGGGCCTCGGCGAGTTCCGCCGGGGGGAGCTTGAGGCCTTCCGCGTCCAGGGTCAGGTCCTCGAAAAAGAAGCCGGTGGCCTTAAGGGTCCCCGCCCGGCGCGTGCCGGCCACCGGGGGCTCGTTGGGGGTGAGCCAGTAGCGGGCCAGGGCCTCGTAGCTCTTCCAGGGAGCGAGCACGGTCCTGGCGGTGATGAAGGCGCACTTCAGCTCCTGCCGCGGGGGCGCGCCCGGGGCTTCCTGGCCTTCCTGCAGCGCCGCTCCCTGCGGGCTTCCCTGAAAGCCCTCGCGCAGGCCGGCCGCGCCGGAGGATGCCTTGGCAGCGGCATCTGCCGCGCCTGCCGCCGGAGAGCCGGTCTGGGCTCCGGCAGCGGCGCCGGAGACGGCTCCGGAAGTTACGGGCGAGGCGGCTCCGGAAGCGGCGTCGGAGACTGCTCCGGCATCTGCCCCGCCTGCGGACGGGGAACCGGTCAGGGCTAAGGAAGCGTCATCGGAGGCGGCTCCGGAAGCGTTGTCAGGGGCGGCTCCTGCGGCGCCCGCCTGCGGCGGAGCCTGCGGGCCGGAAGAGGCCTTGCCGGCCCTGTCGTCGGCTCCCGGAACTCTCCCGGCCCCGGCTGAGGGCGCGGGGGAGGCCTGCGAGGCGATTTTCCTGGCGCGCCCCCCCGGTTTTGCCCTTGAAGGCTTGGAATCCTTGGAATCCTTGGAATCTTTGGAGCCTTTGGCCTCCTTGGAATCTTCCGGCTCCCGGGCGTCTTTGCGGTCCTGTGAATCCTTGGCGTCTTGGGAATCCTTGGCGTCCAGGGAATCCGTGGGGCCTTCGGCGGAAGCGGGCGCCTGTCCCTTTCCGTATTCGGCGGGGAGGGCGGCGGCCTGCGGCGCAGCGCCTGCGGAGGCGGCCGGCGGGGCTGAGCCTGCGGTGGCGGCCGCCCGGGCCGAGCCTGGGGAGGCGGGCCCGGCCTCGCTCGCCGCGCAGCCGGGCTCGCCCCAGAGTTCGGGGTCAAAGCCCTCAAAGACGGCCTGGGCGTTTACCCCGCCGAAGCCGAAGGAGTTGACGAAGGCCAGCCTCCCCAGGCCCCGGGGCGGATCTGGCCAGGGCTGAGGGGAGCGCAAAACCCTCAGGGGCGGATGTCCCGCGAGATCCAGGCCGGGGGCCTCCTCTTCAAAGCCGGGGCTGGGGGGCAGAATCCCGCGGCGCAAGGCCAGCGCGGCCCTGGCCGAGGCGGCGGCCCCCGCCGCGGACAGGAGGTGGCCGATGCCGCCCTTGACGGAACCCAAGGCGGGGGGGGCGCTCAGGGCCAGATCGGTTTTCGAGAGGAGTTCCTTGAGGGCCTTGACTTCCGTACGGTCCCCCAAGGCGGTGGCGGTGCCGTGGGCCTCGACAAGACCCAGGGCCCCCTGGAGCCTGCCGCCGGGGAAACAGCGCCCGGCGAGCCTTCCGGCATCGCGCATGGCCCTGAGCTGGCCCTCGGGATCCGGGGCCAGGGGGTTGGCGTTCTGGTCGTTGGACAGGCCCACGCCCAAAAGCACGGCCAGCACGTCGTCGCCGTCGCTCATGGCCCTGTCCAGCCGCTTGAGCAGGAAGGCCGCCGCCCCGGTGCCCACCACGAGCCCGTCGGCTTTCGCGTCGAAGGGCCTGGAGGCCCCCTGGCGTGACAGGGCGCGCAGCTGGGCGAAGCCCAGCTGCGTGAAGAGCGGGTCCGCCCAGGCCAGGCCCCCGGCGACGGCGGCGGTGAGGCTCCCGGACAGGAGCTTCATCATGGCCAGCCGGAAGGCGTAGAGGGCGGAGGCGCAGGCCGCGTCGACGGTGTAGGCGGGCCCGCCCAGCCCCAGGGCCTCGGCGAGGAGCCGGGCCGAGTAGCCTACGCTCCGGAAGGGGTTGGAGGCCGGGGGCGGGGGGAAAGGGTTGAAGTCCCAGGCCCGCGTGGCCTCCCGCCCGTACAGGGAGACGGCGGCCTCGCTCATCTGCCGCGTGGGAAGGACTATGTGGCCGGCGATCACCCCCGCGCGCCTGGGGTCGTGGCCGCGGAGGGCGCCCCCCGGAGCGAAAAGCGGCCCTGGAGGGGTCGCGGCCTCTCCTTTGGCCGAGGCGGGGAATTCCCGCAGGGCGGCGGGGGAGGCGGAGGCTTGCGGATCGCCTGCGGCGGCGGCCCCGGCTTTGGCCTCGGCTCCGTTCCCGCCTGCTATCCCAGCGGGTCCGGCGCCTGGGGCCGCCCCGTTTCCCGCGGTCCCTGCCCCCGCTACGGTCCCTGCGGCACCGGCGGCGGCCGCCCCCGCATAGAGCCAGGTGAGGATAGAGTCGTCCGCGGAGGCGGCGTCAAAGCCCTGCGGGAGCGTGAGCCCCTCGAGGAAGCCCAGCTCTTCGGCCTTCCAGGGCCTGCGCCAGGCGCCCCGGAGGCTGGGGGTGCGGTCGGGCGGCGTGGTCTCGGCGGGGTCCAGGAAGAGCCGGGGATCCGCCCCGAAGTCCGCGGCCTCGGCTTCCCTGAAAAAAGTCTTGCCGGAGACGGTCCCCTCCCAGAAGGCTTCGGGGCTGTCCGCCCCCGGAAGGGCGAGCCCGAGGCCCACTACCGCCACGGCGCGCGCGGGGTCCCGGAGGAGTTTCACTGGGTGTCCTTTCCGCGGACTAGGGCCGCGCGGGGGGGCTGGGGGCGCGGGAGGAGCCGGGGGGCTCCAGGCCGCCTGAAGAGGTTGCGGGGAGGGAGCTGAGCGATCCTGAGGACGCGGGGCGGCCGTCAAGCGATCCGGAGCTTGCTCCGCGGCCTGGAGGCGACCCGGAGGCCGGGCCGGTGCCGCGGAAGGAGGCGTCAGGGGGACAGCGGGCGGAAGAGCCTAAGGCGAAGGCCTCACTCCGGCCCCCGGCCCTGTCCGCCTGCGGCCGGAGGCTTCCCGGCCGGCCCGCCTGAGGCGGCGGCCGGGCCGCATTCCGCGCCCAAGGCGGCCGGATCCGTGCCGGGGCCCAGGACCACGAGCTCGCAGGGGCCCTGCGGCCCCAGGCCGATCACCCTGGAGAGGGCCCTGGCCCCTGCCCTCAGGCCGATGAGGCCGACCCCCTCGGCGCGGAAAAGGGAGGCGAGCCGCCCGTCCACCATGCCGCCGTCGAAAGGCCCGAAGGACGGGGAGAGCACGGCGGCATCCGGGCGGGAGAGGCGCTCCTCCCAGGCGAGCTTGTTGAGTACCTCGTTGGCGGCGGCGTAGTCGGCCTGGCCGCGCCTTCCGAAGCGGGCGGAGGAGGAGCTCATGAACAGGATGAGCCGCAACGGCTCGTCCTGGAAGCCCCGCAGGAGCGAGTAGGCCATGGTTGCCTTGGTGGAGTAGACCCGCGCGAAGTCCTCAGGGCTCTTTCCTTGGATGGCATGATCCAGGGTCAGGCCCGCCCCGTGGACGAGGCCCGCCACCGGACCGAACCGGGCCTTGACGGATCTCGCCGCGGCGTCGGCCGAGGCCGGGTCCTCGAAATGACCGGACAGGTATTCGGCCTCGGACCCCAGGCTCTCCAAAGCGGCGAGGGTCGCCCGGATGCTCCTGGCGTTGAGGGTCAGGCGCGCCCTTTCGGACAGATCGCGGGGCGACAGGGAAGGGGCCCTGTCGTGGAGGGCGCCCACGATCTCCCGCTCGGAGGCAAGGGACGCCAGCCAGGGGGGCTCCGGGGGGCCCAGGGGAGTGCGGCCCAGCACGATGAACCGCAAAGGGAGCCTGGCCGCCAGCTCCAGAAGCACCGCGGCGGTGACCCCGCGGCCGCCGCCCGTGGCCACGACCGCGTCGCCTCGCTCAAGGGGGAAGTCACGCGAGAGTTCAGGCACCGGGAAAGGGACCAGGACCGGGGTCTCGCAGACGTCCCGGCCGGGCAGGCCGATCTCGACCGGCCCGGGGGCGAGCAGGGCCTGGGAAAGCTGGTCCGCGAAGCCCGGCTGGGGCATCTCGTGGGCGGCGGGGGTCAGGTCGATCATGCGGGCCCTGAGGCGCGGGTATTCCCTGGCCGCGGACTTGACCAGGCCTCCCAGGGCGGCGGAGGCGGGGTTCCCGCCCCGGGAGGGGGCCCCGGAGCTTCTTGGGAACCCGAAGGCGCCGCCCAGGCAGCTCACCCCGGCCAGGAGCCTGAGATTCTCGCCCAAGCCGCCTATGAGGCTCATGGCCCGCGTGATCAGGGACGGGTCCCGGTCCATGCCCGGCCAGGACAGGATCAGAGTCCGGGGAGGGCCGTCCGCGATCTCGGGAAGGGGCCCTTCCCAGGAGGCGCGGAAGACGCGGATGCCGGAGGCGGCGAGGCTTTGGGCGATCTCGTCGGCCAGTTCCCCCTGGCCCGCCAGGAGGGCCGGAGTCAGGAGGGCGCCGTCCTCCGGGGCGGAAGGCGTGAAGGGCGCGGACTCGATCCGGAACATGACCGGGGCCTCGGGCACGGGCCCGCCCGGGTCGGCTTCCGGGAGATCGCGGGCCGCAGGGCCGGCCCCCTGCGGCGGCGAGGGCGGCCGCGCCGGGGCCTCCGGGAGAAGCCTCTCGCGGGCTTGAGCCTCCCGGCGGCGCATGGAGGCCTCCAGGGCGCTCTGGATCAGGGACTTGCCCGCGCCTGGCGACGCGGGAAGGCCGGCAGGGCCGGGGGCATCCCCAGGCCAGGCCGGGCTGAAGGCTTCCGGCGGCTGAGCGGGGCTTAGCGGCGCCCGGGATGAAGGCCCCGCGCCTTCATCCGCGGGGGCGAAAAAATCCAGCCACTCCCCCAGGGTGCGGGCGCGGGCCAGGAGCGACTGGTCCTGGGACTGGCCGCCTCCCGTCTCTTCGGCGATGAGCGAGAGGATCTCCACCTTCCTGATGGAATCCAGCCCCAGATCCCCTTCGAGTTCCATGGCGGGCTGGAGGGTCGCGGGCGGGTACCCTGTCTCCCTGGCGACTATGCGGATAACCGCGGGATAGCCGTCGGCGGGGCCTGCTTCCGCTTGGGGGAGCCTGCCGGAAGGCCGCTCAGCGAAAGGCTGCGGGCTGGCGGCAAGGCGCCGGGCGGCCCCGGCGGCTTGCCCGCCGCCGGAGGCGGGCCAGGAAGGCGCAGGCTCCGGGCGCGCGCCCGGAGCCGAGGCCGGCCATGCGGGGTAAGCGTCGGGACCAGGCCAGGGCGGGGCGGGGACCGGGCTCCCCGCCTTGCCGTCCGGGGCAGGCCGGCCGTGTTCCGGCTCGCGGGGGCGGGAAGGGGGCCGGCCGGGCGATGCCGGAAGCCCGAAGCCCTCGCCCAGGGGCAAGGTTCGGGCGGGGGGAGGCGCGGAAGCGGCGGGGGCTTTGCCGCGGAAAGCCGCGGCGGCCTCCGTTCCCTGGCGCAGGAGATCCCCCACGGTGCGGGCCTGGGAGAGGCCCTGGGGGTCCAGGCCCGGGACGCGTTCGCTTAAGGCCGCGAGGATCTCGACCTTTTTGATGGAATCCAGGCCCAGGTCGCCTTCGAGGGAGAGTTCCGGGGCAAGGGCCGTCTCCGGATATCCGGTCTCCCAGGAGATGACCTCCAGGATCAGGGCTTCGGCGCTGGGGGGCGCCGCCCCCAGGGCGGGGGAAGTGGAAAGTTCCGGAAAGCTCCGGGCGCCCCTGCGGGAGCCGGAGGGGTTTGCGGCGGTTGCGGGGCCGTCGGCCGGGCCGGGGACTGGCGCGGGATCATTGCGGCGGTAATGGCCTGCGGGTTCGGGAGGGAGCGGCTCGGGGCGGGCGGCCCTGGCCGCGTAAGGGTTGCGGGGGGCGTAGAGATCGGGGCCGGCGTAAGGGTCCTGAGGCCGGTACGGGTTCCCGCCGGCGTAAGGGTCATGAGGCCGGTAAGGGTTCCCGCCGGCGTAAGGGTCCTGAGGCCGGTACGGGTTTA
>JAITRL010000333.1 GCA_031288415.1 Deltaproteobacteria bacterium | reverse complement strand
TGCCGCGGCCGGGCCGGACCCGGCCGCCGGCGGCCGGGCCGGCGCCGCGGCGGACCGGGCCGCGGCAGCCGACGCCGCAGGCTCCGTCGACGCGGAAGCCGCGGGAAAAGTAGCCGATGCCGCCGGCCATGCCGCCTGCGCGGCGGGAATCGCCGGCGGCGCCGCAGGCGACGCCGGCGATGCGGCGGAAAACCTTGCCGATGCCGCAGGCGACGCCTGTCCCTCCGGGATTTCCGAGGGCGCGGGGCTCCGCGCGGCCGCCGGGTCATGTCTCCCTCCCGCCGTCATTCGCCGCTCCTTTCCACGGTGAAGGTCTCGGTGAAGACATCCACCTTCAGGGCCTCGCCGGCCGCGGCGAGCGCCAGGCCTATCTCGGCGAGGAGGTCCAGGACCCGCCCGGAGCCTCCGGGGCTCACCCGGACCCGTGACAGGCCCAGCCCGGCAGGGCACCTGACCTTCCAGCCGATGGAGAGGGCCGCCGCCTCCAGGGCCCTGGCCGCCTCGCCCTCCCAGCCGTAGTCCATGGAGTAGGGCCTGAGCAGGGCCGGCTCCCTCGCGAGGGAGCCGGGCGGGGCCATGCCTTCCGGAGGGGAGCCGCGCATCAGGGCCGCGTACACGGCCTCGGAGGCCTCGGAGAGGCCCGGCACGGGGGGAGGCGCCTCCAGTTCCCGGGAAGCGGCCCCTGAGCCCTGGGAGGCCTCAGGCCCCGCGGGGAAGGCCGCGCAGGAGGCCAGGGCGAGCGCGAACAGGGAAAGCGCGGGCAAGGTCAAGCCGGTCGGGTTCATCATGAGTCCTTTGCTCCGCCCCCGGGCGGGTCGCGAGGCGGCGGGGAAGGCGGCGGGCGGTTTCCCCGCTAGCCGCGGCTTAGCCTCAAAAGGCCGAGGAGATACTTGCGGAACGGCTCCCAGCGGCCCTTCCTGAGCATGTCGAGGCGCCACAGATCGAGGGCGCAGCCCAGCAGGCCCGGGAGCATGGGCAAGAGCCCCAGCGCCGGCGACCCGCCCAGGACCAGCGGCAGGGAAAACGCCGCGCCGCAGGCGGCGTACAGGATGGCCCTGGCGCGGAAGGCCCGGGCCAGGCGCGGCGCTTCCGCCTCGGCGGCCCCCCAGCGGGCGAGGAGCCCGGCGAGGCCGGCGGGAGGGGAGGCTTTGCCCTTGGCATCCCTGAGCGCGCGGAGGCGCTCACGGAAGAGCCCGGCGAACTCCCGGGCGCGGAAGCGGGGGAGGATCCTGTCCAGGAGGCTCATGGCGCTTTCCTTTCCTGTAAGGCGATCCCGAGGATCGCGGGAATCTTGCCGGCGCGGGCCTGAGCGCGGCAGGGGGGCTCCTCGCCGCCTCGCCGGGCCCCGCGCCCCTTGCCGGGACCGGCGGGCGCCGCCCGCCTGCCCTGAACCCGGAGGCCGCAGGGGTCGGGCCGGGGCCCGCCGAAGCCGGAGGATTCCCGCCGGCGACGGAGAGGTCTCCGATAAGCCCCGGCGCGCGGCGGGAGGCGGGCCGGGGGCCGGCGGGAGGGTCCGGCGCGGGCCGCGGGCCTTGCCTGCGATTCGGGCCGGTTTTTACGGTTTCGGGCTGTCCGCGCGGTCACCGCCGGCCTCCGTCCTTCCCCCGCGGCCGCCGGGCGAGGCCCGCCCGGCGCGCGGCCGCGGAGGGGCCCCTGACCGGCTCCAGCATCCTCGTGGCCAGGGTCCCCGCCTCGCGGTAGCTCCCCGCCGACTCCCGCCCGTCCGACTGCTCGCCCGTGTGCTCGAGCCGGCCGCCTATCCAGCCCACGACGCGGTCGGGCAGGCCGCTCATGAGGCCGAAGAGCTTCCAGACCGCGGTGACGGTCACCGCCCCCAGGATCACCGCGAAGGCCAGAAAGCCGCTCGCCCCCAGGAAGCTCTCCTCGAGGAAGGCGAAGCCGAAGACCGAGAACACGCGGCCGATCACGCGGCCGAGGCCGTTGAGGAGGGCCATGGCCAGGAGGAACCCGAAGACCATGAGGGGCGGGCGCAGGATCACCGCGAGGAACAGGAGGTAGCCGCGCCTGCCGTGGGCCCCCGCGAGGCCCTCCCCATCGGGCAGGGCGTGGGCGGCCAGCCAGAGGGGGGCCGCGGCCAGGCTCTCGACCACCAGGATGAGCCAGGCCAGGACCCCGCTTATCCAGAGGATGAACGGGAGGGCCGGGAGGAAGTAGGCCAGGAAGAAGCCGTAGCTCAAAAGCAGGACCGAGACGAGGAGCATGTAGGGCGCCAGCCCCTGGGCGGCCCCGCGGGCCAGGCCGGCCGCCGCGCTGGAGGCGCCCCCGGTGACGAGGCCGGCCGCGGTCCCCCACAGGGAGCCGTCCGCTCCCTCCCCCGCCGCGGCCGCGGCCAGGACCGCCACCCTGACCCCGATGACCGTCTCTGCCGCGGCCACGAGGAAGCTGCCCAGGGAGGACATCACGGCGACCGGGTCGCCCGACTCCAGCTGGGAGATCAGCCGGGAGAGGCCGTAGCGGCCCAGGGCCCCCTTGAGCTTGTCGGAGAACCAGGCGGCGCTGGGGAAGTCCGCGGGGACCCCGGCCGCGCCTGAGGCCCGCTCCGGGGTGAAGGCCCCGCGCACGTAGGCCTCGTAGCGGGCCATTACCGCCCTGAAGTCCTCCAGGACCGCGCCTTCCAGGGCCTCGGAGGAGGCCCCTTCGGAAAACTCCGGGGCCTCGTAGAGGCTCTGGCGCGAGCGCTCGTTGAGGCGCGAGACCGTCCAGTAGTAGGCCCCCGCGGTGATCCAGCCCCCCTGGAGGGCCGCCCCCCGGAACTCCTCGAGGTCGGAGCGCAGGCGCCCCTCCTCGTAGCCCTCGGCCATGTCGGCGTACGGCCCTATCTCCTGCTCGAAGGCCTCGGCCGCCGCCGAGAGTGCCGAGGCGCCCGCGCGGCCCAGGGGGGCCTGGAGGTCGGCGATCCTCTCCGCCGTCGGCTGGAGGGCCGAGACGAGCCCCCGCGCCGCCGAGAGCCGGGCCTGGCAGACGGGGTCCCCCGTGTCCCGGCAGGGGATGCGCACCCGGCCCAGGGCCCCGGGCGGGAGGCCCGCGCCCTCCGGCGCCCGGAAGGTGAGGATCAGCCGCCCCGGCAGGCTCCCCGCTGGCGGGAAGAAGCTCTCCTCGGCGGCGTGCCCGGAGACCGGCAGGTCCATCTTGCGCGCCCAGTAGGCCTGGACGGTGAGGGCCTTGAGCGCCCCCTCGGCCAGGAGCCGGGAGTCGCCGGCGACCGACTCGGGGGCCTTGAGCGAGATCCTGCCCCCGCTCTCGACGAAGAAGTCCAGGCCCCGCTCCCACACGTGGTTGGCGAGGTTGACGGACCAGCCCACGCACAGGAGCATCGCCAGCTGGAACAGGGACAGCCCCTTGAAGACGGGGGCGAGGAAGGACATCGCGGCCGCGAAGCGCAGCGGCATCCACAGGGCCGAGAAGCGCCTGCCCAAGGGCGTCCCTTCGGCCGCGGCGCCGGCGACCCCCTGGAGCATGGTCAGGATGAAGAGGACCGTCACCGCCGCCAGGGCCAGCCAGTTGAAGGAGCTCAGGACCTCGCGGGCGAGGGTGGCCGCCCCTTCGGACATGTCGGGCCCGGAGGCGCTGTCCCAGCCTTTGCCTAAGATGCCGGTTATCACCCGCCCCGCGAGGTCGCCGGCCGGGACCTGAGAGGTCTGCGGCAGATCAGCCATGGCTCAGGCGCTCCCCCGGCCGGGCCGGCCTGAGGCCCGGGAAAAGGGGCCGGGCGCCGCGGGCGCGGCCGCCGCCCCCGGCGGCCTTCCGCGCAGGATCGCCCGGCGCGCCGCGGCCAGGAAGCCTTTGGGCGGCCCGCCGCCAGGCCCTTCGGGGAACCCCGCGGCCGCCGAGGCGCGGGGCGCGCGGGGCGCGGCCCCGGGCCGGCCTTCAGGGCGCGCGCGCCCGTGATGTTTCCGTTCCATGTCGCTTCCTCTCTGGCGGCGCCTCGTCAGGTCCGCCGGAATCCCGCGCGGGCGCGGGGCAGCCGCCCCCTGCCCGCAGCCTCCGGGCCCGTCCGCGCGGGCCGCGGGGACCCTCCTCAGGGCCAGGCCTGAAGGCTTCCCCGGAACCGGGTTTCAGGCCTTCCGCAGGGCCTGGCCCCCTGCCCATCCTCTGTCACGGGTTTGGCCGGCCCTCCGGTCAGGGCCGCATCCTGCCGGATCCGCCTGTATCGTCGTCGTCGCGGGGTGACTTCCGCGGGGCGCTCTGAGGCTCAGGCCCCTCCTGCGGGCCGGGCCCCTCCTGCGGGCCGGGCCCCTCCTGCGGGCCGGGCCGCTCAAAGGCGGAGGGCCGATCCTGCGCGGCGACAAGTTCCTGACGGGCGAGCCTTTCCCGAACGGCGAGCCTTTCCCGAACGGCGAGCCTCTCCCGGGCGGCGAACCGCTCCCGGAAGGCGGGCATTTCCCGGGCGGCGAACCGCTCCCGGAAGCCGGGCATTTCCCTGGCGCCGGACAGATCCGGGAACATGTCTTTCTTCAGAGCCGCGATGCTCTCTTCCAAGGCGAGCAATTCCTGTTCGGAGAGCCTTTCGTGGGCGGCGAGCCTTTCCTGGCCTGCGGGCTTCCCGGCGCGCGCGGTTTCGTGAGGGGGCCTTGCGGAGGGCAGGCGGTCTTCCGGCAGGGGCCCGCCCCGCACGTAGCCTCCGGCCTCTTGGATGAGGCCGTCGCGGGTGGCGGAAGCGGCCTTGCCCCCCTCTTCGCCCTCGCGTTCCCTTTTGAGCCTGCCGAAGCCCCCGCGCCCGACGCCAGGAGGGAAAGCCAGGCCCCTCGCCCCTGCGGCCTCCGGCCTGGAGGCGCGCGGAAGGCCCGCCTCACGGAGCCCCGCAAAGGGGACCTCCGCCTGGCGCGGGCCGGCCGGCGCGGCGCGGGCCCCTTCCGGAACCGCCCCTTCCGGAACCGCCCCCTCCGCGGGAGAGGCGCAGGCGGCTTTCGGGATAAGGCGGAGAGGCCCTTCGCCGGCTTCGGCCGGCCCCTCGGGCCTCGCCCCGAAGGCGCGCCGCAGGATACGGCCGGCGGCGGCCAAGGCCCCCCAGCGGCTCTTAGGGAGCGCCGACTCAGGCGCGGGCACGGCCTCCCGCGGCGCCGGGCCGTCAGGGGCGCCTCCGGCCGGCGCGTCGGGGAGGCGCGGGGACAGCGGCCCCGGGCCCTCAAGGCCCGCGCGCTCCAGGTCCTCCCGCCACAGCAGCTGGATAGGATCGGCCCACTCGCGCATGGCGGGGCTAAGGCCGCGCAGGAGCCGCCAGCGGCGCTCGGCCAGAAAGCCGGCGAACAGCTGGTCGGCCTGATCGCCTTTCCAGCCCATCTCGCCCTTGTGGCGCTCGTAGCTCCTCAGGAACCTGTAGTCCTCGACCAGGCTGTCTATCTCGGCCTGGATGAGCTCGGGGAAATACGGCCGCCCCGGAAGCCCGTCCGCTTCGTCCGCTGAGGGGGCGCGCCCCTGCCCGGTCCCTCCGGGACCCTTGCCGGCCGCGGCTTCCCCTGGCCCGCCCCGGAGGGCCTCCGCCTGGCCGCGCAGGCTTTTTGCGCGCAGGCTAAAATCGTCTTCCCGCACTTGCGGCACCTCCTGACGTCTGGTTTTCCCGCCTCAGGGCAACCCCCCGGCCTGGCGGGGCGCCCCCCCCGGCGGCGCCCGCCGCGGGGGCTCTGCCGCCCTCGCCGGGCCCGCGAAGCGCGGCCTCGCCGTCACGGGCGGCGCGGCCGCCGGCCGCGGCGCCCGGATGCGGGCCCGCGGCCTTCATGAAGAGTCCCGGGCTCTCGCCCGCGCCCAGGACCGGGATCTCGCCGGGCGGCGAGGAGCGGGCCATCTCGGCGAGAGTGACCGGGTCCCAGGGGATCCACGTGAATCTCGCGCCCAAAAGGTCGCCCACGCCGAGCGCCCCGTAGTCCAGGCTCTCGGCCCACTCCCCCCGGAAGACCACGAAGTGCGGGGGCGGGCTTTTGGCCTCCACCACCGCGAGCCCGTCCTCGAGGAAGCGTTCGGCGTCGGGGTCCACGCGGTCCGTGACCAGGTCCATGCAGACCATGATCTTGCGGGCGCGCGGGGCCCCTGGCGGCGCGGGCGGGCGCCCTCCGGGGCCGCAGCCCGGGGCGGGCACGATCCTCGTCACCACCCCGGCGATGAAGCCGTCGTGCGGCATGGTTATCCTTTCCGGTGTCTCCGGCGCCCTGCGGGCTCCGGGCCAGTGAATGTCTAAAGGGGCGAGGGCGGGAAGCTCTGCTCCGGCCCTCGCGCGGGCCGCGGGGGCTTTCGCCTCGCGCGGGCCGCGGAGGCTTTCCGCGCGCGGGCAGCGGAGGCTTCACTTCAGCGCGGACAGCGGGGATTTTCCTCTCGCCTGGGCAGGCGGATTTTCCTCTTGCGCGGGCAGCGGAGCCTGTCCGCCCGCGCGGGCCGCGGTGATTTTCCCCGCGCTTCGGCGGCGGCGGCTTTCCGCGCGCGGGCCGCGGGGATTTTCCCCGCGAAGCCCCAGGGGCCCTCCGGCGGAAGCCCCCTGCCGGCGGCTGAACCCTGCGGCGGGCCTTCAGCCTCCCGAGCCGGAGGCCCTGCCGTAGAGGACCCGCAGGGCCTCCCGCGGGGCTCCCTCCAGCTCGCCCAGGGCCGCCGCCGCCAGAAGCGCGGAGACGACGTCCAGCTTCTCGTTCTGGCGGCGGAGCAGCTCTATCTCCACCGCCTTCATGGAGGCGATCTCGCGCAGCAGCCCCGCCTCGGGCAGGGCCGCGAGGGTCTGCTCGTGCCAGTTGGCGGAGGCCAGGCGCATGTTGGTGAGGTACCAGAAGAGGGCCTCCTGGGAGAGCCGCCCTTCCTCAAGGCCCGGAGGGTCGCCGGACCCGCCCATGTCCTCCCACTTGCCCCTGGCCCAGGGCTCCAGCCCCTCCACGGAAGGGGCCCTGTCGGCCGCGCGGCGCGCGAGGACCGACTGAAAGAGGGCCTGGCGCGTCTCGAAGTCCAGCCTCCCTGCCTCGTAGGCCCGGCCCGCGGGGGTGGCCTTCTGCTCCTCGGAGAGGGCGGGGGGCGGGTAAGGGTTGGAGATCGTCTCGATGAGGCGCGCCGCGTCCCCGGTGTCGCCCAGCGAGAAAGTCACCGGGGCCCCCGCGGGCATCAGGAGCCTGGCCGCGGCCTCCGGCCCGGGCCAGCCCTCAGCCAGCCTCTCCTCCTGGAAATCCGCCGGCCTGGAGAAGCGGGCGGCGCGCGAGAGCACCCGCTCGACGATGTCCGCCCCTGACCTGGCCCTGGTGCGCTCCGACAGCTGGTAGCCCGCCCCCATGGCGTCGTTGCCGCAGCTGGAGGGCGGCTGGCTCCCGGCCTCGAAGGTGCGGTCGATCTGCCGCTCGGCGGAACTCTTGTCCGCGGCCTTCACCGCGGCCTCCACCTGCGACGTCGCGAACATCACCGCCTCGCGGATCGCCGTGAGATCCTTGTGGAGCTCGCCGGCCCCCCAGGCCGCGGACTCGCGCACGGCCCTTTCGACGGGAGGCGCGATGCCTCCCACTATCAGCTCGGCCGCGCCCCGCATGATGCTTTGGAGGGCCGTGCAGGGGCAGCCCTGCGCCAGCGCGGCCGGCGGGGCGGCAAGGCCCAGGGCCGCCAACGCCGCGGCGAAAGCCGCCGGGAAGAGCGCCGCGCGCGGGGCGCGCATGGTGCGTGTCATGAGTCTTTGACCTCCGGAGGCCCGCCCGGTCCCGGCGCCTGCGGGATGTCCGGCGCCTCGGGGGCGGGCGGTCGCGAAAGGCTGCCGGCCCCCCTCAGGCGCCTGGAGGCGCCCGAGGAAGGACCGGGGCTTTCCGGTAATGTTTTGGGGTTTGCCTGAGCGGCGCCTGCCGCCTGAAGGGGCCTGAAGGCCCTTGAGACGCGCCTGCGGCTTTCAGGAGTCATGAAGGTTTGCCTGAGCGGCGCCTGCCGCCTGAAGGGGCCTGAAGGCCCTTGAGACGCGCCTGCGGCTTTCAGGAGTCATGGAGGGTTTG
>JAITRL010000252.1 GCA_031288415.1 Deltaproteobacteria bacterium | reverse complement strand
ACCTGCGGGCCGTTTGCGCCGGGCCCCCTCAGCGGCCGCCCGCCCGGACGTTTGCGCCAGGCCGCCTCAGCGGCCTTCATGCCTCATAAGGACAGCCTTTCCAAACCCGATCATGCCATGCCTTTCCAGGCCGGCCGCAGGCCTTTCAGGCCTTTCAGGCCTTTCAGGCCTTTCCAGGCCGACCGCAGGCCTTTTAAGCCTTTCAGTCCGCCGACAGGCCTTTCAGGCTCCCGAAGGATCGTGCGGACCTTATGGGCCCTCCAAATTTCGGAGGGCTCATGGCCCTTAAGGGCCTCCGCTTTTCGGGGAGCTTCCAGGCCTTAAGGGGCCTCCTGGTTTTCGTGAGGCTTCAGGGCCTTCGAGAGCCCAGGGCCTTCCCAGCCTTCTGGATCTTCCTGCCTGAAGCCGCCTTCCGGCGCCTTCAGGCGTCTTGACCCGCAGGCCCTTTCCCGGGAGCCGGCCCCGCAGGCCGCGCCCCGGAAGGGGACCTGGCCCGGTAGCCTTACGCGGGCCCGTTCAATCCGGTCCGCATCCGCCAGAGTAAAGTCACGGCAGGGGCCGATGCCGCCCCGGCCTCGCGCGCGGGTTTTTTTCAGGTTCAGAAGGACCGCCGCTTATTCCTCCAGGGCTTGCGAGCGCCTGGCGTGTTGGAGGTATTCATGACTAAGAATCTACCCAGGGGGGGTTACGACAAGGGCGACGCCCCCATGGCCCAGGTGAGGGAGATCCTCTTCGGGGCCCAGCTCAAGGACATGGAGATGCGCTTCCGCCGGCAGGAGGAACGCTTCCTCAGGGAGATAGCCGAGGTCCGCGACTCGCTCCGGGGGCGCCTCGACTCCCTGGAGAACCACCTCAAGAGCGAAGTGTCGGCCATCTTCTCCCGCCTCAACCAGGAAAAGGAGGAGCGGGAGGCCCAGCTCAAGGCCGAGGAGAGGGACCGCCGCGAGCAGATCGCGGGCGAGGCCAGGGAGCGGGAGCAGCAGAGCGACAACCTCAAGCGCGAGCTCACCGATGCCCTGGGCCGCGAGTCCAAGGACCGGACGGATGCGGACGGGCGCCTCCAGGCCGGGCTCCAGAGCACCGACGAGACCCTGGAGCGCAAGACCTCCAAGCTCTCCCAGAGCCTGGACACCACGGAGAGGGCCATCCGCGAGCTGCTCAAGACCGAGTGCACGGCCCTCAACGACAAGATCGACGAGAAGCACGCCGAGCTCGTCAGCCACGTGGCCAAGACCTCCTCCCAGATCCGGAGCGACATGGTCTACAGGACCGCCCTCTCCACCATGTTCACCGAGACAGTGGGGAGCCTGTCCAAGCCCTGGAACCTTGACGTCGAGGATGCCGAGGAAGGGGCCGACGACGTCTACGACGCCCACGAGGGCCAGGGGGAAGGTTCTGAAGGCCAAGGCCAGCAGGGCGAGGGCGGCGAGCAGCACCGCCACGAGGGCCATGGAGGCGAGTGGGGAGGCGGAGAGAACCAGCAGTACTAGCCCTCCGGCCGGCCGCCCGCGAGGCCCGGGCGGGCGGAAAGGCCCCTGCCATGTCGGCCTGCGGGCCTCAGGCGCCTGCGGCCCCTTTCCGGCCTCTGGAACCTGCAGGCCCCCGCAGGCTTCCCTGAACCGGCTACGCCTGCGGGATCTTCAAGGCCCGCAGGCCCCCCGAAGGCTTCCCTGAACCGGCTTCGCCTGCGGGATCTTCAAGGCCCGCAGGCCCCCCGAAGGCTTCCCTGAACCCGCCGGGCCTTTGGGTTCTTCAAGGCCTGCGGGCCTCAAAAGCCCTGCCGGACCCGCTTCCCTATGGGTCCCGCAGGGTCTGCGGGCCGCTTGAGGGACACGGGTCCGCTTAGGGGACGTGCGGCGCCTGCGGACGATGCTCCCTGCGGCCTGAGAACGGCCAGGGGACGGCGCCTGAGAGCCGCGCCGGCCCCTGGCCGGCCTCCCCTTTCCCCTCAGGCCTTCTCCCTGCCCGACCTGGAGGCCGCAGGCCTGCGGCAGGGGCGCCGGGCTGTCCGTCGGCTCAGGTTGCCCGCGCCCTGAGGCCAGCCTCCGGACCTGCCCTTTTCAGGGGCGCGGTTCCCCCGCCGGGGCCGCCCTGCTGGTTCCCCCGTCCCCCCGCATGCCCTGCGGCCCGCGAGGGGCAACATCGGCCTTCTTCCCCCTCAGGGCCCCGCCCTGTACCGTCCAGCCGGCTTTTCCACCCTCCCCCCCTGCCCGTTTTCGGGCGGACGGAAGAGAAAATGGGAATTTTTTCTTTTTTCTCCAAAAACAGAAAAGACGCTCAAGGGCCTCTCCCGCCGGAAGGGGAGTCAGCCGAGGGCAAGGCGCCCGAGTCTTCCGCGCCTGCGGAGGCCGAGGAGAAGCCCGCCGCGGCCGCGCCTCAGGCCGGACAGGCCTCAGCGGATGCCCTTGCGCCCGGCGAGGAGGCGGAGGCCGAAGACGGCCTCGCATGGCAGGGCCCTGCGGCCGGCGGGAAGGGAGAGGCCGAAGACGCGTCAGCTCTGGAGATCAGGGAGCAGAGGAAGCGAGAGACCGAACGCAAGCTTCTGGAAGACCTAGACGCCCTTCTGGACGATGAAGCGGCTGAAGGCGACGGCCCGACCTTCGGCGCCATCGACGACTGGGCCGGGCAACCCAAAGACGCCCGCAAGGACCAAGAGACGCCAAGCATAGGGTCTCTTGATTATCCGGAAGTCCAGGAGCCCGATGTCCCCAGCGACCCGATGCCTCAAGAAGTCCAAGAGCCTTATTTTCTCGAGCCTCAAGAGCCTCAGGAGCTTCTGGAGCCTTTAGAGCCTCAGAGGCCTCAGGCGCCCTTAGAGCCTTTGGATCCTCAAGGCCTTAAAGACCCGCAAGAGCCCGGAGAGGCTCACAATGCCCGAGACTCCGTCGCTCCAGGGCCGCAGGTTGCACAGGACACAGTCAGACCGGAGCCCGCGGAAGCTGACGGGTCGCCCTCTGCGGGCGGGGCCTTGGCCGCGGAAGCGGACGGAGCGCCTTCTACGGGCAGGGCCTCGGCCGAGGAAACGGACGGGGCTCCCTTCGCTGGCGGAGCCATGACCGCTGAAACGGAAGGGGAGCCCTCTCCAGGCGGGTCCTTGGCAACGGACAGCACTCTCGACAGGCGCAAGGAGTCCGAGGAAAGGCTCCTGAAGGAACTAGACGACCTGCTCGGGGAGGATGACGTGCCCGGCCCGGATGGGGCAGAAGACTCTGAAGCTGCCCAGGAACCGGCCGCCCCCGCCGAAGAGGCGCCCGGAGACGACGGCGCACCTGCCCCGGGCATCCCGGCAACGGGAGAGGACGGCTTGGCCCCTAAGGGCGGCCTAGGCTCCGCCCGGCCTGATGACCCTCAGGCCGCCGGCGCCCCGGACCCCTCCGGGAACGGGATCGCCCGTGAAGGCAAGAAGCGCCCTCCGGGCGCATCCCCGGACTCCGGCGCCGACGGGCCAGGGCTTGCCGCCGCCGCTGGAGCCAAGCGTTCCGAGCCGGTCCCTCCGCCGCCCTCCGAGGACAGCGAGATGGGGCGCCTGCGCGCCCTCCTGCTCGACCGGGAGATGAAGCAGATAAGCCGCCTCGAGGGCGTGGTACACGACACCCAGGCCCTGGCCCAGGCCATCTCCAGGGTCATCACCGAGGCGCTCCTGTTGCGCTCCAAAAAGGACGACAAGCTCCTTACCGTCCTGGGGCCTACGGTGGAGACCATCGTGACATCCTCGGTGCGCCGCAACCCCGAGACCATCGCCAACCAGATCTTCCCGGTCATCGGCCCCGCCATCAGGCGCTTCATCTCCGACACCTTCGTGTCCATGCTCCAGAGCCTGAACTCGACTTTGGAGATGAGCCTGTCGCTCAAGGGACTCAAGTGGCGCCTGGAGGCCTGGCGGGTCCACAAGCCCTTCAGCGAGATCGTGCTTCTCCACACCCTCCTCTACCACGTGGAGGAGATCTACCTTATCCATGCGGAGAGCGGGCTTATCCTCGACCACATCATCGCGGAGGGGACGGAGACCCGCGACGCGGAGCTCGTGGCCGCCATGTTCACGGCCATCAGGGACTTCGTGCGCGACAGCTTCTCCGTGGGCAAGACCGAGCAGCTCGACAACATCCGCTTCGGGGAGAGGACCATTTACCTCCAAAGGACCGAGAAGGTCTTCATGGCGGCGGTCGTCCGCGGCAACCCCCCCGCCTCGCTGGGCCGGGATCTTCAGGATGCGCTGGATCTCATGGCCGTGAACTCCGCCGAGGACCTTGACCGCTTCTCCGGGAACCCTGAGCCCTTCCGCAAGAACCGCCCCTTCTTCCAGAATTTTCTGGAGGCCCGCTACGAGGACAAGCCCCGCAAGCTCCCGTTCATCCTCCGCTTCGCCCCTTTCGCGGCAGTGCTCCTGATAGCCCTTTTCCTGGGCCTGCGCGCCTCCGACGCCTCCCGCGCCCGAGCGGCCGCCCTCGAGCAGGCCCAGATCGCCGCGGACATAGAATCCAAGCGCCAGAACGCCCGGCAGTCCTTCCGCGCCCACGCCGAGCGGGTAGCGGCCCGCCTGGACAGCGCCCCCGGCATCGTGGCCGCGGGCTTCCGGGAGTTCCCCGGCACCGGGGTGGTGGTCAGGATCCTCAAGGACGACCTCGCCCAGGATCCCCACGAGATCCTGGAGGCCATAAACGACGTGAACCGGGACTCCTTCCTGCTCGAGGTGACGCCTTACGTCTCCACCGACCGGGAGATCATCGCCAGGAAGGTCAAGGAATTCCTGGTCGTGCCGAAAGGGGTCGCCTACGAGTTCGACAACGACACCGGCACCCTGAAATTCTCCGGCCAGGCCGGCCTGGGCTGGATCCAGGACACCGCCTCCTTAGCCCTGGCCATCCCCGGCGTCAACCGCATCGACACCTCGGGCGTGACCGACCCCGACTACCTGAAAGCCAAGGAGCTCCAGGCCCTCATCAACCAGGCGGTCATCCACTTCCCCCTGGGAAAATTCGAACCCGTGGCCGAGGACTCCGAACTCTTCGAGTCCACCATCAGAAGGCTCGGGGAACTGGAGGACATCGCGGACAGGATGGGGGTGGCGCTGACCCTCACCCTCTACGGGCATGCGGACCAGGTGGGCAACGAAACCCGCAACTACGAGATCTCCCTCGAGCGCGCCAAGACCGTGGCCGCCCGCCTGTACTCCATTGGCTCACGCATGACCGTCACCATCTACAACATGGGCTCGCAGCTCCAGTCGCCTGAGGAAGAGGCCCCGGAACCTGTCCCGGCGGATCCCAAGGAGGCCGCGGCCCAGGCGGCAGCCCGCGCAGCCGAGGAAAGGCGCCGCGCCATCGAAGGCGATCCCAAAAGCCGCAGGCTGGAGTTCAGGGTGCGCCTGGGGAACGAAAAGGATGCTGATGCGTCCGCTTCCGAGGCGGAAGAGGGGGCCTCCCAGGCCATGCAGTCGGAGACCCCTCCCCAGGAGCCCGATGCCGCCCCGGACTCCCAAGAGCCGGCCGCCGCCCCGGGCTCCCAAGAGCCGGCCGCCGCCCCGGGCTCCCAAGAGCCCTGACTGTCGCAAGGAAAGCCTTCCCGCCGTCTCTGTCGCAGGCGGCGGCCGCGCGGCCGGCGAGGTCAGGCGGCGCCCCGCCCCGGAGGCCGACAATGGTTCAGACGCCAGAAGCTCTGCAAGCGGAGGCACGGCCCGAAAAGCAGATGAAACCCTCCGCGCGGCTCCTCAAGCCCTAACGGGACTAAGTCCCGGAGGAACCGTGACGTTCCCGTCAGCGGGATTAACCTTGGGTTCGCCTTGACGGGCCAAGACGGCCTTAACAGGTGAACGGCCACCGGCTCACAATGACCAAAGACACCCGACAGGAAGGCCAGCCCCTGGAACCGACCGACCGGCCGGAAGGCCGCCAGGAGCCTGAAGAGCGGCCAGCCGGCCCCGGCGACCGCCCGGATTCCAGCGATCCCGGAAGCGTCTCTTCCGGAGGCGGCGAGTCTGGCCTCCTGCCCTCCGGCAACCGCGCTCCAGACGGCCTCTCCGCCGACGGCTCTTCTCCAGGCGGCCTCTCCGCAGGCGGCCGCGTTCCAGGCGCCCTCTCCGCAGGCGGCCGCGTTCCAGGCGCCCTTTCCGCCGATGGCCGGGACCCTGAAGACCGTTCAGAAAACCGAGGCGGTGACGGCTTTTCCGGTGATGACCTGAACCCTGACGACCGTTCCGGAGGGCTGGAGAACGGAGGCGGAACCGGAGGCCAGGGCCGCGAAGACCGCACCGGCAACCGCCAGTCAAGAATAAGCCGCAACCGCGATGAACGGCCTTCCGATGACAGGGGCCATGACGGCCTCTCAGGGGGCGGCCGCGGCCATGACGGCCTTTCAGGGGGCGGGCGAGGCCATGACGGCCGGCACGGAGTCGGCAGGTCCCATGACGGCATTTCAACGGGAGGCCGAAGACACGCCGACCGGCACGAAGGAGGCAAAGGCCATGTCCGGCGTTCCGGCGGAGACCGCTCCCATGACGACCGGCACGGCGGCAAAGCCGACCTTGACCCGTACGGGGGCCACATGGATCCGGTACACCTGGATCAGGCCGGCGCCCTGCGGGGCGATTCTCCTGCTGACGGGCCTGCGGCCCCTGCGGACGGGTCCGCATCTTTCCCGGAAAGGCCGGCGGCCGACGGGCCGCCCTGCCGGAAGCGGCCTTTTATGGTAAGGCATGCCCCGATCCTGCTGCTGGCGCTGGCCACCTTCTGCGCCGTAGGCTGGCTCTCCAACCGCGTGGACGATGTCGCCGTGACGGCTCATGAAGCCTCCATGGGCCTGCACAGGGCCGAATTCGCCTTCACCTCCCGGAAGCTCTACCTGAGCCATGTCGGCGCCGCCATCTCCATGCTGGACCGCGAGCCAGGGATCACGGTGGCCCAGGTGCGGCCCGTCGAGGACGGGATCTTCGAGATCACCTGTCTCCATGATCCGATGGCCCGTGACCCCATGAGGATACTGCTTGACGAGGCGGGGCTCCCCCCGGAGAGGTTCCGGCTGACGATCAAGCCCTACATCTCGGCCGACCCGGCCCTCGTGATCTTCCGGACCGAGACCCTCCTGCGGCTCCCGCCCGGCTCCCGCGCGACCTTCGAGGCCGACACCGGGACCCTCACGCTCTCCGGGGAGGCGCCTTTGGGCTGGATCCAGCAGGCCCTGGACGCCGCGCCCTTCATTCCAGGGGTGAGCCGGGTGTCGGCAAAAGGGCTGCAGGACCCCAGAGAGCCAAGGGCCGCCGAGATCCTCACTGACCTCGACCGCCTGGAAGTACACTTCGCCTCCGAAAGCCACTCGCCTGCCCGCGAGGACCAGACCCTGCTTTCCGAGGCCTCGGAACGCCTCGCCGCCCTGGAACGGCTGGCTCTGGAGATGGATGTCCCCGTCAACGTCTACCTCTACGGCCGCTCCGACCGGAGCCCCGGGATGCCGCTGTCCCCCGAGGCCCTGGCCAAAAGCCGCGATCTCGCCTCCCGCAGGGCCGAGACCGTGGCCGAAGCCTTGCGGAGGCCTGCCTCCACCGCCGTCTTCCGGGCCACCGGCGCCCCGGAATCCTTCTACCCCGGCCCCGGGCCAGGCGCCTCCTCCCACAAGATCTTGGGCCTGGTTGTTGTCCGGGTGATCCTGGGAAACGGCAGGGGCCTCCACCTCCCCGACTCCGGCTGCCCCTTCATCGGGCCCTGGGGCTCTCCTGAATGCCCAGACGCTCCCGGAGAGGCCTCCCTGAAGCCTAACCCCCCGCTCCCCCACGAAGCCGTGCCGAACTCTTCCTCCTGACAGGCGAACGGACCCCGCTCCCGCCCGGCAAGGCCTGCGGCAAAGGGGCCCGGCTAAGCAAGAAGCGGCGGCGGGTCACTGTTGCGGCATTGCGGCGTGGCGGCGCACGGCTCGGCCCTGGAAGAGGGGCCTGTCCTCAGGTTGGCTTGATATCTTGGCTCTTCGCCTGGCGGCGCCTGGAGCAGGTCAGCTTACCTCTTGGCCCCGGGCGGCTTAGGCCGGCCACCCCCGGCCCCGCGCGGCTTAGGCCGGCCTCAGGCGCGAAAGCGCCCAAAACTACCTGCAATAAGCTATGTTTAGGAGGATTTCCCGCCTGCCTTCCGGGAGTTCAAGGCCGCCCGGCTTAAGGGCCTCGCCATGGGCATGGGCCGGGCGGGCCGGGAATGGGCCGGCCGCACTTCCCAAATGAGGGGAGGGTGGAGTATAATGATTCTTCCTTGATTTATCCTTCATTGGGGCCAAAATGCGCCCCGCCCGCCCCGCTTGCGACCACGCCCCTCCCGGCTCCGGTCGACCGCTTGCCCCAAACCCCATTCGCAAATCCCCGCAGCCCGGCTTTCCGGCCGTCCCGGAGGGCCGGCCGGCGCGGCCCGACCGCCGCGCCGGCCGCGGCCTGATGAACGATGTCATGATCAACAAGAAAATCTGCATGCTGGGAGCCTTCTGCGTCGGCAAGACCGCCCTGGTGCGGCAGTACGTCAGCTCCATCTTCTCCGACAACTATCTCTCCACGGTGGGAGTGAAAATAAGCAAGAAGATCGTGTCCGAGGAGAACGACGGGGTGTCCCTGGTCCTCTGGGACATGGAAGGCCAGGACAACTACTCCACCGTCAACCTGAGCTACCTCAGGGGGGCGAACGGCCTTCTTTTCGTGGTGGACGGGACACGCGGGGAGTCGCTCTCCATTGCCCTTAAGCTCCGCAACGAGTCCATCAAGATACTGGGCAGGGGAGTGCCCGGCTTCTTCCTCATCAACAAGGCCGACCTGGAGTCCGAGTGGGAGATCACCGACAAGGTGCTCAAAAGCCTCGAGGCCAAGGGCGTCAGGATCATCAAAACCAGCGCCAAGACCGGACTCAACGTCGAGAAGACCTTTTCCGAGCTGACCCAAGCCATGATGGAGAAAGCGTGACCATTTTCCCCCCTCGTCAGCCCCTGGGCTCCGACGACGGAGGCGCGTTGGGCTTCGAGTTCCTAAATTACCTCGACTACGCCCTACTCAGGCGGGTAGAGCCCATGCACTACGAGTTCTACGGGACCGCGCCCGACTTCTACCTCCGGATCTTCACCACCGGCGGCGATAACCCCCGCCTCGACAACCCCTGGGACCACTCCTTCATGCTGGAGTACTTCCTTTTGGACGCCGAGGAGTTCTTCGAGCGCGCCCCCTCCCCCGGAGAAAAGATAAACTCTGGGATCTGGCTGGAGACCGAGGAGAAGACCTCCGAGGAGGTGCCCCTCATAGCCAAGGCCTGGCAGCTCAGCCATGACCAGCTCATCTCCATCCAGGTTATCCACGAGGAATACGCCGAAAGGCTCAGGATCCTGCGGAAGGCCCGCCACGAGCTCATCGAGCGCCGGAAGATCTCCAGCGCCCTTAACACCTTCCGGAAGAAGGCCCTCTTCGATGCCATGACGAAGCTCTACAACAAGGGGAGCTTCATGGACATCCTCCAGGAGCAGGTGGACAAGTTCCGGACCTACTCCCCCAGCATGGCCCTCTTCATCATAGACGTTGACAACTTCAAGAAGGTCAACGACAGCCTGGGGCACCTGGCGGGGGACTCCATCCTTATCCAGGTGGCGGACCTGCTCAAAGGTTCCCTGCGCAAGAGCGACTTTCCCGCCCGCTACGGCGGGGACGAGGTCGCGGTCATCGCCCCCGACCCCAACACCGAGCAGTCCCAGAAGCTCGCCGAGAAGCTCCGCAAACGCATCCTCGGGCACGACTTCAACATCGGCAACCTCCCGGTCACCATCAGCGTGGGCTACACCATTTACCGCCCCGGCGAGACCGTCGACAACTTCATCCGCCGCGCGGACCTGGCCCTCTACGACTCCAAGCAGGCCGGCCGCAACCGCGCCTGCTTCCGCGATCCCTGGCTCATAGACGATGAAGAGGTCAACGGCCCCTCCCCGGAGGCAGCCCGCGCCGGGGCCGCCCCGGCGCCGGCGCCCTCCCCCTTCGCCCCCGCCAAGGACGAGTCCGGCGCGAGCACCCTGGACCTCGATCAAGACGACCTGGAAGACTCCCCCTCCACGCCCAAGTGACCCTTAAGACCGGGCCGTCAGGCGCGGGAAGCCCTGCGGGCGAGACCGCCAAGGACAGGGGACCCCTCGCCCGTCTTTAGGCGGGAGCCGCGCTTCCCCTCTCTCGCCCCGGCCCGGCCGCCCGGCAGGCGCCCCCCTCCGGCAGGCCCCGGACCGGGCCGCCCGGCAAACGTTCCCGCAAGAGCCTGGCGCTCCTCCCCGGCAAGCGCCGGGCAAGCCGCCCCGGAACGCCCCGCAAGTCCGGGCGAGCCTCTTTCCTTCCGACTGACCTTCCTCTCTTAAGGATTTTCCGCCATACGCTGACGGCCCCTGCGGCCGCCAGCCGCCTCCAGGCAAGGGAGCCGGCCAAGCCGGCTGAAAGGCGCCTTCAGGGCGCGACCTTCATCACCTGATCCGGACAATGCCGGCGTAGGGAGCCTGAGAGCCGCAGCCCGCCAGGGCTCTTGCGGCCTCCGGCTTAACCCCGCCGGACCCGCCAAGGAGCCCTCCCCTGACAAGAGAAAAGACAAAATCCCCGCAAGACGCCCATGTTACCCATGATACCCAGGGCGCCCGAGGGATGCCCGCGTCCTCTGGCCCGCCTGCGGCGACAGAGGCGCCTGCGGCTTCAGGAGCCCAGGCCCCTTCCGGCTCCCCTGACCCCGGCGAGGGCAGGCGCTATCCTGCTTCGGCGCCCCGCGAGACCCGCCCGTTGAAGCGGGCCCTCACCTGCGCCTCCTCGGACTCGGGCGGCGGGGCAGGGATCCAGGCCGACCTTAAGACCTTCGCGGCCCTGGGGGTGTACGGCTTCTGCGCCATATCGGCGGTGACGGCCCAGAATTCCCATGAGGTCACCCACGTGGAGACCCTCTCCAGGGAGAGCTTCAGGAGCCAGCTGGAGGCCGTGGCCTCTGACTTCAAGGTAGACGCCGTTAAGGTCGGCCTCCTGGGCAGCCCCGCCAACACCAACGAGCTCTCCCGCTTTCTGGAGGAGCGGCTCCCCGGGGTCCCGGCCGTGGTGGACCCGGTCATGGTGAGCGCTGCGGGGCACGTGTTCCTGGACGGGGAGACACTCGCCGCGCTCAAGGGCCTCCTGGCCAGGGCCCTTCTGGCCACCCCCAACGTTCCCGAGGCCGAAAGCCTCTCCGGGATCAAGATAAGCGGCCGCTCGGATGCCCTGAAGGCCGCGGAGAGAATACTCGCCTCAGGCCCCCGGAACGTGCTCGTCAAAGGCGGCCACGGGTCAGGGGAGGCCTCCGAGGATGTCCTCCTGGGCGAGGAGGCCCCTGACGGCCGCTTCTTTGCGGCCCCGCGCCAGGAATCCCGCAACACCCACGGCACAGGCTGCTCGCTGTCCTCCGCCGTCGCCGCCTGTCTCGCCCTGGGTTTCCCGCTCCCCGAGGCCGTCTCACGGGCCAAGGCCTACGTCTGGGAGGCCATGGACGCCGCCCGCAACCTGGACCTCGGCGGGAAGGGCCCGGGGCCTCTGCACCATTTCTACCGCTACTACGGCTTCACGAAAGAGCCCCGGTAGCCAGCCGCAGCCAGGCCGCTTCAGGCAGAGCCCTCTGACGGCAGCAGGCCGAACATCTTACAGGCAGCAGGCCGAGCCCTCTTACGGTCCGCAGAGACAGCCCCGCCAACTGACGGCCCGCAGATGCAGCCCCGCCCACTGACTTTCCACAAAGGCAAACCCTTCAGACTATCGAAGGCAAAACCCTTCAGACGGCGGCCGCAGGCTAAACCCTCAGACGGCCGCGGCCATAGGCACTTGAGTGCCCCTGACGGCCCCCTGCTCCCTCGCCCTGCAGGGGCCAGACCGCCGCAGGCGGCCTTGGGCAGCCCCGGAAGCCACAGGCGCTTATGGACAGCCCATGTCAAAGCAGGCGCCGCCGCCCCCTGCCCGGCGCGGCCGGCCGCTTCGGGCAGGGGCAGCTGACAAGGAGCAAGCATGACCAACCCAGACATGCAGCCGCACAAGGAGGTGTGGGCAGCCGTCCGCGCCAAGCGACCCCTCACCTTGTGCCTCACCAACTTCGTGACCGTCACCGACTGCGCCAACGCCCTCCTGGCCGTGGGGGCCTCGCCGGTCATGAGCCTGGACGAGGGCGACGCCCGCGATCTGGCGGGGCTCGCCGCGGCCGTGGTCCTTAACATCGGGACCGCAAACCCGCCACAGCTCGCGGCCATGCTGGCCGCTGGGAAGGCGGCCCGGTCCCGCAGGATCCCGGTCCTCCTGGACCCCGTGGGGGCCGGTGCGACCGCGATGCGCCTGGAGGCTTCCCGCAGGATCCTGGATGAGACGGGCCCTGCGGTCATCCGCGGGAACGCCTCCGAGATCCTGGCCCTGGCGGGGGCTTTGGGGGAAACGCGCCAGCAGGGCGTGGACGCTGGAGGAACCGAGCCGCTCCTCCAGGTGGAAGAGGCCGCCCGCGCCATCTCCAAGAAGTATTCCGCCGTGGTGGCCGTCTCCGGGGAGACCGACCTGGTGGCCGGGGGCACCCTGGTCTCCAGGCTCTCAGGGGGAAGCGAGCTCATGACCAGGCTCACCGGCACGGGCTGCGTGCTCTCATCCGTCGCCGGGGCCTGCGTAGGGGCCGTGCCGGACAGGCTTTTCGAGGCCGTCCTCGCCGCCATGGCCCTCATGAAGGAGGCCGGAAGCAGGGCCGAGGCCGCCCTCTCCGCCCCGGGCAGGCTGGGGGAGTACCGGACGAGGCTCTTCGACGCCCTGGGGGAACTCTCCGAGCCGTGAGCGCCGCGTATTCGGCAAAAAAAGCCGCCATCCCCGGGGAGGCCTTTCCCGTGAGGGGCTTTGCGCCTCGCCGCGAGAAGGCGGGGGAGGCGCGGCTCCCGGGCGGGCCCCGGCCGTCCGCGCTCCTGCGGCCGGGTTTCAGGCGATCGCTTGCCGGCGGGCCTATCCTCCGCCTGCGGCGTTCCGGCAGGCCGCGTTCAGCGCGTTTGTCTGCCGGCGGCCCGGAACGGACTCCCTTCCCCGTGCCTTCATGGCCAAAGCCGCAACCGGCCGCCGCCCGGCGCTTTGACTTCCTTACACGGAAAACCGCGGCCGCCTGAGTCAATCACTCTGTCAGCCTTGGGGCTGACGGCGGAATGAAGGCTGGCCCTGGGAAAGCATGCGCCAGGCAACGGGACCCCGGCGCGCGGAAAAGGCCCGGCGTTCCGGATGCCGAGACCTCGGCGATCGCGGAAGGCTCCGCGGGCAAGGCCGCGGCGCCGGAAACAGTCATCGGGGATGCGGCCCCAGGCCCTGTCCCGGATTTCCTCACGAGGCGCCCCCGAAGGCTGCCGCCCCTTTGCAGGACAAGGATCCCTTCCCCCGGACCCGCGCCCCGAGGCGCGCGGGCGGCAGGAGAATCCCGCAGGTGCGCGCGGGCACGGCTTGTTATAGAATCATCGCGGGGACAGCGCGCGGCGCGCGCTTCCCGCACCCGTCGCCGCAGTCTGCAGCCTCAGCCCGCCGCCCTTGCGGAACGGCCTGCGGCCTGCTCGCGCGCCAGGAACGCATGCCCGCCCCTGGCGCCCCGCCTTGCCGCCCGGGCCCCGCGCCGCCGCGCACCCGCAAGCCCTTGCTAAAGGAGAACCAGACAGATGCTCAAGAAGAAGCCCCTCAACGCCGCCTTGCGGCTCACCCTCGTGATAGGCAAAGCAGACGCCGCCCCCAGGAGCGTCAGGGAGATCGCCGAAAGCGCCTTCAACGGCGGGGCGACCGCCCTGCAGCTCAGGGAGAAGACCCTGCCGGACAGGGAGTTCTACGAGGAGGCCCTGGAGCTTGCGGCCCTGTGCCGGGAGCGCGGCAAGCTCTTCATCGTGAACAACAGGATAGACATCGCCCTCGCGGTCAAGGCCGGCGGGGTCCACCTGGGCGAAGGGGACATCCCGGTGGCGGCGGCGGCGGAGATCCTCCCCAAAAAGGCTATCCTGGGGTACAGCGCCTCCAGCCCCGAATCAGGCAGGAAGGCCCTTCTGGAGGGCGCGGACTACCTGGGGGTAGGGGCCCTTTTCCCTTCCCCATCCAAACCCGAGGCGCCGGTCATCCCGGCCGAGGCCATCGCGGGCATAGTGGCCCTGAGATACCCCACCGTAGGCATCGGCGGCATCACCGAGGCCAACTCCAACCTGGCCTGGGCCCACGGCTTCAACGGGCTGGCCCTCATCTCCGCCCTCACGCGCGCGGAAGACCCGGCCGCGGCCGCCGAGAAAATCCTCAGCGGCTGCATCTGAGGGGAATCGGCGGAAGGAAGCCTGGGACGCGGCAAGGCCGCGGAAGGATAACGGCGCAATGGCCGCCCCGTTCATCCGCAAGCCCGGGCTGTTTCCGCGGCCGCTCGGGCAGCTTCGGCGTCCATCGCACGGGCGGTCTTCGCGGAGGCCTTCCGGAAGCCTGCACGGCGGGCGAACAGGCGGCCTTAGGCCTGTCACGCGGGCAGTTTCCGCGGCAGCCTTCCGGAAGCCCGCACGGGCTCCTCACGGGAAACCTGCGGGTGGCGGCGCGGATTCCCGCAAGCCTGCGGGGAGGCGCCTGCGGCCCGGCCGCGCCCTGCGGCGCGGAACGCCTTACGACTCGCGCCCCTCCGGGTCCCACTCCGGGAGGACCGCCTGCCAGGGCTCGCGGTGTGCCTCCTCGTAGCGGCGGATGTATTTTTCCAGGGCCAGGGTCGCGTCAATGTCATCGTAGCCATGCAGGATCTTCTCCCTGCTGTAGGCATCGATCCCGAACTCCCGCTTCCAGCCGTCCGAGCCCGCCAGGGTGCGCTTTTCCAGGTTCACGGTGATCTCGTAGCCCTCGTTCTCCCTGATGCGCCGGATAAGATCCTTGACCTCGCCCAGGGGCAGGTCCACGAGCAGGAGCCCGATCTTGAGGCTGTTGCCGGAGAAGATGTCCGCGAAGCCCGCCGCCACCACGGTCCTGAAGCCGTAGTCCCGGATGGCCCAGGCCGCGTGCTCCCGGCTGGAGCCGCACCCGAAATTGTCCAGGGACACCAGCACTCCCGCGCCCTTGTACCTGGGGCTGTTGAGCACGAAGTCGGGATCGGGGGTCCCGTCCTCCAGGAACCTGAGATCGTTGAAGAGATGCTGCCCGAAGCCGGCGCGGTCGATGCGCTTGAGGAACTGCTTGGGAATGATGAGGTCCGTGTCCACGTTGGAGCGATCCAGGTAAGCGGCTACGGCGGTGTATGTCCGGAAGGGTTCCATGTGTCTTTCGAGGCTCCCCTGGCTGGGTTCCGGGCGCGGGCGGAGGCCGCGCGCGGGCCTTTCCTTATACCGCAAAACCCGCCGATATAGAAGGTACCCCGCTCCCGCGGCCGCAGAGGCTCGGCCGCGGACGGCCGCCCTCAAGCCTGCCGGAACCCGGCGCGGACGGCCCGGGCTGTTCTCAGACTAACGTTAATAAAAGATGTGAAGAAGAAGCCATTAAAATGGCTCAACTTAAAAATTCATATGGCAATTCAATAAAATATATATTATTTTTATGTGGATACTTTAACTCAGGTTATCTTGGGTATGAGGCCGCTGAAGGGATAGATTGGGTATGGGAACACAGGATAAACGATTTAATTCTATTTGGTCTCTAAGTCAATTAGAAAATTTAAGATTAAATTTGCAACAAAGATATGATTATTCTAAAAATATTGAAGATCGGCGTAAGCTTGGACAATTTTCTACTCCATTTGCTTTAGCAAATGATATTATTACTTTTGGACTAAAATATATAGATCATAATAATAATATTCGTTTTTTTGACCCTGCTTTTGGGACTGGTGCATTCTATTCAGCTTTATTATCTAATATCCAACTTTCTGATATAAAATTTTCTACTGCCATAGAAATAGATCCATTGCTTTTCAAAATAGCCCAAGATATTTGTGCTTTTTCTGGCATAAAGATAATTAATGCTGATTTTACAGAACTTTATCATGATAATTTATATAATTTTATAATTTGTAATCCTCCATATGTAAGACATCATTTAATTAATAGCTTACAAAAGAAAAAGATTAAAGATAAAACTAAAGAATTAACTGGTGTGACGCTTTCAGGTCTTGCTGGTTTATATTGCCATTTTTTGTTGCAATCTATCTCATGGATGGATAAAGACGCTATTGGAGGTTGGTTAATCCCAAGTGAGTTTATGGATGTTAATTATGGTCATCCTATTAAATCTTTTTTGTTATCAAAAGTTGATTTATTTAGAATTCACAGGTTTAAACCAAAAAATATACAATTCGATGATGCGTTAGTTTCTTCAGCTGTTATCTGGTTTAAAAAAAGAACAAAACAATCTCAAGCCGTAACGTTCTCTTTTGGCGGAACGCTGATGTCGCCGCAAGAAATCAAAGAGATCAGTTATTCTTCATTGCTTAATGAACCAAAATGGACTAGATTTCCATGTGCACCTCAACGTACTGTTCATAAATATATGCCAAAATTAAGAGATTATTTTAATGTAAAACGTGGAATTGCGACCGGTGGAAACAATTTCTTTATACTTAATCATGCTCAAATCTTAGTTTGCCATTTGAATTTTTTCGTCCGGTTCTTCCCAGTGCAAGACATTTGAAAATCACTGAAATAGAATCAGATTCATGCGGAAATCCAATTTTACCGCAACAACTTTTTCTGCTTGATTGCCCTTTAGAGGAAAAAGAAATTTTTGAACGTTACCCAAACCTGTGGCAATATTTAGAAACTGGAAAAAAAAGCATTGCTAACAATTATCTTTGCAGGAATCGAAAGTGCTGGTATTTTCAGGAATATCGAGAGGTTCCGTTATATATTTGTAACTATATGGGAAGAATTTCTAAATTAAATAAAAATGCTTTTCGTTTTATTTTAAATAAATCAAAAGCTATCGTTACAAATTCATATCTAGCACTTTATCCTCATAAATTTATATATAACTTTTTGATTTATGATCCTATTTTGACACGCACTATCTGGGAAATGCTTAATAAATTTACTGCTTTAACTATTTATAATGAAGGACGGCTCTATGGCGGTGGACTGCAAAAAATTGAACCGAAAGAATTACTGAATATTGATGTTCCCTTTCTTAAAAATTTGTTGCCTACGATATTAGATACAGGCAAAAGTAATAAACTTTTTTAACTATCAATATTATTTTTAGCATAGCTAGTAACTTATTTTTTATATATTTTTATTTTATA
This sequence comes from Deltaproteobacteria bacterium, assembly GCA_031288415.1. Classification (GTDB taxonomy): domain Bacteria; phylum Desulfobacterota; class Desulfarculia; order Adiutricales; family Adiutricaceae; genus JAIRZX01. The sequence continues at coordinate 785 of JAITRL010000252.1, read as the reverse complement.
TCTAATATTAATAATTAATTACTTTTAATTGAAATTTTCAACAAAAATCATCCTGTTAATCCCCAAAAGACCAGTATAATTGCTGAGTTTGATGTATGGGCAAAAGTCCAGTCCGCCGTTGCAGACCATTGCATCACACAATATACGTTGTGATTGCGCTTTAAATTACGACTTATGTAGTAGCTATTTCGCCTTCAAAATCGAAAGAGGGACTTTTTGCATGTTGAGCGAGTTTGCTGAGGATACCGCGTTTGGAGCCTAAAAATTTGCCTTCCTGGCTTTACCCGCTTCTCATTGCCCCCTGCATCGGCTCCCCCCCCTCTCTAACCATGTTTGACCGTTTGGTCTACGGTCAACCCATATCTTAATTCCCCTCGCCAGGAATTCCGGCACGACCGCCGGCAGGCTATAACCTTAGCCGACATCCTGCCATGCGGCGACTTGAACGCCCGACAACCATGCTCAACGGGCCTGGAAGGGCGGCCGTACCCGATAGGATCTGCCGCCGCTGTAATGTCTTCTGGTGTTTTTTGCCTATTCGGCGATCCGCAGTTAAAATCCCGCGTCTCTGGGGTTGTTGCCGGAAAACCGCAACGCTTATGGCTTTCGGTCGTGCCTGGCATGGCCCCCTGAGGCCGTTTGCCGGCGCCGGCCTGCCGGGAGACCCCGTCCGACGCCGCATTCCCCGCCTGCGGCGCGGCCCCTGACCAGTCCCCTGCCCGGTTCGCCGGTAAAGGAGGGCAGTTCCCGCTGCCGACGGCATCGGCTGCCCCGCCGCAAGGCGC
>JAITRL010000243.1 GCA_031288415.1 Deltaproteobacteria bacterium | reverse complement strand
TTCGCAGGGCCCTAAAGGGGCCGGATTACTACAGGGGAAACTTGTGACGTTCCCGCAAGCGGGATTAACCCTGGGTTCGCCTCGACGGGCCTTGACGGCCTTGGCAGGTGAATGGTCACACACCGAGAAACAGGGGGTTCAGCCGTGAAGGGATTCGCGATGCTCAGACTTAACGAGGTGGGCTGGATTGAGAAGGACCGGCCCGCCTGCGGCCCGAAGGATGCCATTGTCAGGCCGCTGGCCGTATCGCCCTGCACCTCCGACGTGCACACGGTCTACGAGGGGGCCATAGGGGAGAGGTTCAACCTCATTCTGGGCCACGAGGCCGTGGGCCAAGTCGTGGAGGTGGGTTCCCTGGTCAAGGACTTCAAGCCCGGGGACACGGTGATCATCCCCGCCATCACCCCGGACTGGGAGTCGGTGGAGGCCCAGATGGGCCTCTCCCAGCACTCCGGCGGCATGCTCTGCGGCTGGAAGTTCTCCAACTTCAAGGACGGGGTCTTCGCGGAGTTCTTCCACGTGAACGAGGCTGACGGGAACATGGCCCTGCTCCCGAAGAACGTGACCCCGGAGGAGGGTGTCATGCTCTCCGACATGGTGCCCACGGGCTTCCACGGCGCCGACAACGCCGAGGTGGCCTACGGGGAGACCGTGGCGGTGATAGGCATCGGCCCGGTCGGCCTCATGGCCGTGGCCGGCGCGAATCTCCGCGGGGCAGGGAGAATCTTCGCGGTGGGCTCCCGGGAGGTCTGCCAGGAGGCCGCGAAAAAGTACGGGGCCACGGACGTCGTCAACTACAAGCAGGGCGACATAGTACAGCAGATCCAGGAGGCCAACTCCAAAAAGCCCGTCGACAAGGTGATAATCGCCGGCGGCGATCTGGCGTCTTTCGAACAGGCCCTGAAGATCATCCGCCCCGGCGGCATCATCTCCAACGTCAACTACCTGGGGTCCGGCGACTACATCAAGATCTCCAGGCTTGACTGGGGCGTGGGCATGGGCCACATCAGGATCGTGGGCGGCCTCATGCCGGGGGGCCGCAAGAACATGGAGTACCTCTCGAACCTGCTCAAGTACCGGAAGCTTGACGTCTCCATCCTCCTGACCCACCGCTACAAAGGCATCGAGCATATCGAAAAGGGCCTGGCCCTCATGAAGGACAAGCCCCGCGACCTTATCAAGCCGGTCATCACCATCTGAGCCCGCGGAGCGCGCCTTCGCCGGCGGGTCCCCGGGAGGCCCTCAGTCCGGCGCGGCGCGCCGGTTTTCCGGCGGCCTTCCCCCGCGCGCCTGCCCGGGGCGTCCCAAGGCCGCCTGCCTGGCATATCAAGCGCCTCTCTGAGGCTGAGGCCGCCTACGGCTTCCAGGGGGCCGCCGGCGGGCGGCCGCCGGGAACCTTGCCGAGGGGCAGCCTGCCGAGGCCGGCAAAAGCCCGTCGAGGCCGGCAAAAGCCTGTTGAGGCCGGCAAAGGCCCGTCGAGGCCGGCAGAGGCCTGACGGCACCCTCCGGGAATTCGACGAAGGCTGGCGGGCTCCCGTTGATCGACAAGGGCCTCCGGGGCCGGGCGGGAGATGATCCTTCCGCCAGGCCACGGAGGCCCTTTCGCATAGGTGAGGCCGGCTGAAGACGCCCCGCAGGCCTCGGGAACCCGCCTGGCCTCAGGCCTGCCCGCAGGGCGCCGCCCCGGTCAGAGGCCCATGGCCCTGCTGATTTCCGGCCAGTTTTCCCGCATCACCTCCAGTTCGGAAGGGGTGGGGTTGGCCGCCGCCCTGGAGGCGGCTGCCGAGGACACGGTGCCGTTGATTATGTTGGCGCCCATCGTGAACTTGGCCATCAGGTACGTCGCCCGCCTCAGGTCGATGCCGTTTCTTTGGGATATCTCGTTTACCGCGTTCGGGTTGCCGCGGTCGTGAAGGGAGGCGTCAAGGAGCTCGCAGGCCACGGGCACGTCGCGCTGCGTGATGGGAGGCTGGTTCCGGAACGGGTCGTTCGGGGACACGGCCGCGCCGACGCCCACGCCCGCCATGCCCGCGCCCATGCCGGCTCCCACGCCCACCCCCATGAGCGGCATGCAGCCGGCGGAGAGGGCGCCAAGCGCGGCCGCGGCAAGGGCGAGGGCGAGCGAGGAAAGGGAGGAGGTCTTGGCGGAGCCTGGGGGGCTCGGTCTCGTGAAACTCATTGGATACTGTCTCCTTTCGTTATCAGGCGGGAATTCGCCCAAGGGCGGCAGGCCCCCAGGCGGGCGGGGCGGCAGGCTCCCGACGGGGCCGGAACTCGCGCTCCGGGAAAGCCAGGGATGGGCCATGCCGCGCCGGGGTCCGCCGGAGGGCGCGGGGGCCTAAGGCATGGCCAAGCCGGAGGCCCGCCGGGAAGAGGGCAGGGGCAAGAAGCGTTGCGCGGCGGGAGCCGGCCTCAGAGCGAACGGATAGGCGTGTCCATTGCGGGTATTTTAGCAGATGGAAGACTAAATAGCTATCATGTTGAAATCATTACGTTTTTAAAATCCAAAAAAAACGCCTTACTGCATTTTTGCCCGCAACGTGTTCAGTTTGCACTTTTCCCGGAGACAGTTGGCAGCCATCCGTGACGCCTCCGGGCCCCGGCGCGGCAAGGCTCTTCTTTCACGGCTCCCGGAAAAGGCCCGCAGGGCGAGGATTCCCGGGAAGGCGGCCCGTTGCCTGCCCTTGAGGCCGATCGCCCGTCTCAGGGCCGCTGGCGAAGCCCGTTTTCGGGGCCGAAGCCGTGACGTCGCCTTTAATGACTTCGCCGGGCGCGCGGCACGGCAAAGTCGTTTATCCGATAAACACCCTTGCGTCATCAGCCGATGCCTGGGAAAAAGAGTATATCCGATTTCCGCCGTCAGGGGGGCCTCGGCCCTGAAAAGGTCCTGACGCGAAAAGGGGATTGCTGCCGTTAAAACCCTTGCCCGTGCCCGGAGGGTTCCCCGGTTCATTGGCCTCCC
>JAITRL010000241.1 GCA_031288415.1 Deltaproteobacteria bacterium | reverse complement strand
GTTTATCGGGAGATCCGTGTTTTTCGGGGGATCCGTGTTTATCGGGGGATCCGTGTTTATCGGGGGATCCGTGTTTATCGGGGGATCCGTGTTTATCGGGGGATCCGTGTTTATCGGGGGATCCGTGTTTATCAGGGGAACCGTGCGGCACGCGGCCGCCTCGGGTTTTCCGTGCCTCACGGGTGCCGCCGACCGCGCGCGCGGCCTCCTTGCCTTGCGGGTCATGGCTGTCATGGACGCCGCAGTCTCCGCGAGGCTCAGGCGCTCGCGGCGCTTTTGGGGCGGAGGGCGCGCCTCGCCCGTCAGCCAGGTCCTCCTTAGCGCCTGAAGGCGGCCGGGGGCCTGGCCCGGCGCCGGGGCCAAGGCCAGGCGCGGCGCCTGGAAGGCCCGAGGCCTCCGCCGCGGCCAGGGACCGCGCGATGTCCACCCGGATGCGGGCTTTTCTGCGGCCGATGCCCAGGAAGCCGGGCGAGCCGGCGGAAAGCACCGAGAAGCTCACGTGTTCGGGGAGGATCCCTAGCCTGGCCGCGGCGCGGGTGATGGCCTCCACGGCATCGCGCCCCTCGAAGACGCGGGTTCCGTCCATGCGCGGGCCCTCACTTGCCGGAGGCGGCGGGCCTCGCGCCCCGGGCGCCCTTGCCGCCCGGGGCGTCCTTGGCGGGGGCGGCTCCCCCGTTGCGGTTGATGAGCTTCTGTTGGAAGATGGAGAGGATGTTGTTCACGAGCCAGTACAGGACAAGGCCGGAAGGCATGTTCAGCAGGAAGACGATGAAGAACAGCGGCAGGAGCATCATCATCTTGGCCTGCATGGGGTCGCCCATGGTGGGGGTCATCTTCTGCTGCCAGAGCATGGAGGCCCCCATGAGGAGGGTGAGGACCGGGATGCCCGTAGGGGGGGCGAAGAAAGGTATGGTGACCCCGAAGTCGAAAAGCCTGTCCGGCGCGGAAAGGTCCTGTATCCAGAGCGTGAAGGGCGCCCCGCGCAGCTCGATGGCGTAGTCCAGCACCCGGTAGAAGGCGAAGAAGAACGGGATCTGAAGAAGCATGGGAAGGCAGCCGCCCAAGGGGTTCACGCCGTGGACGCGGTAGAGGGCCATCATCTCCTTGTTCATGGCCGCCTTGTCGTCCTTGTACTTCTCGCGCAACTTGGCCATCGGGGCCTGGATCTTCTGCATTTTTTTCATGGAGCGGTAGCTCTTGGCCGTCAGCGGCCACAGGGCTAACTTGATGAGGATGGTGACCAGGATGATCGCGATGCCGTAGTTGCCCACGAAGCCGTAAAAGAACCTCAGCAGGTACCCCATGGGGTGAGCCAGGAACGAGAACCAGCCCAGGTCAACGCTCCTGGACAGGCTGTGGCCCGCGGATTTCAGTATCTCGGTCTCCTTGGGCCCGTAGAAGAAGTCGAAGCGCAGCGAGGAGCCCGCCCCGGGCGCCAGATCGAGCGGGAGGGTGGCCAGGGCCGCGACCCCCTGCCCGGGGAGTTCCTTGGCCGAGAAGCGCCAGGGGCTGGGGGCGCCGGCCTCCGCCGTCTCCTGATGCGGGAAGAGCAGGGCGGTCAGGAAGTACTGGTCCATGTAGCCCAGGAAGTCCGCCGAGGTGACGAGCCGGAGGCCGGCGAGCTCGGCGGCGGCGTCGTCCGCGCTCTCGGAGACGAGGCGGCGGTTGATGAAGCCTGCCAGGACATTGTAGCGGTTCTGCCGCTGGGAGAAGGGCCAGGCCGACAGCGATACCCCGATCCTGCCGGGGACGGGGGAGGAGCCGCCGTTGGAGAGCCTGAGCTCGTGGCCGATCGTGTAGGAGCCGGCCTTGAACTCGTAGGCGCGCTCCACGGCCAGCCCGGAGGTCTTCTCCGCCGGCGAGAAGACGAGGGTGGCTGAGCCGCCCGGGGGGACTTTCACCTCGGCGCGGTCCGCGCGGAGCCTCAAGCCCCGCAGGTCCTCGGACTGGCCGTCCGGGGCGAGGTAGACGACGTTGAGGGGAAGCTCGGAAGGATCGGCCTGGGCGGGGCGGTTGACCAGCTCCTGGAAGGACTCGCCCTCCCTCTCGGCGGCGTCCCAGCTTTTGTAGCGCCTGAGCCTGAAGCTCACCAGCCTCCCGCCTTCCTCAGTGAAGACCGCCGTGTATTCCGGGGTCTCCACGGTCACGCGCCTGGCAGGCTCGGGCGCGCCCTGCGTCCCCTGATCCTCGGAGGCTTCCAGAGCCGCTCCCTGGGAGCCGTCTTGCGCCGCGACTTGTGACCCGGCCTGCGCCGCGACTTGTGACCCGGCCTGCGCCGTGACTTGTGATCCGGCCTGCGCCGTTTCCTGGGAGCCGGCCTGGGCCTTGTCCGCGCCGGGGGCCTGTCCTGCGGCCCCCTCGGCGGCAGGGCCCGAGGCCACCGGAGCGCCGACCACGCCCGCCCGGGCTGGCTCGCTCTGCGCCGCCGGCGCTTTCCCGCCGGCGGCGGGCGGCTGGGGCTTCGGCGGGAAGATGACGGGGTAGAAATAGCTCACGAGCATGAAGAACCCCATCATCACGAGCATGGTGACTACGACGCGCTTTTCCATGAAGGTTTCCTTTGGCTGGGCGGAAAGCGGAAGGGGGCTCCTTCCCGGCCGGCATCGGCCGGGAAGGGAGCCGGGAGGGCATGGGCGAACCCGGGAAAGCTCTCGATGGCCTTTGGGGCCGGCGGGCCTCGAAGGCGCGGCCTCAAGGCGTGCCGGGGAGGCCGGAAGGCCCCCGGGAGGAGGGTTTCACGCCCTTGCGCCGCTTGGGGGGCGCGGGAACCCGGAGGCCTGCGGAGCCGGCGGGCCAGGGCCCGGAAGCCTTGGAGCCGGCGGGTCGGGGCCCCGGGGCCAGGCGCCTGCCGTCCTCGGCTCCGTGGGGGCGCCCTGAGGCGGCAGGGGCCGCCGCAGGTCCGCCGCTTCCCGGCGAAGGCGGGCTCTTCCGGGGCGGGGGCGAGGGCGGCGGGACAGGATCGTAGCCGCCCTTGCAAAGGGGCTGGCAGCGCAGGATGCGCCAGGCCGCCAGGGCCAAGCCTTTCCAGAGGCCGTGGACCTGAACGGCTTCCAGGGCGTAGGCGGAGCAAGTGGGGACGAAGCGGCAGGTGGGCGGCTTCAGGGGGGACAAGCGTAGCCGGTAGAACCGGATGGCGGCCATGAGCGCCCTGGCGGGCGCGGAAAGGGGCCGGGAAGCGCAAGCGTAGCCAGGCGGGCGCTCAGGGGCACGGAGCCCTGGCGGTTCAGGGGGCGGCGGCCAATGAGGGCGGGCTGGCGGCGGGGTTACCCTGTCGCGGCCCTCAGGCCGCGCCGGCCTGCGGCGGCCCCGGGCTTCGGCCTTCCGGGCAAAAAAAAAGGCGGCGGAGGCCCGGGGAAGGCTCCAGGGGAGGCTTCCGGGGCGGGGCGCTGCCTTTGGGCGGGGTTTTCCGGGGCCTTCGCGCGCAAGGCGCGAGGCCTCAGGCCGGCGCGGCGGGCCCGAGCTTGGCGCGACCGGCATGTCCGGCATGTCCTTGTCCGTGCCCGGAGGGCGTCCGAGGAGGGGATGCGGCGGCCGCTGGCCGGCCTCGGGTGCAGGCCGCGCCGGCTTGCCGCAGGGTTCAAGGGGATCGGGCCTGGCCTGCGGGGCTGACCTTCCGGCAGGTTCAAGAGTCCTTCGGGCCAGATGCCGCGTTTGCCTGTCCTGAACCCTTATGATCCTGCCCAGTGGCCTTGTGCCCCTGTTCAGGGGCCTCGCGGCCAAGTCCCGGGGCCTTGGGACCTTGACCTGGGGTCTTGCGGCCCTGCTCTGAGGTATCGCGGCTCTGCTCCGGGGCCTTGCGGCCCTGACCAGGGGTCTTGCGGCCCTGCCTGAAGTTCTTGGGTTCCTGGTCCCGGAGGCGCCTGTCGGCCAGCGAGAGCGAGAGCGAGCGACGGAGGGCCTTGACGAGCCTGCGCTCGGCCTCTCCCCCGGCGAAGGCGTGGAGGGAAGGGGCCTTGCGCGGGGCGTGGCCGGCGATGAAGAGGATGTCCAAGCCCTGGGGCCAGGAGGCCTGCCGAAGCCGGAAGAACTCCCGGGCCTCGCGCTTGAGGCGGTTGCGCGCCACGGCGCAGCCGGAGCGCCTGGTCGCGGTCACGCCCAGGCGGTTGCGGTTCAGGCCGTTGGGGGCGCAGACGACCAAAAAGTCGCCCAGGCCCGTCTTGGACGCGTGCCTCGCGCCCTTGAGCCTCAGGTAGTCCCGTCTTTTGAGCAGCCGGGCGGACTTGGGCAGGGAGAGGCCCTGGCCCGGGGCTGGGCTCAAACGGCCAATCTCTTGCGGCCCTTGGCCCTGCGGCGGCGGATGACGGCCTGGCCGCCAGGGGTCTTCATGCGGGCCCGGAAGCCGTGGGTCCTTTTTCTCCTGAGATTGTGGGGCTGGAAAGTCTGCTTCATGGTCATGACCCTCTGGGAAAGTCCGGGAAAAGGCTGGGGGGTTGAACCCCTCGGTGAAAAAACCCCCGGAGGGGGGCCTTGCGCGCGGGCGTCCGAGGCCTGCCGGGCCAGGACCCGGTCCGGTTAAGAACGCGCCGATCTTTTGAAAATAACGGAAAACGGCCGCCGTGTCAATTTCAAATGGGGGTGTGCGGGAAGGCGAACGGGGGCGGGTATTCCCGGCAGGCCGGCCTGCGCATGGGTCCTGAAAAGCGAGCCGTCAGCCTCTGGGATAAAGGCGTCTCCCGCGCCTGGAAAAGGCTTCTCGCGCTTCCGTGACTGGAGCCTTCCGCGCCGGGAACGGGAGCTTTCCCGGCCGGGAACCGCCGCCTGGGGGGCGCGGGCCGGCGTCCGCGGCTCCGGAGGGCGGCTCGGCAGCCGCGGCCGGGCCGGCTGTGGCCGCGGAAGGCCGAAAAGTTGGGAAGGGGCCTCCGGACCAACGGGAGACCGGCCGCGGGAAGCGCAGACGGGACCAAGGCGGCGAAGAGGCGGGCCTCCCGGCGAAAGGCGCCCTGAGGGCCTCAGAGAAGGGGAGCCGGCTTTCAGGGCAAGGGCGATCCGCAGGAAGGCGGGCCGGCCTTCAAGGCTGTTGCGGGCACAACCCGGGCGCCGAAAGGCCTCGCGGCCCGGGCGGCCGGTTCAGCCCCGGCTGGCGTTCTCCAGCTCCTCCTGGGCGGTCTTGCAGCGGATGCAGAGGGTGGAGACCGGCCGCGCCTCCAGGCGGGCGATGCTGATATCCTCGCCGCAGTGCTCGCAGATGCCGAAACTCCCGATGGCGATGCGCTCCAGGGCGGCGTCTATCTTGTTGAGCAGGTGGCGTTCCCTCTCGCGGAGCCTCAGGGTGAAGCTCCTGTCAGTGTCCAGGCTGGCCCTGTCCGCCGGGTCCGGGAAGTTCTCGGCCTGGGCGAGCAGGTCGTTCATGGTGGAGGCGGCGTGGCTCATGATCTCCTCGCGCTGCTCCAGGAGTAGGGTCTTGAATTTCTCCAGTAAGGCGCTGTCCATAAGGGGTTTTCGATACCTTCTCGTGCCTGTCTTGTCCCGGGAACCTTGAGGCCCTCCGGGTCCCGCGGCGGGGGCTGGGGCGCGGAAAAGCTAGGGTAGCACAGATTGCGGCGGCGGCGGAACAATGAATCGGGGCCGCAGGCCATTTTCGGGCCTCGGATGAGCCTGCGCGGGCGCCTGCGGCAGATAAGCCGCGCCTGCCCGAGAGCGGGCCGGCCTGGGGCGGCCGCCGCGAAAATACCTTTTCATACACTCAGATTTACCGCAGATCGTGACCATTCACCTGCCAAGGCCGTCAAGGCCCGTCGAGGCGAACCCAGGGTTAATCCCGCTTGCGGGAACGTCACAAGTTTCCCCTGTAGTAATCCGGCCCCTTTAGGGCCCTGCGAA
>JAITRL010000242.1 GCA_031288415.1 Deltaproteobacteria bacterium | reverse complement strand
CTTCGGTGCGGGACATCGTCAGGAACCTTGCCGCGCTCCCCGTCGAGGCGGCTCCCGCCGGGGCGGCCGCCCCCCCTGCCGGGCCGGCGCCGGCGCCTGAAGGGCCCGCCTCCGCGCCGGGCGGCGAGGCCCCTGCGGCGGCGGCCGCCCCTCCGGGCGGGGAGTCCCCGGCCGAGGCGCCTGAAAGGGCGGCCCCCGCGCCGGCCGCGGCCGCCCCCGCCGGGGCTGGGCCTGCGGCTCCCCCGCCCAAGGCCCAGCCGGGCGAGGGCCCGGACAGCCCCGGGGCGGCGCAGGCCTTGAGGGCCGTCTCCGACGCGGCGGACTCCTGGCTTTCCTACTGCCCCCAGGGATTCAGGATCCCGCGCTACTGGGAGCTTTCCCGCCTCAGGCTCTGGCTCCAGGTGGCGGGGCCTCCCCCCGCCGAAAACGGGAGGACCCGGCTTTTGCCCCCGCCCCCCGAGATCCTCGCGAACCTCAAGTCCCTCCTGGCGGGCGGGTCCTTCCAGGAGGCCCTGGCGGCCGCGGAGGATCAGACCGGGCTTTACGTCTTCTGGCTGGATCTCCACCGGATCTCCGGCAAGGCGCTGGAGGGCCTGGGGCTTGCCGCCTGCGCCTCCGCCCTGCTCCTGCGGGCGGCGGCCTTCCGCGCGGCCATCCCGCAGATCGCCTCCCTCGCCTTCGAGGACGGCACCCCCTTCTGCTCCCGGGAAACCATGGACTGGCTCGATTCGGCGGGCGGGGGCTCCGGGCCCGCCCCTTCCGAGACGGCCCGCTACGACCGGTTCCTGGAAGGCGATCCGGCCAAATCGCTCTCGGAGCTGGGGGAGAGCGCCGAGCGCCCCTCCACCGGGCGCGATGGCATGCTCGCCAGGGCGGCCGAGATGCTGCTCTACCAGAGGACGGGGCGCGCCGTGGAGGCCGCCGCCCTGGCCCGCTGGGCGGTCGGCGAGTGCGGGAGGCTGGAGCTGGCCGCCTACGATCCCGACTGCGCCGCCCGGGCCATGTCATCGGCGGCCTGCGTGCTCAAGGGGGCGGGGGCGGAGTTCAAGGCCGATTACCTCAAGGCCCTGGAGGCTCTCGCCCGGTGCGGGCCCAGGGCGGTCTCCGGGATCCCCCCCGCCGAGATCCTTTGAGCGGCCGCCCCGTCGGGGGCGCGGCAAGGCGGGGCGGCCGGAAGGCCGTCCCGGGCCCCTCAAGCCAGGGACGGCTCCGCCGGCGAAGGCGCGGGCGGCGGCGGATGTGACGGGACGGGGCCGGGCGCGGCTCCGGCAGGCGAGCTAAGGCGAGCGAAATGATAATCACCAGATACACCCAGAGCCCGCTTCTTTTCTCATGCCAGACGGCGCGCTTCGGCGGCAGGCATTACCTGGCCGTGACGGCCTCCCTGGGCTTCAACCTGGACGGGGTCCCGGGGCTGCTCTCCGGCGGCGACGCCCTGGGCGCCGCGGGCAAGTCCCTGGAGCCCTTGGCCGGGCAAGGGGTGGTTTTCGACGCCGGGCTCCCCAAGCCCAGGGGGGAGTTTTTCGCGGCGGGAGCCGCGTATCCACCCCCGGGGGAACAGGCCCGGACCTCGGCCGCGGTCTCCCTGCGGCTGGGCCCGCTCCTGCGGGAGTTCCTGGCCGTGGGCGAGGCCCCGCTTCTGGGCCCGGGCCCCGGCGAGCCCGCGCCTTTCCGGTCGGTGCCTTTGGACTGGGAGCGCACCGCCCGGAGCGCCGCCAACCCCCGGGGCCAGGCCCCGGGGGAGACCCTCACGGCTTACGGCACGCCCCTGGGCTTCCCTCAGGTGACCGACATGCTGGACACCGGGGGCGCCCTCTCCGCCGCCTGGCCGCCTGCGGCCTGCCCGCTCCCCCAGCCCTACGGGAGCTCGCTGGCTGGTTCCGGGACCTACGACCGCGCCTGGCTCCTGGACTGCTGGCCCGGGTTCCCGGCCGACTTCGACATGGAGTGCCTGCTTTCGGCCCAGGGCCCCCAGCGGCTCCCCTCAGGGACCTTCCGGGGGGACGAGGGTTTCGCGGTGCGCGGCATGCATCCTTTGCGCGCAGAGCTCAAGGGGGCCCTGCCGGGGATCGCGCCCCGGGTGATCGCGGGGAGAATCCCCCCGGGCATGGCGCCGCCCGAGCCGCCCGCGCCGCCCACCGGCCCTGCGGCGGCGCCGCTTCCCCCGGCGGGGCCGCCGGAAGGGCTCGAGTTCGCGGAAGTCGCCATGGACCTCGACACGGTTTGGCTTTTCCCGCTTTTCGGGGCCGGCGTGATGATCTGGCACGGTTCCCTGGCGCTGGCGGATCCTTTGGCCGAGGAAGTCTGGGGGCTGGCGGGGGCCCTCTTCCCGCTGGGCGACCGGTCGGCGCCCCCGGCCGGGATTTTCGCGCAGGGCGCGGCAGGCTTCCCGGAGGCGCCCGTGGTCCTGCCTTTCCAAGAGCCTGCGGAACCCCGGCCCGCCGCCCCTGCGGCCGCGCCTCCCCCCGCCCCTGCGGCGGCCGCCGCCGCCCCGGAGGCGCCGTTTTTCCCCGCCCCTGCGGCGGCGGCCGTCGCCGCCCCGCCGCCCGCGCCTCCCCTGAGTTCCGGCTCCATTCTGGATGAGACCCGCCAGAGCCTGGCGGACGACCTCCCGGAAATCAACAAGGCTCTCGCGGAGCAGGGCATGCCGCCCGTCACCGCGGCGGACCTGGACAGGAGCCTGGAACGCTACCGGGACGGGCTCGGCCGGTCGCTGGGCATCCTGGAACAGGACTCCCGGGCCCAAAAGGCCCTTGCCTCCCTCGGCCCGGCCGAACTCGCCGCGCATGACGAGGCCGCCTTCGTCTCCGACCTGGCCCGGGCCGGCCTGGGCCCGGAGGAGGCCAAGGGGTTATTTAAGGCCGTCAATCTTCCCGTGCCCCTGAAATCCCAGTTCAAGACGGCCGGGGAGTTCGAGGCGGCGATCAGGGAGTACGGGTCCCGGTTCGCGAAGCTGACGGGCATGAGCGAGGAGGCGGGGCTTGCCCACGCGCGGAAGATGCGGGCCGCCTCCCTGCTCGAGGAGAACCCCGCGGCAGGCGTAAGCGCCGTCCTGGAGCAGGCCTTCGGGAAGGAGCAGGCCGCCGGGATCGCCGCCAAGCTCGCCGCACCCCCGGCCCCGGCCCCTGCCGGGGACAGCCCGGCGGCGGTCGCCGCCGCCCTGGCCTCAAGCGGAATGTTCTCCCGCCGGGAGGCCGAGGCCCTGGCCAAGGGGCTCGCGGGCTTCGACTCCCTTGCCCCCGGGGCGGGCATGAAGGAGATAGCCGCGGCCCTCCAGGCCTGCGAGGCGAAGATCGCCGGCGGCTTAGGGCCGGAGGCGGCGGGCTTCGCTGCCAGGATCGGCGCGGGCTTCCAGCTGGCCAAGGGCGCCTTCTGGAAGGATCCCGAGCTGGGGGCGGGCCTGGAGGCGGCGGCCCTCAGGCACCCTGAGATCAAGGCGGCCCTCCCGGAGCTTAACCGCCTGAGGCTGGAGGCCTCCGAGCCCTTCGGGAGCCTCTCCGAGATGGCGCGTTCGGCCGGGATAGCCTCCCCTGCGGCCCTGGCCGAGATTCACGCCATGGACCCCTGGGTCGGCAAGGCCCCGCCGGAGTCCAGGCCGGCGCCGGAGCCGGAGGCCGCTCCAGGCGGCTCCCCGGAGGCGGCCTCCGGGGGCGGGCCTGAGGGCGGGCCCCCGGAGCCGGAAGAGACGCCTGCCCCCGCGGCCCTGACTTCCCGGGCCCAGGCCGAGGAGCTTCTGGCCAGGGCCCGCCAGGGCGGCCAGGATGCCGCGATCCTCTCGGGCAAGGCCATGATCGGGCTGCCCCTCGCGGGCCTCGACTTTTCCGGGCTGGATCTCAGGGGCGCCCGGCTCACGGGTTCGGATCTGACCGGCGCGGCCTTCAGGGGCTCGGATCTCTCCAAGGCCGCCATGGACGGCTGCCGGGCGGGCGGGGCGGATTTCGCGGGAGCCAGCCTTGCGGGAGCGGACCTCTCCCGCCTGGAGGGGGCCGACGTGAACCTCGCGGGCGCGAGCCTCGCGGGCGCGGACTTCACGGGGGCGGACCTGTCGCAGGCGCGCCTGGCGGGGGCCTCGGCCCCGGGGGCGGTCTTCAGCGCGGCGAGGATCCCCAAGGATCTCAAGGGAGCCAACCTCTCCGGGGCCACCCTCTCCCGCTGGAACGGGGAAGGGGCGGATCTTTCCGGGGCGGATCTCTCGGGCGCCTCGCTTAGCAACGTCAACTTCGCCTCCGCCAACCTCTCGGGGGCCAACCTGGAGAGGGCGAGCTTTTTCGCCTGCGACCTCAGCCGCGCCGACTTCAGGAGCGCGCGCCTTGTCCGCGCCGGGCTTTTCCTCCACACCAGGGCGCCGTCCGCGGACTTCCGGGGGGCGGACCTCTCCGGCGCCGCGTTCAACATCGCCGAGGCGTCGGGCGCGGACTTTTCCGGATCCCTCGGCGGCAGGGCGTGCTTCTCCGGCGTGAGGCTCAGGGGCGCGTCGTTTCAGGGGGGGAGCTTCCGGGAGGCCGTGTTCCACGGGGCGGACCTTACGGGAAGCGACTTTTTCGGCGCCGACCTCATGCGGTGCGTGTTCGGCGGCGCCCGGCTCGCGGGCGCGGTCTTCAAGGGCGCGAGCCTGTACTGCGCGGACTTTTACCTGTCCAAGCCCGATTCCGCCACCGACTTCAAGGGCGCCGACCTGACGGGCACCCTCCTGCTCCTGGACGGCGAAAAGGTGCAGTAGGGCCAAGGCGGGCAGGGGGGGCCGCGGCCCGCGAAGGCAAGCCGACGGGGCGGCGGGAAGAGGGCCTTCGGCGGCAAGCCGCCGGGGCGGCGGCAAGAGGGCCTTCGGCGGCAAGCCGCCGGATGGCAGGCAGGCCCGGCCAGGGGGCCGCGAGGAAAGAGAAATGGACCAGACCGAGAGCATGGAGATGCTGCGCGCCGCCGCGGACACGGAAGGCAAGCTCGAGGGCAAGACGTTTTCCGGACTGAACCTGGACGGGGCCAGCGTGTCGGGCGTCAAGCTGGCGGGAGGGCGTTACGACGGGAGCTTCAAGGGCACTTCCTTCAGCGGCTGCTCCTTCGAGGGGGACCCCCTGGCCGCCTCGGACTTGACCGGGGCCTCCTTCACCCGGTGCTCGTTCAGGGGGGACACCCGCACCGGGGCGAGCCTGGAGCGGGCCGCCTTCACGCACTGCGACTTCGAGACGCCCCTGTTCCGGGGCGCCCGCCTGGCCGGGGCCGTATTCTTCGGCAGCCGTTTCCGGGGCCCCCTCTCGTTCCAGGCGGGGGACCTCACCTCCGCGGTCTTCATCGACTGCGCCTTCTCCTGGACGGCGGTGGCGGAGACCGTCATGGAGTTCATGTGTCTCCGCAACTGCACCTTCGAGTCGCTGAGGATCGCCAGCTGCCGCGCCAAGGGCATGAGCCTGGAGGACGTGCGGCTCGTCGGCTTCGTCGCCGAAGGCACGGACCTGGGCTGCGCCTCCTTCATGAACGCATCCCTGAGGGGGTCCCGCTTCTCCCTGTGCCGCCTGGACGGGGCTTTCTTCGGCGGCGCCGATCTGGCCGGGACGGTGTTCGAGGAGTCCTCCGCCTCCAAGGGCTATTTCATCGGCGCCTCCCTGAGGGCGGCCGAACTCAAGGGCCTGTCCGCCCTCTACGCCGACTTCTCCGGCGTCGACTTCGCGGGGGCGCGCTGCGCCGGGGCCGATCTCTCCTTCGCGAACTTCCACCGGGCCTCCGGGCTGGACCTCCAGGCCCCCGGCCTCAAGGCGGAGGGGGCCCGCCTTACGGACCCCGCGCTCGCCCGGGCCGAGGACTTCCGGCCCCGCTCCCGGGCGTAGGGCCTTTTCCCGCCTGGCCGCCTGGCCGCCTTGCGGCTTTCGGCTTCGGATTTCCCTGGCGGGCGGCCGCCGCCCGCGTCGTTTTCCCGCTTGGTTCGCCGCGGCCCGCGGCGTTTTCCCGCTCGGGCCGCCGCGGCCCGCGGCGTTTTCCCCGGCGGCCGCCCGCCGCGGCTACGGAGCATTTGACGCATGACTGACACGCGAGAGAGCGCCGCTCTGGCGCGCGGGCCCGGCGAGGCCCCGGCGGCCGCCGGGGCATCCCTGGCGGAGGCCGCCGGGGCCTTGAGCCTCGAGGAGTTCATCGGGGACAGCCCCTTCAATTTCAGCCGGGGCCCTGTCCTGGCCGTGGGCACGTTGAAGATCCGCGGCGGGGCCTTCAGCGTGGCCGCCGACGCCGAGGAGTTCCCCGCCGCAAAGGCCGCCTCCTGCCTCGTCGAGCCCGGGGACGGCGACAGGGTGCTGGCCTTGCGCGC
>JAITRL010000239.1 GCA_031288415.1 Deltaproteobacteria bacterium | reverse complement strand
GGGGAGACCGAACCCGCCAAAGCGGCGGTGACCTGAGCCGCCAGGGCGGAGAGAAAGCGGAAGCCCGCCCGCAGGGGCTTGCGCGCCGGCGCCTCCGGAAAGCGCGCCTGCGCCTCCGGGGCGCGTGAACCGCCCGGCCCCCTGGACGACTCCGCGGCGCCCCGGAGACCCCGCGGCGCGGGAAAACGGAATGCCGCCTCAAACGTTGACGCCGAAGTTCCTCGCCAGCGGCCCCAGGCCACCCGCGAAGCCCTGGCCCACCGCCTTGAACTTCCATTCGCCGCCGTGGCGGTAGATCTCCCCGAAGATCATGGCCGTCTCCGTCGACATGTCCTCGGAGAGGTCGAAGCGGGCTATCTCCACGCCGCCATCCTGGTTGACCACGCGGATGAAGGCGTTGGAGACCTGCCCGAAGTTCTGGCGGCGCACGTCGGCATCGTGGATGGTGACGGTGACGGCAATCTTCTCCACCTGCTGAGGGAGCTTCTCGAGGTTGATGAGGATGACCTCGTCGTCGCCCTCGCCTTCGCCGGTGCGGTTGTCGCCCGCGTGCTGGACCGAGCCGTCGGCGGACTGGAGGTTGTTGTAGAAGATGAAGTCGCCGTCCCCGCGCACCTTGCCGTTGGATGTCAGCAGGAAGGCCGAGGCATCCAGGTCGAAATCCGACCCGTCGGTGCTCCGGGCGTCCCAGCCGAGCCCGCAGAAGATGGCCCTGAGGCCCGGGGCCTCCTTGGAGAGGGATAGGTTGCCGCCCTTGCTGAGGGAAACTGCCATTGGAAAGACTCCTTCAGGCCTGCGCGGCCTGGCTCAGGAGGCGCCGCTCTTTGGGGCCGCGGCGCCTTTAGGTTTGACGTGGCTTGCCTGGCTGGCCCGGCGGCCGCAGGCAGGCCCGGCCCCGCCGCGAGGCGCGCGGCCAGCGCAAGGCCCGCCGGCGCGGCGAGGGCCGGCGCGGGCCTGATCGGCGAGATGCCTGCCTCCGCGATGCCTGGAGGCTCAGGGCTGAACGATAAGGCGCCCCGCGTCCCAAGGCCGATCGACGAGACGCCTGCCCGCGCGAGGCCGGACTCGGGCGCGGGAGCCCATCCCCGCTCAGGATCGCCTTCAGCCTCAGGAGGCTCCCTGTGCCGGGGAGGCCGGGGCCGCTGAGGGGCCGGCCGCCGCCGCCTTCCTCCGGGCGAGGCGGATCAGCTCGCCCGCCCAGAGCACGGGCGAGGTCAGGACGATGATGAGGACCCATTCCTTGAAGCTCAAAGGCACCGTGCGGAAGACCTCGCCGCCCAGTTGGGTCATGAGGATCTGCCCTATGCAGATGACGAGCGCCACCAGCATGAACATCCGGCTCTCCTTGAGGTTGGAGAAGGCCGAGCGGTTCGATCCCAGCATCCTGGCGTTGAAGAGGTTCCAGAACTGCACGAACACGAAGACGGTGAAGAAGACCGACAGGTTATGGCGCCCGACGGCGGTGTCCAGGGTCATGGGGAAGCTGTGCCTGAGCCCCAGGACCAGGATCAGGAACAGGGCCAGGAAGAAGCCGCCCACCGTGAAGATGAAGCGGGCCATCCCGGGAGTCACGATGAAGTCCTCGGGGCGCCGGGGGGGCTTCTTCATGAGCTCCCAGTCCGGCGGCTCTGAGGCGAGGGCCAGGGCCGCGAAGGTGTCCATGATGAGGTTCACCCAGAGCATCTGGGTCACGGTCAGCGGGAGCTGTATGCCCAGGAAAGGCCCCAGGAGGGCCACGCTCACCGCCACCACGTTGATGGTGAGCTGGAAGAGGATGAACTTCTGGATGTTGGCGTAGATGCTCCTTCCCCACATGATGGCCTTCACGATGGAGGCGAACGAGTCGTCCAGGAGGATGATGTCCGCGGCCTCCTTGGCCACCGACGTCCCGGTGATGCCCATGGCGAGGCCCACGTCGGCGTGGTTCAGGGCCGGGGCGTCGTTGGAGCCGTCCCCGGTCACCGCCACCACGGCCCCGCCCTTCTGGAGCAGGTTGACCAGCCTCTGCTTGGCCAGAGGCTTGGCGCGGCTCATGATCTTGAGGTCCTTGGCGGCCTGGAAGGCGGCGTCCTCGTCCATGGCCATGAACTCGTCCCCCGGCACGATGTCGCGGGGGCCGTCCCCGGAGGCGCCGGCTCCCCTGCCCAGGATGCCTATCTCCGTGGCTATCTCGCGGGCGGTTGCCTGGTTGTCGCCGGTGACCATCTTGACCGCGACCCCGGCGGTGGCGCAGGCTTCCACCGCAGGCGGCACCTCGGGCCGGACCGGGTCGGCGATGGAGAAGAAGCCCAGGAACGCGAGCTCGCCCGCCTCGGCCAGGTCCCTTATCTCGTCCGCGCCGTACTCGGCCGGGGAGGCGGGGGCGCCCGGCTTCGCTGAGGAGGGCTTGTCCGGCTCCTCAGCGATGAGCCTCATGGCCAGCCCCAGGGTGCGCATGCCCCTGGACTGCTCGTCTTTGAGATCCTCATGGAGCTGGGCCCGGGCGGCGTCGGAGAGCGGCTCCAGGGAGCCGTCGGGGAGGCGCGCGGCCCGGCAGCGCGAGAGCACTATCTCGGGCGCGCCCTTGACGTGGAGGGTCCGGAACCCCTTGAGGGTCCCCTCCCCTATGGTGGCCATGTACTTGCGCTCGGTGGAGAAGGTGAGCTGGCCCAGGACCTTGAACCTGGCGCGCTCCTCCTTGTAATTCCTGCCGTTCTCCTCAAGCCAGATCAAAAGGGCGCTCTCCGTGGGGTTGCCCAGGGGCACGGTGAGCTTGCCCGCGCTGTCCGCCCCCAGGTTGGCGGTGGAGTTGGCGGCCACGGCCTCGACCGCGAGATCCCACTCCGGCCCCTCCTTTTTCTCCAGATCCTTGGGGAGCGACTCGAAGCTGAAGGAGGAGACCTTCATGCGGTTCATGGTGAGGGTACCGGTCTTGTCCGAGCAGATGACCGTGGCGGCCCCGATGGTCTCGCAGGCGTGCATGCGCCTGACCAGGTTGTTGGCGGCGGTCATCTTGCGCATGGAATAGGCCAGGGACAAGGTGACGCTCATGGGGAGCCCCTCGGGCACCGCGACCACGATGATGGTGACGGCCACCATGAAGTACCTGAGAAGCGACAGCCCGGTCGCGACCGGCACCCATTGGGAGGGCGAGGACGGTACCAGGCCAGCGCAGATCCCGACGGCGACGAGGGCCCCGAAAAGCAAGGCCCCGGCTATGACCGCCTGGAGCCAGGGGAACAGCCCCTCGCGTTCGATCCAGGAGCAGGAGGGCCGGGGCCTTCCCGCGATCTCGAACGCGTCGAAGACCACCGGGGCCACCACGCGGACAAGGGCGACCATCAGCCCCAGGAAGGCCGCGATGAGGAAGTACACCTGCCCTCCGGTCACCGGGAGCTTCACGAACCACTGGTAGTTGCCGTCGTGGAGGCGCGAGCCCAGGGGAAGCTCGGCGTCCATGAGGGCATCGTCCCCGCCGCGGATGATCTTGCGCGCATCTTCCGCGTAGCCGGCGACCTCCCTCGGGACCACGGGGGAGCCGTCGGGGCCGATCTCCACCTGCGACTCGGTGGCCTCGTAGACGATCTCCTGGTGGCCCAGGTCCCCCTGGAAGCCGGAACGCACGGAGAGCACCACGAAGATTATGAAGGCGACGGCGAAGGCCAGGACCCCGATGAGCTGGCCCAGACGGCCCAGCTGGCGGTTGAGGGGGGTGACGGTGTCGGTCTCCTCGGCGGCGGACCTGGCGGTCTTGCCTATTTCGGAGGCGTCGCCGACCGATCCCACGCGCACCAGGGCGTGCCCGTCCGACACGAAGGTCCCCCGCAGCACCTGCCAGCGCGGGTACGCGAGGGCGGTCTCCGAGGCCTGGCAGTCGGCCTCCGGCCGCTTGGTGACGGGAAGCGACTCCCCGGTGAGGGAGGCCTCGTTCACCTGGAAGGAAACCGCCGCGATCACGTCCCCGTCGGCGGGGATCTCCTCGCCCTGCTCCAGGGCGCAGACATCGCCCACCACGAGATCCCGTTTGGGGACCTTCGTGTAGATCCCCTCACGGACCACCTTGACGGGCTCGTCGTCCGAGACGCGGTTGAGGATGTCGAACTCCTGGCCCGCCTTGTACTCGTTGAGGAAGCCCAGCGTGGTCGCCAGCAGGACAGCGATGACGATGCCGATGCCCTCGGCGTACTGACCCTCGACCACGCCGGCGAGGATCGCGACTACCGCCGCCACCAGGAGGATCCTGATTATCGGGTCCTCGAACTTCTCGAGGTAGAGCCTCCACCAAGGGTCCCTGGGGGGCGGGGTGAGCACGTTGGCGCCGTGGAGCCGGCGGCTCTCCTCCACCTCGGCAAGGGTGAGACCGTAGATTTCCGGGCGGCTCCCGCCGCCGGCGGCCTGAGTGTCTGTCATTAAGTCTACCTCACGAAGCTGATGGTCGGGGACTCGCGGCTGCGGCACGGTCCGGGGCCGTCCGGCGGACGGGGGCCGCTTTTTCGGCCGGGGGCCGGGGTTTGCCGGCCGCCGCCGGGCCTGCGGCCGATGGCCAGGGTCTGGGCATGCGGCCTGAACCTGATGCCGACGGCCAAGGGCTGGGGGCGGCGGCCGGTGTCTGAAGCCAGTGGCCTGGGTATGAGGTCGGGCGCCTGGGTCCGGGGCCCGCGGCAGGGTTCAGGAGAAAACCCGCGCGCCCCCGCAGGGGCTCCGAGGCCTGGACGGCCCTTACAGGCGCGGCGGGAACGGGGCGGAAAGACCGAACTGCGGGTAACGCGCGGAAAAAAAAGCAAAACGCAAAGGCTCACTCAGGCCTGACAAAGGACCGTAAACGGAAAAACGGCCGGACATCGAGAGTACAGCGGAGAAACTGCCGGCGGACCGCGCGGGGACAAGGGACGGGCGCGGGAGAAGGCGCGGGCGGAAGGGCCGATGAGGCGGGCGGAAGAGCCTGGGGCCGCTCCGGCCCTTGGCTCAGGGGCCCTCCCGGCCTAGGGAGCCGCGGCCATGCCGGCCCACATAAATTCGGCAGCCTTGCCGCCTCGTGAATCCGGATCTTCTTTTCATCTGATCTTCGGATCTTCGGATCTTCGGATCTTCGGACCGGAGTTAACTTCAGAACTTCAGGATAGTCACCTCCGCTAACCTGTAGGTAAAGCCGTCTTTCATGTCCTTGCCGGACAGGGAAAGCTGCCGGTCATCGCGTAAGGTCAGGGCCTGCCTGAAGGGAATGGGCTTCTCGTCCCCAATGTAATGGAGGTCATTGAGGCGTTCGTTGACGAGCTGCCACTTGCCCTCGCGGAAAGAAAAATACCCGACTATCCTCCTCTCCTCTTGGCTGGCCAGGGTGAAGGGAAAGCTTCCGGGGTCCGCATGCCAGGGAAACAGGCGCATGCCGTCGAAAACCGTTATCCTGCGGCCGGAGTAGTCGTTCGGGGCAGGCGGGGAGCCTTTGTCGTAGTCGGGAGAGTTTGAAAGCTTCAGCACAGGCAGGGAATCCCTGCCGTAGGGGGCGCCGCAGTAGGGGCATACGGGCCTGGCGGCGGCGACCGGGTTCCCGCCCCGGGAGTTTGCGGGCCCTGAGGGAGGAGCGTAATAATACCAGGATGACGGGCAGGAGGGCGCCTCGCAGGGAATCAGGAGATCGCGGGCGAAAAGGAGGGCCTGCTCCCAATCCCAGGCCTTGGGCCTTTGGGCGGGATCCGCGAGCCCGGCGCGGAAGGCCCTGCCGAAAAGCACAGCCAGCTCCTGGCCCAAAATCGTGTGAGGCAACCGCGCGCAGTCAGTCCAGGGCTGGAGGGCCTCGTCCGCCGGGCCGGGCGCGAAGGGGACTTTGCGGTCCTCCATAAAGAGCGCGTCCCGGCCCAAGGCCCGGATCTCCCTGGCCTCCAGGGTCTCAGGCCCGTCATCCGGGCCTCCTGGCTTTCCCGGAAGCAGAGGGTGCCGCCGGAAGAGAAGCCCGTAGACGAGGGTCGCGAGCGCGTGGCGGTCGGCC
>JAITRL010000202.1 GCA_031288415.1 Deltaproteobacteria bacterium | reverse complement strand
TATGTTGAAGCACTTCCGGAACAGCCTGCTCAGGTGGCCCTGGCTTATGCAGCACTTCTCCGCGAGGTCGTCCAGGCCTATCCTCCGGGTCACGTTCCGGTCAAGGAAGCGGAACAGGTTTTTCAGCAGGGAGTTGAACCTGACGCTGTCGGCGGTGAAGACCCCGTTCACGATGTTGAACAGGCACAGCTGCACCACCGCGTCTATGGACAGGAGCACGGGCTCCGACGCGCTGAAGGCCGGGCCCCCGGGCTCCGCGGGGCCCCCGCCCGACAGCGCCGACTGGATGTCCCTGAGCTTGGCCCTCACGCTGCGCGAGTCGCGCCCCGCCTCCTCCTGGAGGGAGACGGCGATGTCGTAGGACCTGCCGTAGAAGCCCCCGAAATCCCTGACGCTCACGATTTCCGAGAGGACCGAGAGCTGGAGGGAGCCTTTCGGCGCGCGGGCCCGCCTGTGCCCCGCGAGGATCCCCTCCACCTGCTCCCGGGACACGGGCTTCTGGATGTGCCCGGCCAGCCGCACCCCAGACGCGTGCTCCGAGAGGTCGAAATGGTCGTAAGGGAAGATGCCGTAAACCTGAGCCCCCGGATCCGCGCCCAGGATCCCCCTGGCCGCGTCGACTCCCGACAGCCAGGGGATGACCAGGTCGACGAAGACGACGTCGGGGGAATCCTTCCTGTAAAGCTCCGGGACCCCGTCGACGCCGCCCAGGGAATGGGTGACCTCGAACCCCTCCGTCCTCGCCACTATCTCGGCCAGGGCCTTCCTCATTATCGGGTCCGGGTCGGCTATCATCACGCGGAAGGGCGGCTGCCGGCCCGGCGCCCCGGCGGGAGGGCAGGCGCAGGCGGCGGGCTCACCGTTGTCGTTCTTGCGCATACGTCTCTCTCGAAACCGCCGGGAACCTGATCAGCCCCCGGGAGCCGCCCGCGCCAGCGGAATCCAGGGTGATGCCCGCATGCTCCCCGAATATGCGCGCCATCCGCGCCTTCGACATGGCCATGCGGTTCTCCACGACTTTGATCTCCGAGTTGCTGTAACAGGGGTTCCTGTATATCTCGACGGGGGGCAGCTCCGGCCGCTGGACGTTGTCCGCGAACTCGACGAGGACGTGCTCGCCGGACATCCTGAAGCTGACCGCGATGTTCAGCCTGAACGAGCACTTGGAAAGCACCTGCATTATGGTGTTCTCGACGAACGGAAGCGCCGTGTCGACGGGAATGAGGTAATCCTCCAGGCCCTCCGGGAGGTTGACCTCGAAGCTCAGGTCATCCTCGTACTTTATCTTCTGGATCTCGAGGTACCTGCAGATGGACTCCCTCTCGTCGTCCAGCCTCCAGAAGGTGCGCCCCAGGTTCCTGATGAGGCAGCTCACGTACTTCGAGGCCAGCAGCGACAGCCTGCCGATCTGCGGGGAGTCCCGCAGCACGGACAGGTTCGAGATGGAGTTGATCACGTTCAGTATGAAGAAGAGGTTCACGGGGCTGCACGACGGGTTGTTCGAGTAGTCGGCGCCGGTTTTCGACAGGGGGCTCGCCTCCATGCAGCAGAAGCGGTTTTTCTGGCACTCGTACTCGTTCTTCGTGAAGGAGGCGATGACGTCGGACAGGATGGACACGAAGGAGTCGTACCGCCGGAAGTCGATGACCGGCACGGAGTCGAAGAACGCCTCGCTCACCGCGTCGCCGGGCCTTTCGGCGGGGGCGCCGGGGCAGCAGCCCGCCGTGAGGCCCACGGTGCCCTGCGGGGGGTTGTCGCACCTGGCCTGGCAGCAGAAAACCCCGCCCGCGCACCTGCCGTCCCTGAACACCGGTATGGCGGTCTCGAAAATGCCCAGCGGGCAGACGTAGCTGAAGTTCCCCTTGAGCGAGGCGGCTTCGGCGAGCCCGATGGCGTGGATCCTGGAGCATACGGCCCCGTAGCCCTCGGCCTCGGACATCCTGGCGCAGAAGCCGTTGGCCCCGAAGCGGCTGGACACGCGGGAGGGAAGGTCGTCCATGACGAATACCGACATGCCCGACGCCTTCGCGAAGTTGTCGAGGATGCCGCTGAGCCGCTTGAAGGAGGGGAGATCGGTTATGCCCGGAGAGAACCAGGCGGGTTTCCCCGGAGTCTCGCCGGTAAAAGGGGCGTTTCCCATGGTGGTATGCCTTGCTTCTGTTTTCGGGGGAGATTGCGGCGGAACGGATCCGGACCGGCGGGCCCCGGGAGGCGGCCGGGCCGCCTCGCGGGAGGGGGGCCGGGCCGGCGCCTCCCGAGGCCCGCCTGATTTTACGGGAGCCCGTCGCGGCAAGTCAACAAAAGCCCGCGGGAGAGCCGCCGCCCGCCCCCGGTCCGCCTCCTGGAAATGCCTCCCGCGGCATCCCTGAGGTTCAGCCCGCCAGGCAAGCCTTTCCCGGAAAATCCCGGATCCCCGGAAAAAACCGGGCCCCCCTGGAAAATTCCTGTTCCCGCGAATATTCCGGGTCCCCGGCAAACCTCAAACCCTGAGCCCGTCCTTTTGCCGCAAGGCCCGCTCCGGCCGCAGGGCGCGGGAAGGGGCGACGGGCTGAGGGCCGGAAGGCGGCGGCGGGGCGGCCCGAGCCCCTGGCCTTCCCCGCCGCCGCCTCCCGCGCTCGGGAGGGGGCCGCCCTAAGTCCCCCGCCTGCGGGGGCCTTCACGCGGCGTTCCGCCCGAACTCCTCCGGGAAGGCCTTCCAGGCGCTCCGGAGGGCCGCGGTGGCGGTCCTCCCCAGCCCGCAGAAGGAGGCCTCCGTCATGACGAAGGCAAGGCTTTTCAAGGCTTCCAGGGTCTCGGGGCCGGCGCGCCCGGGGTCCGCCAGCTCCAGCAGCTTGTCAAGCACGGCGGGGTTCCCGTCCCGGCAGGGGCAGCACTTGCCGCAGGACTCGTGGACGAAGAAACGGGCCACGGCGGCCAGGTAATCCAGGATCGGCACCGTCTCGTCCAGGGCCACCACCGCCCCCGAGCCCACCGAGAGCCCGGCCTTCCTGAGATCCGAGTAGCTGTACGGCGTGTCGAGCTGCCCGGGGTGGGCTATGGCCCCGCTCTGGCCGCCCAGGTGCAGGAACTTGAGCCTTCCGCCCCCCTTCATGCCCCCGCCCAGCTCGGGGGAGTAGACCGCGTCGCGGAGGGTGACCGAGCCCAGGGGCACCTCGTAGACCCCTGGCCGCGCCACGTGGCCGGAGAGGCACACGAGCTTGGTGCCGCCGCTGTCCGGGTGGCCGATCTCCAGGAAGGCCTTGCCGCCCATCGACACTACGGGGGGAACGTTCGCGAGGGTCTCGACGTTGTTCACCAGGGTGGGCGCGCCGAAGAGCCCCACCTCGGCCAGGTGCGGGGGCTTGATGCGCGGGCGGCCGGCGAGGCCCTGGGTGGAGTTCAGAAGGGCCGAGTTCTCCCCGCAGACGTAGGCCCCGGCGCCGGAGACGAGGGCTATGTCGAAGGGCCTCCCGGACCCCAGGATGTCGCGGCCCAGAAGCCCGGCGCGCCTCGCGGAGGCGAAGGCCCGCAAAAGGCCCGCCTGGACCCGGCGGTACTCGCCCCGCACGTAGATGTAGCCCGTCTCGGACCCGAAGACCAGCCCGGCTATGGCCATGCCCTCGATGAGCCGGAAAGGCGTGCGCTCCATGATGAAGCGGTCCTTGAAGGTCCCCGGCTCGCCCTCGTCCGCGTTGCAGACTATGTGCTTGGGGGACGCTTCTATCTCCAGGAGCTGGCCCCACTTGTTCCCGGCCGGGTAGGCGGCGCCGCCCCGGCCCAGGAGCTTCGCGGCCTTCAGCTCCCCCACCACCGCCTCGGGGCCCGCCTCCAGGGCCTTGCGCCAGGCGGAGTACCCGCCCCTCGCGAGGTACGCCCCGGCGTCCAAAGGGTCCGGAACGTCCGCGCCTTCTTTCAGGATTCTCACTCCCTGCACAGGAAAACCTCCCTTGAAGCCGGGTCATCCTCCCTGAAGCTTCTGATGAGCCGCTCGGCCTCGGCGGGGCCGGAGACCGTATAAGCGGCGTCGCCTATCTTGACCGCCGGGGCCCCGGCGCAGAAGCCCACGCACCCGCAGGCTGCCAGGGTGAACAGCCCGTCCGGGGTGGTCTCCCCGCCCGTGACGCCCAGGGCGCCCGCTATCCAGCCCCTCAGCTCGCCCGAGCCGTTGAAGAGGCAGGGCGACGACCCGCACACCTCGATGACCCAGCGCCCCCTGGGCTCCGTCGAGAACATGCTGTAGAAGGTCAGGATCTCGTAGACCCTGCCGACGGGCACCCCCATGGCTTTGGCCGCGACGGCGGCCCAGCGCGGCTCCACGTAGCTCCTGCGGGAGGCTTCCTGGATATCCAGCAGGCAGGCTATCAGCTGCTGGGGGTCGTTGCGGTAGCTTTCCGCGATGGCGAGCACGGCCTTAT
Organism: Deltaproteobacteria bacterium; assembly: GCA_031288415.1. Lineage (GTDB taxonomy): Bacteria > Desulfobacterota > Desulfarculia > Adiutricales > Adiutricaceae > JAIRZX01. The sequence continues at coordinate 9,207 of JAITRL010000202.1, read as the reverse complement.
CGTCAAGTTCAGGCGCAAGTCCCGTCATGGTGCGGCCCTCCTTACGGCGCCGCGATCCCCCGCTCCGGCGGGGGCCGGCCTGCGGCGCCCCCCCCGGCCCGCAAGCCGGGCGGCGGGGGGGCGCCTGAAACGGTTCAGGTGCGATGCGGGTCCGGAATCCCCCGGACCGGCTCAGAGAGGCTTGTTCCTCCGGGCCACTATGTCCAGGGTCTCCAGCATGGCCGCCTCGGCCTCCCCCAGTATGCTGGCCCTCCTGTCCTTGATGTCCTTGAGCATGACAGGGTCGTCCAGGGCGGGCAGGTTGACGTCCACGGAAAGCATGGCGGCCCTCCCCGAGGCCTCCAGGATCACGGCGGCCACGGCGCAGTCGTTCACGGCGGAGGGGTTCCCGAACTCCGCCAGGCGCCTGTTGAGCTTCAGGAGTTCCGCCGCCTTGGCGGAAATCCTCAGCGGGGCGAGCGCCGCCTCGGCCGAGCGCTTCAGGATCTCCCCCGCCCTGGCCTTCCTTTCATCGTCCGTCGCCTTGGGGAGCCGGTAGGCCAAAAGAAGGCCGTCGAAGGCGCTCATGTCCCCGCGGGTCAGCTCTTCGAGCTCGGCTATGCCCTCCCCGAAGGCCGCGGCCGTTCCCTCGGCCTCCCCGCGGGATTCCTCGCAGCCCTTCTTGCCGACCGTCAGGTTGGCGACCATGGCCCCCATCGAGGCCCCGAGGGCCGCGGACATGGCCGCGACGCTCCCGCCCCCCGGCACGTGGCTCCTTGAGGACGCCAGTTCCAGGATCTCCTTGAAACACAGGTCGAACACCGCGTCTGTCCCTTCCATGCCTCGCCTCCCTGCCGGCCCCGCCACGCGCGCCGGATTGTCCCGAGGCCGGGCCTTTTCAGGCGGCCCGGCCGGCTCCCTGGAGCCCCATGGCCTTCAAAAGGTTCTTCATGAGGAGGGTCACGGTAAGCGACCCCACCCCGCCCGGCACCGGCGTGAGCCAGGATACCGCCTCCGCGGCCCGCTTTTCCACGTCGCCGGCGAGAGTCCCGTCCGGAAGCACGGTGATGCCCGCGTCTATCACCGCCTGCCCCTGGGAAAGCATGTCGGCCTTGATCATCCCGGCCTGCCCGGCGGCGGTCACCACCACGTCCGAGCGTTTGAGGACCCCCTTGAGATCGGCGGTCTTCGAATGGCAGACGGTGACGGTCGCGCTCCTCTTGATGAGGAGCACCGCCAGAGGGAGCCCCACCGTCTCGCCCCGGCCCACGACGGCGACGTTTTTGCCCGCTATGTCGATGCCCGCGCTCTCGATCAGAGTCAGGCACGACAGCGGCGTCACCGGCAGGAGGGTCTCGTCCAGGCGCCCCTGGAGGAGGCGGCCGCGGCTTTCCGCGGTGACGCCGTCCACGTCCTTGTCCGGGTCGATGGCGGCGATTACCCTGGCGGCGTTCAGGCGTTTGGGCAGCGGGAGCTCCAGCATCACCCCGTGGACGGCGGGGTCGGAGTTAAGCTCGCGGATCCTGGCCGTGATCTCGGCCTCTTCCGCCCCGTCCCCGAACCGGTGGAGCGTGAAGGCTATCCCCAGGGACCTGGCCGCCGACTCCTTGGACAGGGCGTAGGCCTTGGAGGGGCCGTCCGAGCCGGCCAGGATCACGGCGAGTCCCGGCGGGGCTCCGCCGCGGGCGCGCCTTTCGGCCTCCTCCCTGATCTCGGCCTTGAGCTTTTGTACTATCGGTTTGCTTGCCAGCATGCGGGCAGTCATCATCGCCTCCGGTCGCGCTCGCGGCGCGCGCGCTTCATTTGCCGCCGCCCGGGCGGGGCGGGCGCGTCGCAAGCAGGTAGGGGAACGCCACGAAGAGGACCCCGCCCGCGATGTTCCCCAGGGTGACGGGCACGAGGTTGTCCCGGAGGAAGGCCCCCCAGGTGGCGGTGAGCTCGATCCCGGCGCCCAGGGCCTCCGGCCGCGAGCCCAGGAAGATCCCCAGGGGCACGAAGCACATGTTGGCGACGCTGTGCTCCATGCCCATGGCCACGAACGCCGTTATGGGCGGCCACATGAGCACGGCCTTGGAGACCCCGTCTTCGGCGGAGAGGCTCATGTAGACCGCGAGGCACACGAGCCAGTTGCAGCCCACGCCGCGCAGGAAGGCCTCGCAGAAGCCCAGGGCGCACTTCATGTTGGCCAGGGCCACGGAGGCGGCGGCCGCGGGGAGGGTTCCGCCCGGGCCTTTGTCCGCCAGGATGCCCGAGGCGTCGGCCAGCCACGCGACCAGCACCGAGCCGGCGAAGTTCCAGACCCAGGACAGGGCCAGGAACCGCAGAACCGACCGGAAGCCTGCCGCCTTCCTGGACCACGCCGCCGGAAGGTACATGACGTCCCCGGTGAACAGGGAGGCCCCGGCGACCAGGACCATGAGGAGGCCCACGGGGAACACCAGCCCGAACAGGAGCCTGGAGGCCCCGCCCATGGCGGGCGGGAGGCCGCCGGTGACCTTCAGGGCCAGAACCCCGCCCAGGGCTATGTAGCTTCCGGCGAGAATGCCCATGACCGCGTGGATGCCGGTCCCCTGGACGGCCTTGGAAGCCCCTATCGACACGACTGCCTTGACCGTCTCTTCCATGTTCTTCATGATTTGCCGCTCCGAAAACTTCCATGCCGCCGCAGGACCGGGGCGCGGGGCCGGCCAGGCCCCGCGCCCCCCGGCAGGGCGGCGGCCTCCCCGCCGCCCCCGAGGCCGCCTGCCGCCGCCGGGGGCGGCGGCGGGGGGGCTAGAAGAGCCCCCTGATCTTGCCGGTCGCGGCGTCCACGTCTATCCGGCGGTAAGCCGGGTTGGAGGCCGTGCCGGGCATAAGCGAGATGCTCCCCACGACGGGCACCACGAACTCCGCCCCGCCGTAGACGAGCGCATCCCTCACGAACAGCCTGAATCCCTTGGGGACGCCCTTGAGGTTGGGGTCGCCCGAGAGGGACAGGTGGGTCTTCACCATGCACAGGCCGAAGCGGCTGGTCTTCTCGCTTGCCTGGTAAAGGGAGAGCTTCCTTTCCGCCAGCGGGGAATAGTCCACCCCGTCGGCCCCGTAGACGTCGCGGGCCACCAGCTCTATCCTCTCCTTGAAGGGCATGGAAAGATCGTAGAGGGGCCTGAAGTCGTTTTTGTCCTCGCAGGCCTCCTTCACGCAGTCGGCCAGCTCCAGGGCGCCCTCGCCGCCCCTGAGCCAGTGGTCGGAGACGGCCACCCTGGCCCCGGCGGCCTCGCAGGCCCGCCTCACGCATTCTATCTCTTCCTTGGTGTCCGTCACGAAGGAATTGATGCACACGACCGGGCTTATGCCGGACCTCTTCACTATGCCCACGTGGTGGAAAAGGTTCTCCAGCCCCTTCTCGACCAGGCCGACGTCCGGTTTGGAGTACTCCTCGGGGAGGGGGTTGCCCGGCTTGGGCACGGGGGCGCCGCCGTGGCACTTCAGGGCCCTGATCGTCGCCACCACCACCGCGGCGTTGGGGACCAGCCCCGAATAGCGGCACTTGAGGTTCCAGAACTTCTCGAAGCCTATGTCCGCGGCGAACCCCGACTCCGTCACGTGGTAGTCGGAGAGCTTGAGCGCCACCCTGTCGGCGACGATGGAGCTCTGGCCTATGGCGATGTTGGCGAAGGGCCCGGCGTGGACGAAGCAGGGCTGGCCTTCCAGGGTCTGCATCAGGTTGGGCTTGAGGGCCTCGGTCATCCAGGCGGTCATGGCCCCCGCCACCTCGAGGTCGTCGGCCGTGACGGGCCGGCCGCTCCAGTTGTAGGCCATGATTATCTGGCCTATCCTCTTCCTCAGGTCCGCGAGATCCGACGCCACGGCCAGTATGGCCATCACCTCGGAGCTGACGGCGATGCCGAACCTCGACTGCGTGAGGTAGCCGTCCATCTTCCCGCCGATGCCGATTATGATGTTCCGGAGGCACTGGGCCGCGAAGTCCATGACGAACCCGAACTCCACCCTCGACGGGTCGATGTTGAGGCGCTTAAGGCCCCGCGAGGACAAAAACGAGTCGGAGCTGTTGTTCTCGTGCTGCATGCGGGCGTTCAGGGCCACCATGCCCAGGTTGTGCGCGTTCATGACGGCGTTGATGTCGCCGGTGAGGCCCAGCGAGAACGGCGTGAGGGGGAGGCACTGGCTCATGCCGCCGCCCGCGGCGGAGCCCTTGATGTTCATGGTGGGCCCGCCGGATGGCTGGCGGATGGCCGCCGAGACGTTCAGGCCCCTTCGCCCCATGCCCTGGACGAGCCCCATGGTGGTGGTGGACTTGCCCTCGCCCAGCGGGGTGGGGGTGATGGCCGTGACGTCGACGTACTTGCCGTCGGGCCTGTCCTTGAGGCGCTCCAGGACCTGCGCGTGGTCTATCTTGGCGACGTAGTGGCCCTGCGGAAGCACCTCGTCGTCGAGAAGCCCGAGCCCGGAGGCTACCTCGCCTATCCTCCTGAGGCACCCGAGGCCCGCCTCGGCTATCTCGTAGTCCTTGGCGCCCTTCGCCGTGTAATCCTGCCAGTTGAGACCCATTTCGTTTACCTCTCTTGAGCCTTGCCTCCTGCGGGGCCCCGGCGCCGCCGCAGGCATCGGCCTGTTTCCTGTCGCGGCCGCCTGCCGCGGCCGCCGGCTTTTGAGGAAGGCGCACCTCACGCGGCCGCGCCGCCCGGGGCGCGCTTTGCCTTCCCGCCGGCGCCTTCCCCGCGCTGGGGCGATGGCGGCCGCCGATGTCATTGTCCGCCGGAAAACCGCCCCCAAGGGGGCCCCGCAGGCCTGCGGGGGGGCGGTTTTCCGGGCCTACGGGGCGGGGCGGGGGACCAGGCGGGCCTCCTTCACTATGGTCGGCACCATGTGCTCCCACTCTACCAGCATGAGGTGCACCCCGGAGACGCCCGCCATGCCCTTGAACTCCTCTATCTGCTCGCAGGCCATCCTGATGCCCTCTTCCGCCTGCTTCTCCTTAGCGACCCCCTTGAGCCTTTCGATGCAGCTCTCAGGCATGGTGATGCCCGGGACGCTGTTCTTCATGTACTTGGCCATGCCCAGGGACTTGAGCGGGGTCACCCCGGCGATGAAGAAGGCCTTCTCCGTAAGGCCCATGTCCACGGCCCTGGCCATGAACCTTTTGAACCTGTCCATGTCGTAGATGCACTGGCTCTGGAGGAAGTCGGCCCCCGCCGCTATCTTTTTCGCGGCGCGGAGCACCCTGAACTCCTCGGGGTCGGCGAAGGGGTTGTAGGCGGCGCCGATGAAAAGCCTGGGCCTCCCCCCCTCCGGGAGCTTCTGGCCGGAGAGGAGCTCCCCGTCGTCGCGCATGCCCCTCACGGCCCGCAACAGGTTCACCGAGTCGAGGTCGTAGACGTTCTTGGCCCCCGGATGGTCGCCGAAGACCTGGTGGTCGCCCGACAGCACCAGAAGGTTCCGGATGCCCAGAGCGGCCGCGCCCAGGATGTCGGACTGCATGGCTATACGGTTGCGGTCGCGGGCCACCATCTGCATGTTGGCCTCGAGCCCCTCCTCCTGGGCTATGACGCTCGCCGCCAAGGACGACATGCGCACGACCGCCGTCTGGTTGTCGGTGATGTTCACCGAGTCGACGTTCCCCTTGAGGTGCCTCGCCTTTTCCCTCACGTCCCTGGCGTCGGCGTGCCTGGGGGGGCCCAGCTCGCCCGTGACTGAAAAGTGCCCGCCCCTCAGCACCTTCTCGAGGTTGCCTGAGGACCTGTACCCGGCCTCCGGCAGGGGGGCGCCCTGCGCCGCCCCTCCGGGGCTCGATGCGTTTCCCTGGCTCATTTTAAAAGGTCTTCCCTCGCGATCCGGCGGGGCCCGCCGTCACGGCTGGTCTTCCAGTCCTTCACCAGCTCGATCCCCATGAACTTCTCCAGCCCTCCCGCCGCGGACAGCTTCTCGACTATGAGGTGCCATACGCAGTCGATGTCCTTGGAGACCTCGCACTTGCCGCCGGCCGAGCCGCCGCAGGGGCCGTTCAGGAGGCTTTTCGAGCACCGGGAGATCGGGCAGAACCCCCCGAACAGGTGTATTACGCAGTTGCCGCAGGCCTGGCAGTGCTCGGCCCACACGCCGTGCTCAAGCGCCCCGCCCATGAAGCAGGTGTTGAGCGCGGGGTAGACCGCCTGGGCCGGGTAGCGCCGGGCGATGAACTGGGGGCCTATGGAGCAGGCCATGGACAATACGGCGTCGTAGCCCTTCCCCAGCGGCCCGGAGAGCTCTTCCACGTACTCCGGGTCGCACTGCCGCTCAAGGGTGATCTCGTCCACCGCGAGCCCGCGGCCGTCCTTGGCGGCGTCAAGCCGCAAAAGGGAGGCCAGAATCTCCACCTCCTTGGTCCCCCCGGCGTTGCATACCGTCACGCAGCCCCGGCACCCCGCCACAAGCACCTTCCCGGCCCCGGCTATGAAGCCTGTAATCTCATCCAAGGGCTTTCTCTCCGCTATTATCATGATTTTCACCTGGCCTGCCGCCCGGCCCGTGAAGAGCCGCCGCGGCGCATAGTCTTAAGGCGCGTCCAAGGGCCGGCCGCCCGGAGAGGCGCCTGGGGCCGTCACAGCCCGCCTTGCCCCCCGCCTCCGGCCGGGGACGGCCCCAGCCCGGAGACGCGGCGGGTGAACTCCCGCGCTATCTCCGCGAACCTGGGGCCCTGGGAGGCGGAAAGGTTGTACATCTCCACCCTCTCGGGCTCGAAGCCCACGGCCGCCAGCTCTTTCTTGAGGAGGCCCACCCTCTTCCTGGCCCTGACGTTCCCGTCCAGGAAGTGGCAGTTGCCCTCGAGGCACCCCGCGACGTACACCCCGTCAGCCCCCCGCTCGAAGGCCTTGAGGGCCAAAATCACGTCGAAGCGCCCGGTGCACGGCAAAAGCACTATCTCCACCTCCGGAGGGTACTGGAGCCTCATGGAGCCCGCCATGTCGGCCGCGCTGTAGGCGCAGTACTGGCAGCAGAAGGCTATGATCCTGGGCTGCCAGCCGGCGGCTTCCGCGGCTGCCGCCGGGGCCGTCCCCCGGGTCAACGGGGCCGGGGCCAGAGGCGGCCCGGCCGCGGGCGTCTCAGGTCCGGGCCGTACCGGCGTCTCCGAAGAGCTTGGCATAGTCGTCACCTTTGGCCCGCCCCCGCCTCTGCCGGCATGAGCCGGCGCGGTGGGCGGCTTTTCGGCCCGATGTTCACGAGCGTGTAGTTCCAGTCGCCGCGGAAAGGATCCCTCTCCACCCTGAAGCCCCTTTCCGGGGGCCTGGCCGGCCCTGTCCCTGTCCCGCGGCCCAAACGGTCGAGCCGTACCGTCAGACGGAGCCCGCCGCCCGGCGCCTTCCCGGGGGCCGCGCCCAAAAGGCTTGCGGCCGTCTCCGTGTCGCGCCGGGGCCTGCCTTTAAGGGAGGAGGAGACGAAGGAAAAAAGCCTTGCCTCAGGCACGTTCCGCCTGCAGGCGCAGGGGGGCAGAAAGCAGACCTTCACGGGGATGCCCGTCTCGGAGGCTAGCCTCCCCAGCCCGCACTTCCAGGGCCTGGACCTGAAAAACCCGGTTCCCCCGCCGTCGGCCGCCACGAGTATGTAGTCCGCCCCCGGGAAGGCCTTGTTCCCTTCGCGCCTCCACCAGCCTCTTATGGAGGCCGCGGCGAACTCCGCCGGGTCGCGGCCGGTCAGGACGTTCAAAAACCCCTCTTCCTTCCCGAAGCCGTAGATCCCGCTTGCGGCGGCCGCTGGCGGCAGGCCCCTGGCCTCCCCGGCGGGCGGCCCCGGGCCGCGGTCCAGGGAGCTGTCCTCCGGGGCCGCCTTGCCGGCGGTGACCGCTATGACCGGCCTCCCCCCTGCCATGGCCTCCCTGATCTCCCAGTTGACGCGCGAGAACTGCGCGTCCCAGCCGGGGCGTGAGCCCCTTGCGGAGTTCCCTGGCCTTAAGCCTATGGCGCCCAGGAGCGGGCCCACCCTGCGGGGGCCCACGCTGTGGCCCAGCCTGTCAAGCTCCCCCGCTATCTGGCGGGCGCTCAGGCAGGTCCAGGCCATGGCCTCCGCCGGCCCCTCCCGGCCCTCCGGGCGGATGATCGCCTCCAGAGCCTCCAGAGCCTGCGGAACCGTCTCCGCCCCCCGCCTGCCGGGCCTCCTGAGGCGCGCCCTGCCTCCTTCGAGGGGCGGCTGGCCCAACTCCCTTACGCCCTTGGTCACGGTCATCCTCGAGAGCCCGCTTATCCTGCTGACGATGCTGATCCCCCCGTAGCCTATGGCCCGGGCCTCCGAGGCCGCGTAAAACCTCCGCTGCCTCTCGTTCAGGTGGGGCCATATGCTCATGAACTTTCCGGCCAGGGTTTCCATGTCCTGCGGGCTCCCCCCCTTCGGCGGGCGGGCGGCGCCGTCCCGTGCCGCGGCGCCGGGCCCGGGCTTGCGGGAATCCGGCCGGCACTTCCCGGCTCCGCCTGGCCCGTCGTATCCGCCGCGGCCGCCGGAACTGCCTGTTCCCGCGTACCCAGAGGATTCCCAGGAAGCCCCGCGGCCTGAGGGTTCAGGATTCTTCAGCTTCGGATCGCGCTTTGGCATTTCAGTAATTTCCGGATCGCGCCAAAAAATTTCCTTCAGCGCCGCAAGCATCGTAATCTTGCCGCCTGGGCGCGGTCATGATGCCGCAGGATTAAGCGTCGCGGCAGTTCAAGTTCAAGGACGCGCGGCGAAACCGACGGTTCCGCCGCGTCATTGCGGCAAACCCGTCTCTGCCTGAGCCTGACCTGCATCTGCCATGCTCATGGCCTGCATCTGCCCTGCCGCTACCCAGCCTCTATCAAACATCTGCCAAACATCTATCATGCACCTACCATGCATGTACCATGCTCATGGCCCGCTTCTACCCCGCTCCTGACCTATATCTTCCAGCTCCAGCCCTGCCTCTGCCATACGTCTGCCATGCATCTACTCTGCTCCAATCCAGCCTCTACCGATCTGCCCAGCCTCTACCGAATCTGCCCTGCCTCTACCGATCTGCCCCGCGTCTGCCGATCTGCCCAGCCTCCACCGAATCTACCCTGCATCTACCAATCTACCCTGCATCTACCAATCTACCCTGCATCTACCAATCTACCCTGCATCTACCGATCTACCCTGCATCTACCGATCTACCCTGCATCTACCGATCTACCCTGCATCTACCGATCTACCCTGCATCTACCGATCTACCCTGCATCTACCGATCTACCCAGCATCTACCGATCT
>JAITRL010000169.1 GCA_031288415.1 Deltaproteobacteria bacterium | reverse complement strand
TGGCCCGGGAGGCGGCGGCGCGGGAAGGGGCCGTGGCCCGGGAGGCGGCGGCGCGGGAAGGGGCCTTGGCCCGGGAAATTCCCCTGGCGGGCGCCTTGGCGCGAGGCGAGGCCCCGCGGGCGGTTGCCCTGGCGCGGGTGGAGACTCCCCTGGCGGGGGCCTTGGCACGGGGGGAGGCCCCACGGGCGGTTGCCCTGGCGCGGGGGGAAACTACCCTGGCGGGCGCCTTGGCGCGAGGGGAGGCCCTGCGGGCGGTTGCCTTGGCGCGGGGGGAAACTCCCCTGGCGGGCGCCTTGGCGCGGGGGGAGGATCCCCTGGCCGGCGCCTTGGCCTTGGGGCGGGCGGAGGCGGCCTTGGGGCTGGAGGGGCCCCTGGCGGGGGCTTTGGCCCGGGAAGACGAGTCCTTGGGCCGACCGGGCCTGCGCGCCCCGGAAACAGCCCGGGCTCCCCGGGGCTTCTTTCCGTCTGCCTGTGTACCGCGGGAACCGCCCCTGCGGCCTGTATTGCTGGTCATCATGCCTTCCTCTCCCGGCCCCTTTCGCCGGAGAGCTTGAGAGGTATGCGGAGCCTGAGCCCGTTGACCCTGATGAAGCCGCCGGCATCGGCCTGATCGTAGACGGCGTCCTCTTCGAAAGTGGCGAATTCCGGATCGTAGAGCGAGTAAGGCGACTTCCTGCCGGAGGTCCAGAGGCCGCCCTTGTAGAGCTTGAGGCGCACGGTGCCGGTGACCCTGGCCTGTGTCCCGTCCACGAGGGACTGGAGGGCCTCGCGCTCCGGAGAGAACCAGAAGCCGTTATATACCATGGAGGCGTAACGGGGGACCAGGGAGTCCTTAAGCGCGATGACCTCGCGGTCCAGCGTCAGAGACTCGAGGTTCCGGTGCGCGAAATGAAGCAGGGTGCCTCCGGGAGTCTCGTAGACCCCGCGGCTCTTCATGCCCACGAAGCGGCTCTCCACGATGTCCACCCGGCCCACGCCGTTCTCTCCGGCGATGGAGTTGAGCCTGGCCAGGAGCCTGGCGGGGGAGAGCCTCTCCCCGTCCACGGCCACCGCGTCCCCTCCCTCGAAGTCGATCTCCACGAGGCGGGGCGAGTCAGGCGCCTTCTCGGGCGGCGCGGTGAGCATGAACATGTCAGGCCGGGGCTCGTTCCAGGGGTCCTCCAGGATCCCCCCCTCGAAGCTGATATGGAGCAGGTTGCGGTCAGTGGAATAGGGCTTCTCCGCGGTCACGGGCACGGGTATGGAATGCTCCCTGGCATAGTCCATCAGATCCGTGCGGGACTTGAAACCCCATTCCCGCCAGGGGGCCACCGTCCTCAGGTCAGGGTCCAGGGCCATGGTCGTGAGCTCGAACCGGACCTGGTCGTTGCCTTTGCCGGTGGCCCCGTGGGCGACCGCGTCGGCGCCTTCGGCCCGTGCCAGTTCCACCATGTGTTTGGCTATGACGGGCCTGGCCAGCGAGGTCCCCAGCAGGTACTGCCCCTCGTAGACCGCGTTGGCGCGGACCGCGGGGAACACGTAGTCCCTCACGAACTCCTCCGTAAGGTCGCGAATGACGCACTTGGAGGCCCCGGTGGCCAGGGCCTTCGCCTCCAGGCCGTCGAGCTCCTCGCCCTGGCCCACGTCGGCGCAGAAGGCTATCACCTCCTCGGCTCCGTAAGAGGCCTTGAGCCATTTGAGGATTATGGAGGTATCCAGCCCGCCGGAGTAGGCGAGCACTATCTTCCTGGCCTTGGCGGCCCCTGCGCAAGTCATGGAAATCGTCCCCTTGTCGCCCCTGCCGGGCCGGCGGAGGAAGGCGGCGGCGCCCCGGCGGAGGGCATTTGCGGCGCCCGGCAAGAACTAGACATCTTAGCCGGAAGGCCGCGTTCATGCAAGATTTTTCTCCGCTGTCCGCAGCCCCCGGGACACCTGCGGCGACGCCCCTGGCGGGCCGCGCATGCTTGGCCCTCACTGCGGCGGCGACCGGCGGCGGGCAGGGCAGCAGGCCGCAGCCGCGGCTGCGGCTGCGGCCCGGCGGGAACTCCCTTAAGGCCGGCGGCAACCCGCGCCGCTCCGGCGGCGACCCGAAAGCCGGAGGGAGACTGGGGAACGGGGCGCCAGCCTGAGGCAGAGGCCGCAAGAGGCAAGGACCCGGGCTTTTCCTGCTGAAGGCGCCCCGGGCCTCAGGGGGTCATGGATTGAGCCGGTTATTTCGCGGGCCAGGCGCTCCCGGCGGTTCGCCTGAAAGGGGAACTTGGGGGAGGCTGCCATTCAGCGCGGAAAAAAGGCGGCCGAATTGCCGCGGCCCCGGCGCGTGTCGGCCCGGCCGCTCCCTTGCCGTCTTCCCGCCGGCAAGTTCCTCCAGACGCGTGCTGCCGAAAGCGAAGTCGAAGCGAGAGGGAGACAACAGGGCTTCCTGGAGAGGGGCGTAGAGATATTATCATTGCAGTTACCGCATATTAAGCAATCAAGCAAACTTTTCACTTAACTTACTGGATTTGCTTTGCAAATTTCGCCTGCACCCTGCAAAGACAGAAAACGGCTGGAAGCCTCTTTGATCAACATGCAAAAAGTCCCTCTTTCGATTTTGAAGGCGAAATAGCTACTACATAAGTCGTTATTTAATGCTTAATCACAACATATATTGTGTGATGCAATTGTGTGCAACGGAAG
>JAITRL010000166.1 GCA_031288415.1 Deltaproteobacteria bacterium | reverse complement strand
TCCCTCAGGGCCCTGTCCCCCTTGCCGCTCCTGGACCCGGTGCTCGCCGGCCCCGAGGAGACGGAAGAGGACGGCGGCCCGGCCCTGCTCTCCCGGTGCCGAGGCCTGCTCTTCTGTCCCAACGCGGCCATCGACACTCTGGGCGCCGCGGACCTGCTCATGTCCATCCTCCGCGAGGACGCCCCCCCCTCCAAGACCCCGGTGTCGATCTCCATCCACGGCTGCCCCGCAGGCTGCGGCTTCAACTGCGGGGTCTACGAGTACACCGACCTGAGGATCATCGGACGCCGGGCCCGCGCCCCAGTGCCCGACCAGGAGCTCCTGGCCCTCTCCCCGCGCCTTGGGGCCCTGACGGAGGACTGCCCGTCGGGGGCACTGACGGCTTCTTCCGCCCCCGGCCAGGTCCTGGACCTCGACGAGGGGCTCTGCGTCAAGTGCGGGGCGTGCCTGGCCAGCGACCCTTCCTTCCGCTGGCCCGCCCCCCAGGAATCCTACGCGAGCCTCGAGCTCTCGGGAAGGCGGATCGCCTCCCCGCGGTCCTTCCTCGCGCCCAGGGAACTGGTGAGGCGAACCGACGACCTGGAGGGGCTCTTCCGGAAGATCGCCTCCCTGGTCGCCGACTTCCGCAAGAACGCGGAAAAGAACGAGATCCTGAGCGACTTCATGGACCGGGCCGGTCTCCGGGACTATTTTTCCGAATCCGAAGGCGGCTGACGCCTGCAGAGGCGGCCCGCCGGCGGGCCGCCGGGCGGAGGCCAAGCGGCCGCCCTGACCGCTCCGGGCGGCCGAACGGAGGCACCGCCCCGGATAGCCGCGCAGGCGCGCCCGCAGGCCGCCGCTTAGCCGCGACGCCAAGGAACGGGTCCGATGCCTTTGACATGTGCCGCCAAGGCCCCCCGAGACGTAGACCGCCCAGGCGCGCGGGCGCGGGACCGGGCGCCTTCTGCCCGCCCGCCCGCCGCGCCGGGCCTGAGGGCGCATGACATATGCAGCCTGCGGAGGGCCCGGCGCGGAGACGCCATCGCACGATCGCGCGGCGGCGCGCCCGGGCCAGCCGGCCGCGGGCGCGAAGCGGCCGCCGGCCCCGCAGGCGCCTTGCCCCCCTTGCCAAGGGAACGGCCGAACCGGAGCCGTTCGCTCCGGACGGGTCAGCGCTCGTCGAAGGCGACGCCTTGGGCGCGCGGCGCCTTCCGTCGGCGGAGTCCGCGCGCCGCGCCGTCGCCTCCCTTCCCTGCCGGGGCCTGCTCGACTGCGGCCCCTGCCCCTCCGGAAACCGGATCGGACCGGGCCCTCGATGCCGGGGTTCATCGGCAGGCCGGCCGACGTCTTCGGCGAGGTCAGGCGCACGCTCACGCCTTACGGCACCCTCCGGCTGAACACAGGCGACGGCTACGCCGGCGGGTTCCGCGGCTGCCGCGCCCCCGACAGGAAGAACCGGGCGCGGGCGACGGGGCCCGCCCGGACACCACGAAGGGCCTGAAGCCCAAGGACCTCGTAGGCCTCCCTTGGAAGCCGGCCTTCGCCCTGCAGGAGCGGGGCCGGAGCCTGCGCGCCGGCCTCGTCTGGCACAGGCCCAAAGCCATGCCGGAAAGCGTCAAGGGCCGCCCCTCACGCCGCCGAGGGTTCGTCGTCAGGCTTAAGCGGTCAGAACGGCACCTCCAAGGCCGGCTCGCCGCGCGGGAACGCGCGGGCGGCGGAGGCCCGCGCGGCCGCCGCCCGGTCTGGCAAGTGAACGCCAGTCCCTTAACCGAAGCGCATTTCGCCGCTTTCCCGGCGGAGCTGATCCTGCCCTGCATCCTGGCGCCCGCCGTGCCCGGCGGCCACGTCCCCGATCCCTTCTTCGGCTCCGGGACTGCGGGCCTCGTGTGCCTGGGGGAAGACAGGAGACTCATCGGCATCAAGCCCAGCCCCGATTAAGCGCGCCAGGCCGCTTCCCGGCTTCAGGCCGCAGGCCGGGAGCGGGGCCGGAAATAAAAAAGGGGCCGCCGGCCCCTCGCCGCCCGGCGGTCCTTTCGCCGGCGGAAAACTCTTGCGCCCGACCCGCCCCGGGAAGGAAAAGCATCCCGCGCCGGAACCCGCCTCTGGCGGTAAAAACACCCCGCGCCAGGACCCGCCTCTGGCGGCAAAAACAGCCCGCGCCTGGACCTGCCTGCGGGAGGGATAAACATCCCGTGCCAGGACTCCTGCCTGCCGCGCCGGCACGTCAGCGCAGGGAACCGCGAGCCGGAAAGACCTGCGGAAAGACCCGCCCGCGAAGGCGCATCCGGGGACGGAAGCCCTCGCGGGCGGCGTGAGGCCCTCTGACGGAAAACCGCCCGCGCCTGCAGGAGACGGCGCGGCGCATGGCGGTCTGCCTCGGACCGCCGCGGGAGCGGCTTTCAGAAAATGACGCTCAGGCGTTGGCCGACGGCAGGGCGCTGAGCCGCGAAAACCCCTCAGTGCCGAAATGTTTGCGGGTCCTCTCGGCCAGCCGGCGCATCCTCTCGCGGAGCTCGCGCTCCTCTTTCTTCATGCGGTGGTGTTCCCAAACGATGGAGCCGAACATGGCTGCCAGGCAGAATCCGGAGTAAACGTACGGCATAGCACACCTTCTTGATTTTTCCGGCCGGAGGCCTTATCGTGTTGACCCTTGAGGGCCTTCAGTCGCCGGCGGGCCGTCGGCTAAACCGCCCGCCGCTTGACCTTAAAGCAAGAGCGGGGCCAAGATACCGGGCCCGCCGGGGAGTTTTTTTCCGCCCTGCGCCCAGCCGCCGCCTACCAGTCACCCCCCTGCCGCCGCCTCGCCGGGCGCCCTGAGGCCTCCCATGCGACCGTTCGCCGAACGCACGCTCAACGTGAAGCCTTCCCCCACCCTCACCCTGGATGCCGAGGTCAAGGCCATGAAGGCCCGCGGCGAGCGGATCGTGAACCTCGGGGTGGGCGAGCCGGACTTCGAGACGCCGGACCACATCAAGGAGGCCGCCGTCAAGGCTATCCGGGACGGCTTCACCCGCTACACCCCCTCCGAAGGCATCCTCGAGCTCAGGGAGGCCATTTCCCGTAAGTTCAAGGAAGACAACGGCCTGGACTACGGGCCGGAAGACATAGTCGTCACCAACGGCGGCAAGCAGGCCCTTTACAACGTCATGCAGGTCCTCTTCGGGCCCGGCGACGAGGTGATCATCCCGGCCCCGTACTGGGTGACCTATCCGCCCCAGGCGCTTTTGGCGGGGGCGACCCCGGTCTTCGTGGCCACCCGCGAAAGCGACGGCTACGTCCTGAAGCCAGAGGCCCTGGAAAAGGCGCTGACCCCCCGCACCCGCGGCATCGTCATCAACTCCCCCTCCAACCCCACGGGCATGGTCTACCGCCGCGAGGACCTCCTGGCCCTCGCCCCCGTCATCGAGAGAAGCGGCATCTGGGTCATCTCGGACGACATCTACGAGATCCTCGTCTACGACGGGCGGGAGTTCGTGAATTTCCCCATGGCCTGCCCGGGCCTCAAGGACCAGTGCATCGTCTGCCACGGGGTCTCCAAAACCTATTCCATGACAGGCTGGCGCATCGGGTTCCTGGCCGCCCCCCGTCCGGTGGCCAAGGCGGTCGCCATGATCCAGAGCCAGATGACCTCCAACCCCTGCAGCATCTCCCAGAAGGCCGGGCTCGCGGCCCTCATCGGCCCACGGGAGCCGGTCGAGCGCATGCGAGAGGCGTTCGACTCCCGCAGGCGGCTTGTCCTCCGGCTCCTCCAGGACATGCCCGGCTTCCGGACCCCGGAGCCCGCAGGGGCCTTCTACGTTTTCCCGGACATACGCGGCCTCCTCGGACGCGAGCTCGGGGGGCGCGTCATCGACTCCTCGGACTCCCTCGCCTCCGTGTTCCTCAAGGAATGCGGGGTGGCGACCGTGCCGGGCTCGGGCTTCGGGGCCGAGGGGTCAATCCGTTTCAGTTACGCCGCCTCTGAGGCGGAACTCGTCGAAGGGCTGGAACGGATAGCCAGGATCCTTGCCGGAGGAGCGGGGGATCTCCGCTCCTCCTGAGGCCTCGCCGGCAAGCCGCTCCCCGTCCCCTCAAAGCCGTGACCCCCCGCGGCCGGGTCCGTTCCGGGACACATGCCCGCCCGAAAGGCGCGGGATTGGCCGCGCCTGCCCGCCTGGCCCGGAGCTCCCAAAAGGCCGGCGCAAGGCTGAAGCCCTCCCCTCCCGTCCCAGCCTGCCGGAACCAGGCCCTGCCCGCCTCGTGACCCGCCCCCGGAATCCCGCAAAAGCCCCCAAAAAACCGAATACGGCCATTGGACGCCAATTCCGTCACAGGACAGTCAATAAGTCCTGCCGGCATCGTTCCGGCGGCTCCAGGCCGATCCCGGAACTCTCCCCGGAGGCCTGTCAGGCGCCTCCAGCCTTCCCGCGCTCAAGCCCTCCGGAGGTCCTCCCTCAGAACCATCGGCAGGCGGGTCCCTCCTTCAGGCGCCTCCCGAAAAGAGCGTCGGCGCTCCCCCAGACGCCTCACGGACCGCCGGCCGGGCCTCCTGATGATTCCGCAGCCCGGCCTGTCAGGATCACGCAGACTCAGCCCGGTCGGCCGAGCCTTCAGGGAACGTCTTGCGGCCGGCCTGCCGGCAGTCCCGCAGATCCCTCCCGGTCGGCAGGGCCTTCCGGGAACGCCGGCCGGCCGGCCTGTCAGGCCTCCCGCACTCCCCGCCCGGTCAGTTGGCTCAGCAATGCCCCGCTTACGCTGTCCCAGGCGCCGTGTACGCCTGGCCTCACTCGGCCAGTCCCCGCCGCTCCCGTACGGCCCCTGGCGCGCCAGCCTGGCTGAAGCCGCCCTTTTGCCGCAGGCAGGCCCCTTATGCGAGCGCGACATCGGCGATCAAGCGAGCTTACGCCGGCCCGCGCCTGGCCGCAGCCGCAGGACCCAATGCGCCCGGCTGACGCCTCTTTGCCCGACCCGCCTGACCGAGGCCCCGTAGCCCGACCCGCCTGACCGAGGCCGCAAGCCCAGGGGCGGCCTCGGTCGCCCTCAGGCCGGCGGCGGGCGGGCTGCTCAAGGGGTAATTTAGGATCAGGGTTGATCCTGCGGCATTTTGCCGGGTGAACGGCCGCCAGCTCCGGCGCGGATCTTGCTTAAGATCGCCCCGGAGTTCCGGCCGAGGATGGCATTTTCCGCCGGGGAGCTTTCACAGGGCAGGCTCCCGCCTGCCTGTGAAAGAGAAAAACCTGACATTTCAAGTGGTTGGCCATTTGCGCCGCACAATTGATCAACATGCAAAAAGTCCCTCTTTCGATTTTGAAGGCGAAATAGCTACTACATAAGTCGTTATTTAATGCTTAATCACAACATATATTGTGTGATGCAATTGTGTGCAACGGAAG
>JAITRL010000129.1 GCA_031288415.1 Deltaproteobacteria bacterium | reverse complement strand
CCACCCCCGTCGCCCGGCGCGCCCGCGCCTCCGTGGCCGTAAGACCCGAACGAAAATCCCTCTGGGGGACTTGGGGACTTGGGGGCTTGGGGACTTGGGGACTTGGGGTCTGACGGGCGGCGCGGCCTTGTGCGAGGATCCGGCCTCTTGCGGCCGCGAGGCGGCGCCGGGCGAAGCCCGGCTTCAGATGCCGCTCCCCGGCGACTGGAGCGATTCTTTGCCGCTGGCAAGCTCCCATTGCGCGAAGCCTGTCTGATGCGGCCTTCGCCTGACAACGGCGCGGGCCGCCGTATTGACGGCATTGTCCGCGAGAGACATGCCGCCGAAGCCTTCCGTGAGACTGTCGTCCCGCGCCGCCCCGCGTCATGGGCAGCCCTCTGTCGGCGACAGCCCGCGATCCGCCGGACCGAGGGAACTCTGTGCATACGGGCGCTCCGCCGGTGCCTCACGGGCAACGGGCAGCCCGTCCCTGACCGCAAGGCCCCCGGCCGAAGTTTCCGCTGGGAGGCGGCCAGCAGCCGCAATGCTGGAAGCGGTCAGGCCATCGCGGCAGGCGGCTTTCATCTTCCGGAAGCTTCAGGGGCAAGGCCTGCCGTCGGCAGCCGCGGGGGGCACGTTCCCTCTCTTGCTTGCCTGAGGCCTTAAAAATCCAGCTCTTGGCGGAATCCAACTGGCAGGGGGGGCACCACGGCCTGGTGGGGCCGCAGGATGCCGCCTGCCCGTTGTTGCCGTCGGGGGTCCGGCCTGAAAGGCTCTTCGGGTGGCGCCCGGCCTGAGACGCGGCATACGCTGCGGCAGAGTACCTTCCTGAGCCTGCGGTCTCCTTCTGCTGGCTCAAACGTGAGCCTTCCGCTTTGTCGGAGCCGCCGGAATTTGTCCAGCCTTCATCGCGTGCGGCCCTCAACGCCGGAAGCCATAGGGCAGTGATCTGGCTGTCGCGGACCGGGGGAAATGTTCCGGCGTTCCTCTCACGCGAGGCTTCAGCCGAAGATTCTTCCGTACGCAGGCCCGGCCCGGCGCGCTTCCCGACCGGATAGCCATAGGCTCTCCGCTACAGGGCGCAGCTTACGTGCGGCATTTTCGGGTATTTTCAGCCCGTCCCGTAAATCGCGGAAACCTTGGCCTGCCGAAAGCGTTTCCTTAGGCCGCGGCAAGCTGGCGGACGGAAGCCGCGCCTAACTTACCCTCTTGAAGTCTGGGCCCTCGTATACCCGCGAAGGATTACCCCGCACCAGGCGAGTGTGCTCCAGGCGGTTGCGCGCCGTGACCCGGGAGCTTGCTTCCAGGAGGGCTTTTTCCAGGCGTTCCCGGAGCCGCCGCAGGGCGGTCTCCTTGTTCTGGCTCTGGCTCCGCTCGTCGGTGGAGACCGCGGCCGCGCCCGTCGGCACGTGCACCGCCCGCACGCCGGTCGCCACCTTGTTCACGTTCTGGCCGCCCTTGCCGGGGCTGCGGAAAACCTGGTACCGCACGTCCTGGAGGGAAAAGGGGGCTCCCCCCGCCTCCTCTTCGAGCACGCTCACGTCGATGAACCAGTTTTTCCGCCTCACGCCAGGCCTCGCCGGGCTCTGGCAGATCCACTGCACGGTCCCCTCCAGCCCGGCGAGGGCCTCCGGACCGGACAAGGTGGCTGAGCGCAAGGCCCCCTTCAGGCTCCCCGGAGAGGTTCCGACGAGAGCCGTCTCCGGGAACTCGGCCAGCAGGGCCTCCGCGAGCCTGGAGACCGCAAGCTCGCACTCGACCGGGCCCGTCCCTGAACTGATCTGCAGCAACATGTCCGACTCCGTTGACTTGTCACGCCGTCAGAATGACCGCGCCTGTCCCTTGCGGCGGCGCTCCCCGGCTGCCGCTGTCCCGTCTGCCCGTCTGGCGCCTGGCGGCGATAGGGCCTCTTTGCCTCTAGAGGCAGCCTTGAGAAAGGAGGCGGCCTCACTGCGCAGGGATTCCCTCTCCAGGAACGGGCCGGTCTGATTGGTCAAGGTTGATCGGTTCAGGGGGCGGCCCGAGTTTAGCCCGGCTGACCGCCGCCGGAAGGCGGCGGCGCGAAGGATCTCTGCAGGCCGCCCCAGGGCTGCGGCGAACGGAAAGCCGCACCGCTCGGCGGAAGAAGAGGGCGGCCTGCAAGAGACTGGCTTGCCGCTCCAGGAAGGGGGGCTGACCGGCCCGGCAGCAAGCGGGCAGGGAGGCGCGGCCTCATGAGGGACGGCCTGCTGACCCACGGAGGGTGTACTGAACGTAAAAGGAAGGCCGCGTTTACAGAGGCGCGGGATTTGAGCCCTGGCGGAGGCACGAAGGAGGTCAGCCCACAAGGAAGCCTGATCAGTCCCGTTATGGCAGGAATCTTTGTTTTCAGACGACTTCCAGGGGGCTCCGGTCAGGGTAGGGCGGGAGAGCCCGCGAGAGGTCTGGCAATGGCCTCCGCAAGGGAGACGGCCGAAAGCCGACAGGGCGCCTGATCAATGGCTTCCAGGGAAGCCCGGCCAGGGTCAGCCCCGGCAGTCAGATCTTCAAGGTCAGTAAAGGCCTGAGCGAGCATACTACTTGGCAGAGGCCGGCATCCGTAAGGGCCGCCACCACCTGAGACACGTCCTTGTAGGCCTCCGGCGCCTCCTCGTAAAGCAGGGCCTTGTCGTGGCATATCACGCGGCTCTTGAGGGCGGTGACGGAAAGATCGCTCCGTCTATATTTTCCTTCCAGGCGGCCCTTGCACAGGTGCCTGGGCCATTTGCGCCCGGCCCCGTGGGACAGGGAGAAAAGGGAGGCCCTGGTGTCCGGGGTTGGCTTCACGATGAAACTCAGGGTTCCCCTGGAGCCCGGGATGACCACCGGGCCCTGGAGGGCGCTTACCGCTCCTTTCCTGTGAAGCAGCACACCATCCCGTTCTTCCACGAAGTTGTGGGCAGAGTCCATAGGAGGCCTATACTCGAGCTCGCTTCCCAGGAAGCCCGTGACCTTGGATGCGACTGCGCGGCGGTTCCGGCCGGCCCACAGGACGGCCTCCGCGTGGCTTTCCAGGTACTTCCCGGCCCTGGGGTCTTCCAGGGAAATTCCCTCCACTGACAGGAATTCCTCGTAGATCCTTTGGCCAAGGTCCCGTGAGCCGCTGTGCACCAGGAGCAGGACCTTGTCCCTGTCAAGGTCCAGGGACTTGAACTCGTCCTTGAGAAAGATCTTCTCCACGGCCTGGAATTCCGCGAAATGGTTGCCGCCGCCGATGGTGCCCAGCTCCTTTATGGGGGAGGGTTCTGCGTAAGGGCTCTCGAACGGGAGTTCCTTGAGGGAGGAAAGCCCCCGGTAGGCCCCCGCCGCCCGTTCCGGGCGAAACTTCTTAAGGTTAGTCCTGGTCCCGAAGAGGGCCATGCCGCACCCCACGTCGTTTCCTACCAGGAAGGGGTACACGATGCCGGTACTGGCGAAGACGGCGCCTATAGGGGTCTTGCCGGGATGCAGATCCGGAAGGCCGACTGTGTGGACGATCCCCGGGGATGAGGAGAATTTTTTTAGTTGGGAGAGGGAGTCATCCTCGATCCAGCATTTGCTGTTCGCGATGAGCGTGAAGGAGTCAGGCAATTATGAATCCTTGAGGCTGTAAAATGTTGCCTGTTCGGTCTAAGCCGAAGGCAGCTCGCGGTGATAGAAGCGCTAAAATTCTCTCGCGGAGAGAGAGTTGTCCGCCATGGTCCCGTTCAAGGATGAGTAAAGCCAATATAGATAGGGTCGCAGGGAGCCGTGCGGCCATGGCGGCGATCATTTTGATCAGGGTAACGAGCCTATGCGGGCGACTATTCAGACGGGATTCGGGCGGAAGTGAATCGGATTGGGCTCGGGATAAGGATCAGTTAAGCCGGCAAGGAACGAGGTTAAATACAGCAATAGGAAATTAGGGCCAGCTGATGGTAGAAGGCGAGACGATACTGCACGTCAACCGGCAATTATGCGAGAAAGGCGAACTTGCGGTTTCTCAATGGCGGTTGTAAAGTCGTCGTGGAATGCCGTGCTCGGCCTTACATACTGGTTGCAAGAAAGTGTTAGGATGCTCAAGATCCCCGAACGGACAGTCGAATTTGCGGCAGTCGGCCAGTTAAGGACATTTGCGCATTGCTTACCTTTAGTATAACTCTTGGATGCGCGGCATCGGCGGCAACAAGCATCCCTAGCCGCTTTAGGGAGAGCGGACCGAAGAAAGTGATCTCATGGGTGGTATGGAGTGAAGTCTACACTGGGGTTTCGGCGTGCGAGTAGGGTGAGCCAATGCTTGTAGGGAATGAACGAGAACTGGACAGGAATCAAATGAGGCGTTTTGCGCGGCACAGTATGCTTGCGGAGGGCTCGAACGTTGAACCAGCGAAAAGGTAAAGGCGGATTAAAGATCAAAGTATAGGGTAAAGCGGCTTTTATAGCGGTTATGAATGATAAGCTACACACGCTGACAGCATTGCTGGATGGTATAGCGGTATGGCTCAACCGCTCATTACTCTCGCGGGCCCTGGTCTGCAGGAATGCCCGCCTGGCCTACAGGGGCATCTTAAATATTCGATATAAAACGTCGACATTGCATGATTTATGACGTGATTACCTTGTTCCCAATGACTTTTTCAGATC
Source organism: Deltaproteobacteria bacterium (assembly GCA_031288415.1). GTDB lineage: Bacteria > Desulfobacterota > Desulfarculia > Adiutricales > Adiutricaceae > JAIRZX01. The sequence continues at coordinate 24,097 of JAITRL010000129.1, read as the reverse complement.
CAACTCCTCATACCACCGTCCATAGAGCATTACCATTCGTTTGACAATGCATTCCAACGCTTGCCCGGCGATTGTCGGGTCTGAAACGCATTTCGCGACAGTTTCTACATCAGTCCCGATTTTTGCCCATGAATCTGCGTCATCAATCGCCGCATCCAGTTTCCGGTGAGTGTTTTCTTCAGTGTTTTCTTCAGTGTCTTCTTCAGGAAATTTAATTATCGGCGGTGCTATCCCATAGGAGCGGTTATCAGCCAACGGCAGTGCATGAAAATTTCCGTTGCTATTGCCAAAATATTTTAAGACAGCCGGCCTGTTGTTTCCTGAAAAGTAGTGTTCAGCGAGAATATGATCCCAGTCAAAGGGTCGATCTCTGTCCTGTAGCTGGTCAGGGGCTTCAGGCTCGTAATCCGGGAATTTTTCTTCCATATATCGGCGTTGAGCAAATAGAATTAGCCGCTCATCCCGCCTGACTGTATTCCAGAATTTTGTTAGCGCTTGATTGAGTTGCGGCGTATAATCCCGAACAGTATCATCGTCTTGCTTTGATATCCAAAACTGGCTAAAATCAAAAGCATGATCAGGTTCTTTAATTTTTTGATACATGTCTATCAGATTGATATTGTCACCTTCCCAAATGCCGAGGTTATTGTTTTTTAGCATGCTTGCATCTAAGCGGGTGTGGATATCGTTAATGTTGAAGGGTGGGCTTGTGAAAAAGATGTATGTTACCATACGTTCTAATGTTTCCGGATCCGGCAGGGGATACATGATTACCGTCCAGTCATCTTTTGCCTTAAGTCCCATGACTGCCGGGCAAAGCAATGATTTAGGCTCACTAAACAATTCGTGCCTGTTAACCCAGAGACGCCGGGCAATTTCATTAGTATCACGCGAAAACCAAGCGGCGGCGGTTAAGATTCCAAGGATCATTTTACGTTTATCTGTATCATTCAAATCCCGATCGGAAAGCGGTCCGTCTTTAAGCATATCCAGCAGCAGAAAGTATAAATTTGAAGAATTTTGGGCTAGGTCAGCCGTCAGGATTCGGCCCAGCCCCGGAAGATCGGGTTGTCCTTCAAAATTTTTCGTAAGGAACTCAGATGCGTTTTTGAAGAGTTTTTCCGCTTCGCCGCCCGTGAGAAATTTTTCCATTTCAGATTTGCAGTCTTCAACGCCTTCCCGCATTTTTTTTCTGAATTGATTAACGTCCAACGGTTGAGGAAGTCTTTGATCCTTCAGACATTTGTCGCGGTCTGTCAAAATCAGCTGGGTCACCAGGGAAATCAGCCGTGATGGGCGAACATGAGAATCGAAACCGATTTTTTCGACACACTGTTTACATCCCGGTAAAATAGCCTTGAAAATACTATATGTCAGCTCCTCTCCTTCAAGTCTTGTCCCTAGGGTATTGACTCGGCGAAACGACAGTTCCAAATTGCCTGGGAGAGAATCTATTCTTGCCTGCGGCAATATTCCTTTTTCTTTTAAATCTCCTTGCTGCTTATCAGTGGATTCATCTGGTACATAAAGAACGGGAATAGTGACGTTTTCTAACCCTTCCAGATGTTTTGCCAGATATTCCAATCGGTTCCAATGGGTATTGTTATCGCCAGGGTGGGCAACTACATCAATTATCGTTTCTCTCCAATCCTTCTGGCTGTTTTTCGTACGCATCTCTCCGGCATCTCTCCAATATTTGTTATCATTAATTTTGTTTATTAGCGTTTTAAATGTCTCTTCCGATCCGTACTTGCTTATAGGACAGTTTTTAACTGAATCCAGTAACAGCGGAAACGGGATAGGCAACTCAGCATCCCAAGGCCAGGCGTAACGCACAGAAGGACGGCCGGTAAAATTAAGATGAAATTTATTTAACACTTTTTTAAACGCATTTAAAGCATTGTTACGATCTTTCGCTTCAAGCCGCGTAGAATCCTTATCGCGTTTATAGCCCCATGGATGAGACCCTGTCAGCAGGCGAAACTGAAAAATCCTTTCATGATCAGCCGGCAGTCCCAAATCCACCCACAGAGCCATATCTAAAAGCCGATTGAAGGTATTGGAGTGCTCATCGGCTGATGATTGATTTTCAGCCGGCGTGCTGTCAAAACAAGGCCAGATCATGTGAAAGCCAATCGCTATACATGTAGCTCTCTGCTGTCCGTCAATAAGGAAAAATTCCGGAGGGTTTTTATGATTTATAGCCTGACTAATATTTTTTTGTTCAGAAGGGGGCAAATTTTTTTGTTTATAAGGGGCCAAAAGGAACGAACCGCACGGGATCCTACGAATCAAGGAGTCCCAAAAAGTTTCTACTTTCACACAATTCCAGACAAACCCTCTCTGGAGAGCAGGTAATTGTGTACCCTCAAGGGATGTGCCTGAGCCAGGCAGATTTATCCCCCACTTGGAGATTTCCTCTACCGTTTTAAACAACGGCCGTGGAGATTGATTTTGATTTTTGCCGGATTGTTCTTTGTTCATATGCAATGCCTATTGTTGAGATTAAGGAAAACAACGTGAAAAGACGTAACATGTCTTGAATACAGTGACGTGAATCATATAAGTATTGTCATGATTTCGAAATTAAAACTGAAGAATTTTTCAAGGAAGGTTATGCTTTTCGTACGGCAGAACCAATTAGTATAGATTATATTTCAGCAATCCAGTTGTTGGTCGGCAACGGCGCTTGTGGAATTTCTTGACGACTCAAAAGAAAGGTTACAAAGATTCTGAAGTTCTCCTTCCCATAATTTAGGTCTACACCTTTTCGAGCCTCTTTTACTCATTCAAGTGATGCCAACATGAACAGTACTTTGGCTTAAGACGCAGAAAACACACGGTGCAATCTCTTGTTGAGCTGTCGCTAACCCTAGGTGGTTGCTTCAAGGATTTTATCAACAAATTCTATATATGTGGCTACTTTCATTTATGAAAATAAAACAATATATGCTAACAAAATTTTTCCAAAAAGTAAAGCTTTTCCAGGCCCATATTTAAAAGAGGTGCCCATGCGGTTTGCAAAGTGAAGTTCGGAAGCCACCATGGAATTCTATTAAGACGTCATTACAGGCTAGTCTAAATATAGTCCAACTGTGTTCCAGAATATGGAACGCCCACTCGAATTTCCAGCAGACGGTCGATAACGCGCAACGTTGTGTCTATGGCATAAGCTTTGGATGCGAGGAATGGGAGGTCAGCATTCAGCCAAAGCCGAACACGGGCGAACGAGGCTCGTTGAGAGGGTCCAGGTGTGTCACGATATCAAGGAAACTCAGGGACATGGCAAGGGGGGAGTCAGGCGGCAATAACCATGCTGATGAGAATTATGGAGAAATGGCGTGCCGAGGGGGCTGATTTTGAAAGTTTGAGCGTGAAGGTCTGAGCCGTTCCCGGGTCCGGGTAAGGGGCTGCACAAAGCAGGAAAACAGCGAAGCGGTGATGGGCAGACGGCGAGCGTAACGGCAAGCTACCCGCAAAGCCTCAAGGATTCCGTTGCGACCTCGTGGGACCGAATGAAGCAGGTTTGGCGGCCTCATTAACGTCAGATTATGGGCCGCCGCTGTAGGCGGGGAAAATTATCATCTTGGCGATCGTTTGGAGGCCTTAGGACCAGCGGTCGCGCAATACGGTTACAATGCCGTCAGGTGGATAGGCACCAGGCATCAGAGTGTGGGAACCGGTCGTCAGACGGCTCAGACGAGCTTGATTTTAAGAGTGAACATTCCATTTCATCTGCAAGAAGTATTATCTAGAAAGTATAATCAAATAAAGCTAGAAAAGGTTGATAAAAGTATGATAAATATATAATAATAATATTATAAAGAATAAATATAAAATTTAGTAATGTAAAAACTAAAATTAAGCAAGTAGCTTAACACGATAATATAATTTTTTATTAAGGCACAGTTTTAACCTTAAAACCTCAATCTTATTAAGGATCAGGCATCAGAGACCGGGAAGCGAACGCCTGCCGGCTCAGGTGAACTTCATTATCCTGAGCCTGATGTCCTTCTCCATAGCCGAGAAGTACTCCGGATCAAAGTCCTCGCCGGTCAAGTCTTCGAAGAATTCCTTCCTGTCCTCGTAATCGGGATGCTTCGGGTCGGCCAGGATTCCGAGCGTCCAAGCGTAGCCTACAGGACCTCCGATGTCGTCGGGAGGGCAGGCGTATTTTCCGCCCACGCAGCCGGCAATCTTCTCGGGGTCTTCCGGCTGGTAGTCGGCGTCCAAGACCGTCAGCTCGTGTTCCCACCAGTCCCCGAAGTCGTAGATGTACTCGAACTTGGAGTTTTTTCCGAAGCCGAAGGAATCAAGGCTGAACTTGCTCTCGTCCCGGCCTTCGTCCATGGGGCCGGTTCTGTCCACGTAAGTCTCATCGTAGATTATGAACTGGTGAAGGTGCGAGTCCATCCAGTCCATCAGCTTTTGGATGACGTGGTGCAGCTTATCCAGGGTAATGTTTGAGGGAACGAAGAATTTACGCCAGATGGGGGGCCTGAGGCCTTTCAGCTTCACCTTCATCAGGTACAGCGGGACTTCCCTGGCAACCCTCTCCCTGGAAGGCTTTGCCCTTGAGGAAGACGGCTTTCTTCCAGAGGCCGGCGTTTTAGTTTTCGAGGCTGGCGGCGCGGGCTCCCCGGATTTTATGCGCGGCATCGGGACACCTCCTTTAAGCGCGGCAAGGGCAACGAAAGCGCCCTGCTGTACCCGTGGCGGACAAGGCCTGCGGCTGCCGGACACGTGGCTGAGAGCGAAAGTACCGGGTCCTGACTGTTAAGGGCCAGGCGGACTTTACGCGGGAAAAGCCCTCCCTCTGCAGAGAGGGCATCTCCTTCATGGCCGCCGGTACAGCGGGGCAGCAAAATGGCGTTGCGGAGGGCCCGGCACCGGGTGGTGGCCACGCAAGGCAACGCGATTGCCTGGCTTGCGGGGGCCGGCATCGCCAAGAGGCCTCCGGCCGCCCGTAAGTCATGGGACGGCGGCGGTCAGGGGAGTCTGCCGCACTGCAGGCGGCTTGCTGAGGGAGCCGGGCCCTGGCAAGTCGGGCCCCCAGGCATGAAGGTCACCGGTCTGCTGAGCGACAAGGAGAGCAAAATCCGGAGGGTTGAGGGAAGCTACAGGCGGGAGAGGACCAAGCCCGTTTCTCCGAAGAGAGCCGTTCGGGCTCGCGGTCATCGACGGACTGCTCCTGGCTACGAGCCCGCTACTCACCGTATTCGGGGCGGGAAGGGTCTAAAGGGGCTCCGGGAGCTTCAGGAATCCCGGATGGACTCTTCCGTCTTCTGGAGGGCATGCCGCCTTGCCCGGCACTCGATCTGCACATCTCACGCCTGTTGCTGAATTATATTCGTTGTCTAGGGCTGAAATCAAGCTTTTCCGGTAATTACTGGCATTGCCGATGGCGCAGACGGCCGGCACGTTACGTTGGGCTGGAAGCGGGAAGCTGAGACGGCCATAGGCTGGCGCTGGGAAAATACAGAGCCGCCGCCCGCGAGAGACATCTGCTCCGCGGCCTGGAATAACGCGAATGATTCCCGCCCCGGAAGGCGCGCGGCTCCGTTCAGGAGTTGGAGCCAGCGTATGGATTTAAGCAAGCGAACCTCTTGAGGGAGCAAAGCAACCGGAGGGCTTCCGCCGCCCGTATCAAGCGGAGCGTCATAATCCGACAGGCGCGCAAGGCGCCAGACACCGAAGAACCGGTCGCCAGCCGGCTCAGACGAGCCTCATTTTCGAGAGCGAAATGTCCATCTCCTCAGCCGAGAATAACTCCGGATCGTAATCCTCGCCTGCCCATTCCTTCTTCTCCTCGTGTTCTTCGTGCTCAGGGTCGGCCAGGATGTCAAGCAAATTCTCGTAGCCCCCGATGCCTCCGCAGTCCTCAGGCGGGGAGGCCCTCTCGCCATCCAGGCAGCCGGCCCTCCTGCCGCTTTCCTTGGGCCGGTAGTCGGTGTCCATGACCGTCAGCTCGTGCTCCCACCAGTCCCCATAATCATATATGTAGATGAACTTGGATCTTTTCCTGAAGCCGAAGGAATCAAGTCCGTACCACTCCTCGTCCAGGCATTCTGACGCGGGATCGGTTTTGACCTCGCAAATCTCTCCGTAAATCCTGAACGAGTGAAGATGACAATCCGTCCACCCCATCAGCGCCTGGATGACGTAGTTGAGCCCTATGAGGGAGATGTCCGAAGGAACGAAGAATGTCCGCCAGACAGGAGGACATATGTGTTTGAGCTGCACCTTCAGCAGGTAGAGCCTGGTTTTCCCGGCGGCCTTCTTTTTAGGCGGCTTTGCGGCGGCGGCGGGCGGCTTTTTTCCTGAGGCCGGCGACTTGGCTATTGGGGCGGGCGGCGCGGCATCCCCTGATTTTTTGCGCGGCATGAGAATACCTGCTTTGAAAGAGCGGCAAGGGCCGCTGGAGTGCGTGGGTGGCCGACGGCAGACAAGACATGCGGGGGCCGGGCGCGAAGCTGAAACTGTAAGCCTGAGGTCCTTGACTGTTTCGGGCCGGGCGGAGCCCTTAGCCCGGAAAGGGCCTTAGACTATACAGAGGGCATGTCCGTTCTGGCCATCGGATTACGGCGGGTTTCTAAGCACGGCGAGGCGGAGGCCCCGGCGCCGGGAGGGGCCGCGAGAGCGCAAAGGCCCCGGAAGGCTTCCGCCGACCGGTCTTGCCGGAACCTCTTAAGGCTGGTCCAGTTAACGAAGAGGCCGCGGCGATCTCCATGCCGTTTTCGGCCATGGGGGCAGAGGTTCAGGAACATGCAAACGCGACGGCTACAGGCGCCTCGCCGGGCTGGGGGGAGGTCCGATAGGCCTGCGGCCTGAACGATACCCTGGGAAGAGCCGGAATTTTTTATGTCGGGAGAGGGAGCAGTCCCCGATCCGGCATTTGCCGCTCGCAAAGAAGGTGAAAGGGTCAGTGGAGCCGGAAGCGTTGAAGGCGGAGGGGCTATTGCAGTCCCGGGGCCCGCTTGAGGTTCCGCGCCGGGAAAAAGGACGCTGGAAGGCAGTCACGCGGCGAAGAGCTTGCCGGCATGGAGTCACGTCAGGCCGCCTGGTGGCCAGCCGCAGGCGCAAGAGTGAAGGAGGCTGCCGGTCAGGCATCATCACTCGCGACATGGCAGGGGAGGTTGCCGTTGGAGGGGAAAACCGGCTTGGCGCGAGACGGCGGGCTGTTGAGCCTGGCAAGCCATGCAGTATGACCGCATGGAAGCGTTCACGCTGAGGCTGGAGGGGTCATGTGAGACGTGAGGCTTGAGTTTCGAGGCTGGAGAAGGCGCTCAGGCCGGCCGGCGGCTCTGTCCTGAATATCGGCAGGGTGCTTGAAACATGGCTGGAGCAGGAGAACGCGACAATGAAATTCAGAGGGAGCTGAAGAGCCGTTGGCGGATATGCCATCAAATTTGGGTTTTATGGGGATTGCACGAGGCATAGGGACTTGCGGCAAATTCAGCCGCCCCGGTTTTGCGCCGCAGACGCGTCAAAACAGAAGCTTGGGAAGGCGATCCGCTTAGGGCATAGCAGCCATTCCGGGTCAGGAAAAGCCGTCAGGCGCATCAGGAGTCAGAGGCCTTTCGCAGGCCGTATCAGGAGTACCTGTAGCTCCTGAGCTCCCCGTCCATCTCCTCAACCGAGAAATACTCCGGATCGAAGTCCTCGCCGGCCACCTCTTCGACCCACTCCTTCATCGTCTCGTGTTCGGGGTGCCCGGGGGCGGCCAGTATGGCGAGCAGATCCTTGTAACCTGGAGGGCCTCCGCAGTCGTCTGGGGGGCAGGCCCTCTTGCCGTCCAGGCAGCCGACCCTCTGCTTGCTGTCCTTGGGTAGGTAGTCGGTGTCCATGACCGTCAGCTCGTGCTCCCACCAGTCGCCGAAGTCGTAGACGTAGAGGAACTTGGAGTTCCTCCCGAAGCCGAAGGAGTTCAGCCTGTGCTTGCTCTCGTCCTGGCCTTCGGCATCCGGAAAGGTATGGTCCTGGTAAGTGTCCCCGTAAATGTCAAACTCGTGAAGATGCCCGCCTGACCAGCCCATCACGTCTTCGATCACGAAGCCAAGCTGCATCAGGGTGATGTCCGAGGGTATGAAGAATGTCCGCCACACGGGAGGCCTTAGGCCTTTCAGCTGTATCTTCATCAGGTACAGCGGGACTTCCCCGGCAGACTTTACCGCGGGCGGCTTTCCCCGCGGGGCGGCCGTTTTTTTCCCTGCGGCCGCCGGTTTGGCTTTAGAGGCTGGCGGAGAGGCCTCCCCGTCTTTTTTGCGCGGCATAAGGACACCTCCTTTAAGCGCCGCATGGACGGCGCGGGCGCCTGGCGGGCCCGCCGGGTGACAAGGCCTGCGGCGGCCAGGCGCGAGGCTGAGAGTGAAAGTCCAAGGCCCTGAGGGTTACGGGAGTCGCGGCAGGCCTCAGCGCGGAAAAGGGACCTTCCGCTTCAGAGGGCATGTCATTCATGGCCGCAGGTAACATGGCGGGGCGAAAAACGGCGTTGCGGCGGCCCCGGCGGCGGGAGGAGGCAGCTCCAGTCCGCTCGGCTGCCCGGAACGCGGCGCCGGGCTCCTCCAAGAGGCTTCAGGCCGGCCGCAGGACCCGCGGGCGGCGAAGGTTCGGGGGCGGCGGCCGCAGCGCTTGCAGGGGGCCTGCCGAGGGAAACGGACGAGGCAGAGCCTGCGGGCCCCCTTGGACAAGGAAAACTCCGGCCTGCTGATGGACAAGGCCAGAAAACCGACGGACTCAAGGAAGCTTCGGTCGGGAGAGGGGCAAGCCCATTTCGCCCAAGGACATGCGCACAGGTTCACGGTCCGCGTAGCCGGCCCGATCCCGGCCCTTTTCCGGCATCCTAAGCGTCTGCGGAGGGGAGTCGTCTTAAGGGGCCGACGGCAGCTTCCGGGAGTCCGGATGACCCTGGCCGGCCGCAGGAAAGCATGGCGCCTTCCCTGCCGCGCGGCCTGTCCTTTTCAAATTGACCTTTGCAGTTTATTCGGTCTTGAGGATGCGATCAAGTTTTTTTCCGGCCGGCGCCCCGGCTGCGGAAGCTCCCTAACCGGAGGGTTATCGAGAGGAGAAGCGACCCGGGCGGCCCCGCCTGCCGGCCGCTTTCCGTCCCGGCCCGCTCCCGTCCCGGCGGGATTGGCCGTCAAAATGAACTGAAGCGGGAGATCGGCTTGCCGGCCCGTACCGCTGCCGGTTAAATGGCATTGTCAAGCGCGTTCGCGTCAATGTCGGGGAAGACGTGGAATAGCCGCCGGGCGGCCGGGGGGCTTATCCTTTAGGGCCTTATCAGCGGGCGGGCTGGCTGGCTGGCTGGCTGGCTGGCTGGCTGGCTGGCTGGCTGGCTTGGCCAGGGCTGTTGCCTGCGGGCACGAGGCCCGGAAAAGCCTGGCCGCTGATCCGTTTCGGAGGCGGGCCTTGAGCCTCCTTAAGGGCAGGGGGCCTGAAACCCCCTGGGGGGCTGAAGAGTTGCCTTCCGCGCCCGGGCGGAGCCTAAAGCGGCCCGGCGCTTCATGGCGCCCTTAGGTGCGGCCGGGCAAAGGGGCCAAAGCGAGCCTGCCTCGCCATACGGAAGCCGGCGCGGAGGCGGCCTCGTACAAAAAGGCCGGACCGGGATCGCGAGGGGATCCCGGTCCGGCCTGAGTAAATATAAGCGAGCCGGAGAGGCCGGCCGTGATGGCGGGGCGCCTGGAGGCGCCGCCGGGCGCGGAGGCTACGAGAGGCTCAGGGCCTTGCGCTTGTCGGCCACCAGCTGGGAGATCTTGGCGGCCTGGGCAGCAGGGTCGGGCTCGTGGGTGAGCCTCCCGCCGTACTTCTCGGCGAAGGTCTCCTCGAAGTACTTGACCACGGTGGGCACGCCCTGGATGGGGAGCGTGAAGCCCAGGAAGACGTCGACGCCCGAGGCGGCGAAGTAGAAGGCCGAGGAGACGATCTGCTCGTTGGTCCAGCCGGGGATGGCGACCGCCGCCGGGAGCTGCTTGATGTCGGAGCCCAGGGGCCCGGCCTTGGACAGGCCGCCCAGCACGTGGAGCAGCCGGGAGTTGTCGACGCAGGAGCCCAAGTGGATGACCGGGGGAAGGCCCGTCTTCTTGGAGAACTTCGCCAGATCGGCGCCGGCCTCGGAGGCGGCCTCCAGGCTCAGGAGCCCGGCGCGGCCCAGGGCCATGGCGGTGCAGCCCGTGGTGAAGACGAGCAGGTCGCTCTTGATGAGGGCCTTGGCGAGCTCGACGTGGGGGTCGAGGCCGGAGGGGCCGGGGGTCACGCGGACGTTGTTGCAGCCCAGGAGGCCCACGACGCCCTTGATCTCGCCCTTGGCCAGGGCATCGGCGAGGGAGGCCAGGGGGCCCTTGCCGTTGGACCCCAGGGCTTTGCCCAGGGAAGCCACGGAGTAGCCCGCGAGGATGGTGTCCTTGCCGTCGGGGATATTTGTCGCGCCGCGGTTCTTGTAGTTGTCGGCCGCGAGCTTGAGGATTTCTTTCGCCTTTTCGGCTATGTTGGCGCTGGTGACGTTGGCGGCGGTGGGGCTGCCTGACTCGATCTTCGCGATGGGGCTCGTGGTCACGAGCTTGGTGTGATAGCAGTCGCACAGGAGGCTTAAGGCCTCCATGGCGCACTGGCTGTCGATCACCAGGGCCTCCACCGCGCCGGTGACCACCGCGAGCTCCTGCTGGAGGTAGTCCGCGGACCCGGCGATGCCGTGGCGTTCCGTGAGCTCGCCGGCGGTGGAGCAGGCTCCGGTGATCTTGAAGCCGCCGGGGGCTCCCGCCGCCTTGGCGTAGTCCTTGAGCTCCTGGGTCTCGGCGGCCTCGAGGAGCTTTTCGGCCACCATCGGGTAGTTGCCGTGCACGACGACGTTTACGGCGTCGGATGCGAGGGTCCCCAGGTTAAGCTCGGAGGCCTTGGGCTCCGGGGAGCCGTAGAAGGCATCCTGGATATCGGTCGCCAGGGACGAGGCGGCCCAGCCGTCGGCCAGCGCGCACCTCACGCCCTGGAAGAGCAGGTTCTCGTAATCCTGGTCCACGCCCATGTGGGTGCGGTGCATGATCTCCACGGCCTCGCGGTTGATGCCGCGGGGCTTGACGCCCCTCACGGTCCAGCGCTCGTAGACGCCTGAGGGGGCTTCCTTGAGGTAGCTCAGCTCGCCGGTCTGGCGCCCGAACTCGGAGAAGGCCTTGTCGGCCACGGCTTTGGCCAGCTCGGCCCCGCCGGAGGGGATGTCCAGGATCCCGAGCTTCCCGGCGACCTCGCGGAGCTTGGCCTCGTCTTTGATCTTGTAGTCGGGGGCATTCCCCTCGGCGATGTCGGCCAGCGTCTCCACGAGCTCGAGGCCGTGGTCGGCGTGGGCGGAGGCCCCGGCGGAAACCATGCGCACGAGGTTCCTGGCGACTATCGTCTCCGGGGTGGCTCCGCACAGGCCCATGCGGTTGTCGGGCTCGGCGCCTTCCTTGATGGCCTTGGTGAGGGGGAGCCGGCAGGGGCCCTGGGAGCAGATCTTGCAACAGATGCCCTCGGTGCCGATGTTACAGGGCTTCATCTTGGCCGCGCGGTCGAAGATGGTGGACCTGCCCTGCTCCTGGGCCAGCTCGAGCATCTTGATGGTCACGGGGTCGCCGGTCGGCGGGGGCCCGGCCTTGGCGGCGGGTTTGGCTGCCGGCTTCGGAGGCTCGGCGGGCTTCGCGCCGGCGCCGGCGAGGGCCGCCTTCGCGGCCTCGGCCTTGGCCTGGGCCTCCTTGAGAGCCGCAGCCAGCTCCTCCGCCTTCTTCAGGGCGGCTTCGGCTTCGGCTTTGAGTTGCGTAACTTTGGGATCTTCGCTCATGTTGGATAGCCTCCCGGGATAGTCGAGCGATGGGTGGGTCAGGATGCCTGCGGGTCTCGCCGTCGCCTGGGATCCCGGCGCCGGATGTCCCGCGCATCGGCCGAGGCCCGGGGAAGGGGCGCTCGGCCGGAGAACTGTTGCGGCATGGGCGGGCCGGGAGCCCTGGAGGGCGCGTCACCCTGGCCGGCCGCTGGAAACCGGAAATTGTTGCCCGCATGACCCGCAGATTGAACATTTTAGCAGGAACTTCGCCCTGGTTCAATAATATTTTGACGAAGGAACGGCGAAGCCAAAAGGGGTCCGCGAGAGGTACAGGGCAAGGCAATTTATAGGCGCATGGGTCCGCGCGGCGTCCTGAGGGGGCGAGAGCCGGGCTAGGCCGCGCAGGCAAGCAGGAGGCCGGCCGGACTCTCCCCCCGCAGCGAAACCCTGACGTTGCAGGGTTTGTGCGCAATGGCTTTATCGCCCGGAAGGTTTGCCCGAAGGGCAGCCCTGACAAGGGGTTGCCTGCGGGCTAAGCGGTTCGGGAGGCTTCAAGGGCGCGGACGGCGCAAGCCGGGCGGATTAAGCGTTACGCCTTGTTTAGTTCCGCGTGAATAGCGGCATAAAAAATAAACTTTAATAATATATTATATAAAATTAATATTCTAAATATTAAATATACAAATATAAATGTTATTTTATAGCTTAGGCGGAATCCAATGGAACGGCCGCAACGCGGGCAATTTTCCCAACGTTTATTTTTGACTTGACTTTGAAAGCCCAATTATAGTAATAGAAGGGTCTCAAACAGCACATAGTGCCTCTTGCAACCCCACGTTTCCGGCATTTTCACTCCCCCGGGCTGAGGCTGCCCTGTCGTTTTCCGGGCATCCGCAGCCAGCCCCTTGTCTTTAGTCCAGACTTTTAGTCTGATTTTTCGAAAAGACAGGCGAAAGCAGTCTATGCGGCGGGATATTCTGAAAATGTCTGGCATGTTTGCAAAATGCGCCAAAAAAATTAGCTCGAAAAGAGATGGCACGATATTTGCATCTCTGTCTCTCTCTCTCTCTCTCTCTCTCTCTCTGGTTTTTTTTAGCCTTCTAAGCCTCAATCCTCCCACCCGCTCCGACTCCCCCGCGCCTTCCCGGACTTTCCGGCGTACCCCCCCACCCCGCCTTCTCCCCCCGCCGCAGCCGATTAGGCAACCGGCCGCCGGAGAGGCCTCCCCGCCCTCACGCTCCACCCTCCCAACCCTGACAAATGATCACGTTCCCACAAGAAGCGCAGGTTGCCCGGCAGTCAGCGTTTTCCGTTTCCAAGACCTGTTTTTCGAACTCTATGCTCCGGCTGATTGTTGTCAGGCCGGTTTTTTTTGCATGCGGCCTCGCCGGCAAAAGGTTTGAGTAACCTTCCTGAGCGCGGTGATTAACCCCCGTGCAGGCCGGAAAAGTCCCGGTGCGGGCCGTTGCCGGCTCCGTCCCCGCGTGCGAGCCGATTGCGCGCGGGAGGGCCATGGTCCGGGGAGGCCCTGACAAGCCGGCCGCCGCCAAGGGGCGCCGCTCTTGAGGCCGATACGCACGGGATAAGTTAAGGAGGGCCGCGCCGCGCCTCCTCAGCCCTGACCTTCATGTCGGAACGGCTTGAGGGGCAGAGGATGACAGAAAGGTATTATTCGAATGTCGGGAAATTATCTGACCAGAAGCATCACGGCGGCCATGGCATTCGCCATGGCCTCGGCGGCGCTGGCTCTCCCCGCGCTGGGCCAGCAGGAGGCTCCCGCGAGGCAGACGGATGTGCTGTCGACCATGATAGTCGAATCCACGAAGGAAGGCGCGCTCACCCGGGACACCGCGCCGGCAGGGTTCCTGGGGGACAGATCGCCCATGGAGCTGCCGTTCGTCTCGTCGTCGATAACCGAGTACGCGATACGGGAGTTCTCGGCGCCGGGAGGCGACACGAGCGAGACCGCCAGCGTGCTGACGCTCAACCCGTCGATCAGGGACTCGGTCTCGATGTTCTCGGAGATGTATATCCGGGGCTTCAGGTTCACCGGTTACGACATAGGGATAAACGGCCTGGGCGGCATGTTCGGTCCGCTGTACGTCCCCAGCTACGCCTTCGAGTCGATAGACGTGCTTGAAGGGCCGAGCATCGCCTACATGGGCACCACGACGGTTTACGCGGGAACGGGCGGGCACGTCAACTACAGGACGAAAGTCGCAAGGCCGGAGCCGCAGTTCGACTTGACGCTCAGCTTCTTCGGAAGAAGCGGGCTGACCGAGCAGGTGGACTTCGGCAGAAGGTTCGGGGCAAACAAGGAATGGGGGATAAGGGCCACGGTCGAGCGCACGTCAGGGGAGACGGCGATCAGGAACGCCAAAAACGACCGGCTCAACATAATGGTCAACATCGACAGGAAAACCGCCGACATGCGGACCAACCTGGCCATCGGCCACTTCAGGTACGGCAACACGGGAAACTACGGGGGTCGGAACTTTTTCCTCAACGACGCAGTGACCCGGCTTCCCGCGGCCCCGAAGACCAGCGACGCCTTCGGTCCGGACTGGAACGAGACGAACCAGCGGCTCACGCTGGTGACGCTGAACCACGAGCAGAGGATCAGGGACTGGCTGGTGCCGTTCCTGGACTTCGGCTACTCTCGCGAGGAGTCCGATCCCAGGATACTGACGTCAAGGATTACCCTGATGAACAACGCCGGCGACTACTTCGCGAGGGTACGCGACGAGCGGCTGAAGCGGGAGACCATGACGGTGCAGGGAGGCGTCAGGGGGACCGTCAGGTTCGGGTCAGCGGAAAACTCCTACCTGGCCGCCTACGGGTACACGTATCACGAGCGGGGGGAGTCGGGCACCTGGCCGTACACGGATTTCGCGCCGTACGGCAACATATTCACCGGCGCGAGGCCTGACTATTCGATCCCCGCCAACGTGAGCACATACCTGAGGAAGACCTATTCCAGGGCGAGCACCGGGTTCACGCTGATGGACACGCTGTCGCTTTTCAACAAGAAGCTTTCCCTGTTCGGCGGCTTCCACTGGCATGACAACATCGTCAAGAACTATAACGCCTCAGGCGCCGTGACACAGGAAGTCAAGTCCAGCAACATCAGCCCCACCTTCGGCATCGTCTGGCGTCCGCTGGAGAACCTGACGTTTTACGCCAGCCATACGGAAAGCTTCTCGGCCGGGACCCGGGTCTCGGCGAACTACGTTAACGTGGGCGAGGTGCTGGCGCCGGCGAAAACGAAACAGAACGAGATCGGGGCCAAATACCAGTGGGAGCAGCTTCTGTTCACGCTGGCGCTGTTCGACATAAGGCAAAGCGCCACCCGCTCCCATGACGTGCCCGGAGGGCGCCGGCTGCAGGCCGACGGGGAGCTCAGAAACCGGGGGGCCGAGCTCGCGGTGTCCGGCAGCCTCTTCGACAGGCTCGACGTCATCGGGGGAGTCATGTACATAGACGCGAGGCAGGAGAAGACGGAGAGAGGCCTGTACGACGGGCTCAGGACCAACGGGGTGGCTAACTGGTCAGGCACGCTCGCGGCCACGTACAGGATCACGGACGGCCTGAAGGCCATGGGCAGGCTCTATTACATGGGGTCCGCGAGCCTCATGAACGAGAGGTTCAGGACCCCCGCCTTCGCGACGCTGGATCTCGGGCTTTCCTACACCCATGAGATCCGCGACGTGCCCGTGACCTTAGCCGTGAAATGCTTCAACGTGCTCGACAACGCCTACTGGAAGCCCTACCAGCATCCCGACACAGGAACCAACGCGATCGTCCTGGGCAACCCCAGGACTTTCCAGGTGAGCCTTGGCGTGAAGTTCTGAAGGGCGCGCGCCGAGCTCCCGGGCGGGGTTCAGGGCCAGGGGACCGCCGCGCGCTTCCCTGCGGCGCGCGGCTTTCCCCGGGCGACGGACTCTCCGGGGCCCCGAGCTCGCCGAAGGCTCCGTGTCCATAGGGCAGCCAGGGCTTACATGAAGCCACGGCCCTCTCACGGGCGGCTTGCGGCGCGGCGCGCGCCCGGGGGTCAGGACAGCCTGCCGCCCTCCATCACGAGGATCCTGTCGCAGAAGGCCTCGCACAGGGCCTGATCGTGGGACACGAACAGGCAGGCGAGGCCGGTTTCGGCCCTGAGTCCCCGGAGCAGGCCGATGATCTGCGCCTGGCTGACGACATCCAGCATGCTGGTGGGCTCGTCCAGTATCGCCAGCCTCGGCTCCATGAACATGATCCTGGCTAGCGCCAGCCGCTGGAGCTCGCCGCCGCTCAGGCCCTGCGGCCTCCGGGTCAGGTGTTCCGGGTATATTCCGTAGGGCTCCAGGCGACCGCGGAGATCCTTTTCCGAGAACGGGATTTTCCGGAAGCGGTAAGGCTCCCGCATGCTGGCCATCAGGGTGAGCTTGGGGTTGAAGCTCACTTCCGGGTGCTGGAAGAGCATCTGGATCCCGCGGCGGGCCTCCCCCTTGAACGGGGCGCGGAGGAGAGCCCCCCGATAGACGATCCGCCCTTCCGTCTGCCGCAGGATGCCCGCCGCTATCTGGCCGGCCGTGGACTTGCCGCAGCCGCTGGGCCCGAATACGCCTACGCATTCCCCGCTGGCCACGGCGAGGTCGAGCCCCTTGAGCGCGAACCCCTCCCTGGTCCGGTAACGGAAACTTACGTCCTCAAGGCTCAGGAGCATGTTTCCAGCACCGTACCCTGCGGTTTCCCGCGGCGATCAGGGGAGGGCGGCCGCGCAGGCAGCGTGGGACGGCTTCCCGGCAGCGGGAGGCGAAGGCGCAGCCTCCGGCGGCGACTTTCCCTGACCGGGGCGGCGCGAACCCCGCCTCGGCCTTCAGCCCGTTTTCCGGGAGGGCGGCGAGCATGGCCCGGGAGTAGGGATGGAGGGGGCCTGAGTAAAACTCGCCGCAGGAGCCTTCCTCTATCAGCTCCGAAGAGTAGAGCACCGCGACCGAGTCCGCGACCTGCCGGGCGAAACGCAGGTCATGGGTCACGCACAGCATCGACTTTCCCTCTATGCCCCTGAACAGGGCCGCCATAAGGTCGATCCGGGCCCTGTCCAGGCCCTTGGTAGGCTCGTCCACGAGCAGGATCGGGGCCTCGCCGCTCAGGCCCATGGCGGCGAGGACCCGCTGGCGCATGCCGCCGCTGAGCTGGAACGGGTAGGAGGCCATGACCCGGAAGGGGTCGTCGAGGCCGGCCTGGGCCAAGAGGCTTCCGGCCAGGGAGACGGCTTCGCCTTGCGGGACTTCCCTGTGAAAGCGTATCAGCTCGGTCAGCTGGCTTCCCGCGGTGTAGAGGGGATTGAGGCCGTTGCCGCTGCCCTGGGGGATGTAGGAGAGCCGCTCCTTGCGCGCCTTCCGGAGCTCCCGCGGCGAAAGCCTGAGCAGATCCAGGCCGTCCATGAGGATGCGCCCGGAGACGGCCGCCCCCGGGCCCAGCAGGCCCAGAATCGTCAGAAGCAGCATGGACTTGCCGCTTCCGGTCTCGCCTATCACGCAGGTTTTCCGCCCTGCCGCGAGCCCGAGGGTCACCTCGTCGAGGACGCGTGCCCCGCCCGCGAAGCTCACGGAGACGTCTTCCGCCCTAAGCATCGGCGCGCCTTCCCTTGGCGGCCCCGGCGGCCGGAGCCGCAGGGCCGCGCCTTTCTCCGACATAGCTCAGGAGGAGAAACCCGGTCACCGACAGGCTGATGCAGATCATGGGAGGGAGGTACCACCAGTAGCAGCCGTTGACCAGCCCTCCCCGGAAGAAGGCGTAGTGGAGGATGCTTCCCCAGCTTTTCGCCCCCGCCGTGCCCAGCCCGAGGAAGCTGAGGCCGGCCTCGGCCAGCATGGCCGAGGCCACCGCCAGGACCCCGCGCACGAAGACCAGCTCCCCGATGTTCGGGAGCAGGTGACGGAACATGACGTAAAGGGGGCCGGCGCCAAGGGTTTTCTCGATCTTGACGAAGGGGAGCTCCTTGAGCTGCAAGACGCGGGACCTGACGACCCTGGCCGTGCCCGTCCACGCGGTAAGGCAGATGGCCAGGATAACGTTGCGGAGGCCGGGGCCGAGGTAGGCCACGAGCACCACGGTGAGCGGAAGCGCCGGCAGGGACATGAAGACGTTGGTCAGGCCCATGAGGGCCACGTCCGCTTTCCCGCCCCAGTACCCTGACGTCAGGCCGACGGCGGCTCCCGCCGCGGTGACCGCGAAGGCCGCCGTCACCCCGATGATCAGGGAGACCCGGGCCCCGTAGACGAGTTCGGACAGGATGTCCTGGCCCACGTCATTGGTGCCCAGGAGGTGAGCCGCGGACGGCTCGAGGTAAGGGATCCCGAACTCGTAGGGGTCAAGGGGGGAGACGAGCGGGGCGAAAACCGCCGCCAGGAGAAGCGCCAGGAGGATGGCCGCCCCGATCCGGGGCCTGAGGCCGAGTTTGCCGGTCAACCGATCCCCCCTTCCCTGACCCGCGGGTCGATGGCCAGGACCAGGGCGTCGGCCAGCAGGTTGCAAGCCACCACGCAGGCCCCCATGAAGAGGAAGCAGGTCTGGAGCATGGGAAAGTCCTTGCCCGCGACGGACTCGTGAACGAGCATGCCCATGCCCGGCCAGGAGAAGACCACCTCCACCAGCATGGAACCCGAGAGGATGTAGCCGAACTGCATGCACAGCGAGGTAATGAAGGGGCACAGGGCGTTTTTCAGTACGTGCCCCGTGAGGATCCTCCATTCGGAGTAGCCCCTGCTCATGGCCGTCAGCACGTATTCCTCGTCGCGGAGCGAGGCTACGACCGATTTCATGAGCATGTAGTCCGAGGAGCATTTGAGGAGGGTGAGGACGGCGGCCGGGAGGGCCATGTGCCACAGGATGTCCAGAGCCTTCTCGGCTCCGGTGAGGCCGCCTTCGGTGATGCCGCCCAAGGGGAATGCGCCCAGCCTGAAGGAGAAAAGCAGCAGGAAGGCGATGGCCAGGCAGTTGGCGGGCACGGTCTGGAGAAGCCCCATGACCGGGGAGGCCGTCATGTCCGCCAGGCCTCCCTTCCTCCAGCCGGCCAGGAGCCCCAAGGCGCCGCCGATTACCGCGGCGAGCGCGGTCGAGGGGACGGCCAGGAGCAGGGTGAATTTCATGCGGCGGAGCGCGGTGTCCAGGACGGGGCCTTTGGTCCGGTAGGAGCTTCCGAAGTCAAGCCTGGCGGTCCTGGCGAGGTATGCCGCGAACTGGGCCGGCAGGGAGCCGTCCAGGCCGTATTCGGCGCGGATTGCCTCGATCGTCTCAGGGCTTGAGGCCTCCAGCATCAGGTACTCGTCTTCCCCGACGATATGCGTCACAGGGTCGCCGGGCATGAAGCGGATCAGGGCGAAGTTGACGGAGACGATGCAGAAGACCGTCAAGGCTGCCGCGGCGGCCTTTGAGCCGAGGCGGCTCAGGCGCGCGGCGAGGGCCCTGCGGAAGGATTTCCTGTCCCCGTCGCCGGGGCCGCCCGGCCAGGCCGCTGGCCCTTCGGCGGGCCGGGTTGCGGGGCGCTCCGGAAAAACCCTCATTTTCCCCTCAGGGCGTACCAGGTCCCGGCGTTCACGGGCCCCCAGCCGGGGTAGTTCTCCCAGCCCTCGTACCTGTCGGTCCTGTACGGGAAGAACGCCATGTTCCAGCACAGCGGCGCGGCCACGTAAAGCCTGGAGTTGATCCGCTGGAGCTCGCCTGTCAGGGCGACGTAAGTCCCTTCGTCGGCGGCCTCCTTCCTCTCGGCGTAGGCCCTCATGAATTCCGGATCGGCGCATGTCCCCCACTGGCCGGTGACTGAACTGTCCACGAAGTAGTAATACGCCGAGGTCTGCCGGGCCATGCCCGGAGAGGTGTAGCCCAGGAAGATCTGGTAACTCCCGCTCTTTCTCAGGGCGGCGTTATGGTCGGGGTTGGAGGCCCCCTTCCCGTCCAGGGCGGCGCGGATCCCTATGTCCTTCAGGTTCCTGACGACTATCTCGCACAGGCGCAGGTAGACGGCGCTTTTCACCCGGTTGTACTGCGGGAGCACGGAAACTTCCAGGGGCTCCCCGTCAGGGCCCTCCCGCAAGCCGTCCCCGTCCAGGTCGCGGTAGCCGGCCTCGTCTAGCGCCCTCGCGGCTTCGGCCAGGTCCCGGCCCAGGCGGGGCAGATCCGGGTCGAATCCGATATTAGGGGGCGCGATGACCCCGATGCCGGGGATCAGGCCGTATCCGCCTCCTATGGTGACCCGCAGGAGCTCGTAGTCCAAGGCCAGGGTGGCCGCCTTCCTGAAGGCAAGGTCGCTTGTGGGGCGCGACCTGAAGCCGTAGACGATCTGGAAGTTCCCGGTATTGAGGCTCATGCCGGGGTCGAGGCCCTCCACCCCCTGGAGCCCCGGTGCCAGCGTGGCTTCCAGGGCGTTGGAGTAGTCGTACATCGCATCCGCGAGGCCCCGTTTCAGGGCCATGACAAGCGTGTCCTGGGAGGCGTAAGTCCTCAGGATCACCTTCCTCACCGTGAGCCTGCGGCCGAGGTAGCTTTCGGAGACGGCCTCGTAGACGCTGATGTCCGCGTCCCTGTCCACGGAGACGAGCCGGTACGGGCCGCACCCGATCGCGGCGGAAGGGGCCGAGAACTTGAGCGGCTCCTCCACGTTTTCCCACACGTGTCTGGGGAGAACGGTCAGGTAGCCGGCGGCGAGCTGTATCCATTGGTAGGCCCCCGGCTTCTTCAGGACTATCTTCACGGAGTCGCCCGACAGCCGTTCCACCCTCTCCAGATCGGCCACGTAGCTTTTCCGGGTCCGGGTCATCAGGTAATCGAAGGTGAACAGCACGTCTTCCAGGGTGAAGGGCCTCCCGTCGTGCCAGGATATGCCCTGCCCGACGGCTACCCTGGCCGTTATTTCCCTGGACGAAGGGTCGATCTCCCACTCGCGGACCAGGAACGGCTTCACTTTCCCTTCGCCGTCCATGGTCCAGAACGGGGCGGCGACGAAGGCGTTGTAGTTCATTCTGCCGAAAGCCCCGGACTCGCTGAACACGGTGAAGGCGTCGTTAGGCGCGGTGGTCCCGATTGTCAGGGCGCCGACCGTGCCGTCCCCGGCGGAAGGGCTGCCCTCCCCTCCCGGCCCGGAGCCCGGGTCCTGGGAACAGGCGGAAAAGGCCCCTGAGGCCAAAACCAGCAGGGCAACGAAAGCTGACTTCCACATCTCTCCGGCCTTGGAACCTGTCCGGTGAACAGGCGCTTCGCGACCGAGCGGGGGCAAGGCGCCGGCCGACGCAAGCCGCGCGTTGCCGCCATTCCCCTGGGGCAGCGCCGGAGGAGGGAAAACGGCGGCAAATCGGCAGTCGTCGGCGGCCGGTCAAAAGGTCCGGGCGGTCAGCGGGTGACCGGGGACTCAGCCACGGCTCGGAGGGAGGTTGCGGGGAGGAGTGAGTCAGGGCATGGGGGCGAAGGCGGCTGAGGCGGAAAGTCCGGCGGCAGGGCCGCAGGCCGCAGGGCTCGGGGCGCGGGGCGCGGGGCGCGGGGCGCGGGGCGCGGGGCGCGGCATGTTCGAGGAATGCTTGCCTGTGAGGGCCTATTATACCGCATTTCCGGGGCAGGCCACAGCGATTGAGGGAAAAACGATCCTGAAGAACTCGTTCCCGGGAACTTCAGGGCGCTTCAGCGGGCCGGGTCGAGCGGCCGGGCGGGGGACTGCAGGCCCAGCAGTCCTGAAATGCCCTGGCGAGGTTTCCGGATCCTTGCGTTTCTCCTGTAGAAGCTTAGCGCCCGAAGAGTTCCGCCGGCCGGGGAAAGGCTGATTTCAGGCATCCGATTTTCCAAGGCGGGGGGCTCGCCGTCTTTTCCGGTCTTTGCGGCTTTCGCATGACAGGCGCGGCCTGCGGGAGGAAAGCCCGGGACGCGCGCCGCTTCCAGGCGCGGCGCGTGTCCCGCGCCTCTCAAGTTCGCCCTGGCGCGCATAGCTCCCGTTTCACGCCGGCTTCACTTGTCCGCCGCGCGCCTCATGGCATGGAGGGCAACCCTCCCCCGCCGGCACAGCCGGCAGGGATTTACGCCCAGGCTAAATCCGAGGAAGCTCCTGCCGGACTTTTCCGATGCCCCTCACCTGCGCTTGCGTCGGCGCCATTGCCGAAGCCCGTGCAGACGCCTTCGCCTGCGCTTGGGCGGCCGCCATTGCAGGCGGCCGCCTTGTTGCCTTTGCCGGTGCCCGCGTCGATGTCCGGCACGGCATTCAGGCCGATGTTCAGGCATGGGTCCAGGCCAGAGCTCAGGCATGGGTCCAGGCCCGCGCCCGAACGGGGAGTCAGGCTGCCTCGGAATTGCCTATAGAGCCCGTAGAGTCCCCGCCGCCGCTGTCACGGGGGGTTGCCTGCAGCCGGCCCCGCCCCGTTTCCGGCGGCCTCCTCCTGTTGCCGGCGGCTGGCTGCTCGGCTTTTTGTTTTTCCGGGCCTGCTTGGCTTTTCTTTTTCCTGCCCTGCTTGGCTTTCCAATGCCGTTAGGCTTTACAGGCCTGCCGGAGCTAAACCGTTTCGGCTTTTCATCGCCGCCTCCGGCTTTTGCGGCCGTTGCGGCCTCTGCGGCCATTCCGGCCACTGCGGCCTTCCGGGAACTCTTCCGTGAGGTTTCCCTGGCGGCTTTGGCCGACGGCGCGGGAAGCGCCAGTTCGGAAAGCGGCATGGGCCCGGGCACGGAAGCCCCTGCGCCGCAGGGGCCGCCGGGCGGTTCCAGCGCGGGCGGGGCGTTTTCCCTGGCGAAGGGCTCGGGGGTTTTCCGCATGTTTTCCGGAAGCCGCGGCCATGGCGCTTGGAGCGGTGGAGGCGCATGAGGAAATCCTGCGCGCGAGCCCCCTTGGCCGCCCAGCCCAGCTTGGCGAGCGAGGCTTCAGGGGCTAAGGCCCTGTCGGGAACCTCCGGGCCTGTTTCTGGCGGAGGACGATCGCGCAAGCCCGGATGGCGGCCTCGTCTTTGGCGGGTCTCCTTGAGGCTGCAGGCGCGTCTCAGCGGCCGCAGGTTTTCCCGCGGCCGGCTGCGGAGCCTAAGGTTTTCCCTCCTCCGGCCGCGCTGACGGGGGCATTTTCGCCATTGGCGGCATAGAGGCCAACCCAGGGGCTTTTCATTCCGCGTATTTCATGGGGGCGCTGTTCCGGCCAGCCCCTCTGGGCAGAGGGACAGGGATGCTTCCTGCAAGAAAGACCGCCTCCGAAACGTCTTCCGCCAAGGCTCCTTCCTCCGGGGAGGCTTTCGCGGACGCGTCTTTTAGGCGGAACGCCTCCCGCGACAGGCAATGTTTTCCGCGCGCTTTCGCGCGATTATGCGCCAGGCGCGCCTGCGCCGGGAAGCGCGCGGCCAGGATTCCTGGGCCGCAGAGCCGGCGGGGCAGGCAGGGGTTTATTCGCGGCCGCTGTCAGCGGGGGGTTCAGGGCAGCCGGGAAAGCCGCCAGGGATTTGACAAGGCAGGCGCCAGGGGAGTCCTGAGGCTCCCGTCGCCCGCGGCGGCGGGCCTCGCCCGCCCCGCTGCCGCTTCACTGCGGCAGGTGGCGTGGAAAAGAGCCGGGCAGCAGGGAGCGGCCTTAGCCGCGGCGCCCTGCCCGTCCTTTTCAGGCCGGGCAGGGCGCCGCTTCCGTCCTCGGAGCCGGGCCCGGTCTTCCCTGCCCACGCGCCTGAGGCCCGCTCTCCCCGGCGGGTCCCTGTTCAAGACCTCCCAGGCCGAGGCCAGGGAGGCCGTTCGTTCCAGCCAGGAAAAATTTCCCCGCCGGGTGGCCGCCAGCAGGGTTGACATCGCGGGCGGCGGCTTAAGCGCAACTTGTCTTCAGACACGGATCCGTCGGCAAGCTAGGAGGGCCGCCATAAGACGTCTCCGCCGGAGCCTTGCGCCGCGCGGCCCATGAGCGGGAAAGCCGGCCAGGCATTCGCGATCCTTTTGGAACTTTCCGCAAGGCCGGCCCCAGCCTCTCCTGGAAGACTCCGGGTAAAGCCGCCGCCGCAAGGCGCGCCAACGCCGGTCGCGCGGCCGGGACGGACATAGATGACGGCGCCGGTCGCGCTGCCTCTGCCTGCCGGACCCTGAAAAGCGACCGGGTCCTGTCGGGGCCGTGTTGGCCCTCACCGAGCCCCGCACGCTGCCGAAGAGATGCTCACGGGGGGCCCGCGCGGGCTCGCGGCAGTCGCCCGGCGGGCCCGACCGGAGGCGGCGCGCGACGGCGCGATGCCGCGCCGCCGGCCGGGCCGGCGCGCCTGCCGGGAAAGACAGGAGGCGGGGGCGAGCCGCCGGGCCCGGGGCCCCGGGAACGGCTCAGGGGGGGGTTCCAGG
>JAITRL010000058.1 GCA_031288415.1 Deltaproteobacteria bacterium | reverse complement strand
CATCATGAGCCGAGAGGAGCTGGCGGGGGTGCTCTCCCACGAGCTCGCCCACGTGAAGCACCGGGACATCCTCATCTGCTCCGTCGCTGGCACCATGGCCACGGTCATCATGTTCCTGGCCTCCATAGCGAAGTACGGGACGCTCCTGGGCCGGAGGGGCTGGAACCCCGTCAACCTGGCGGCGGGGCTCCTCATGGCGTTGCTGGCGCCCGTGGCGGCGTCCCTCGTCCAGGCCGCCATCTCCCGCTCCCGCGAGTACCTGGCCGACGAGGACGGGGCCAACATCGCCCAGACCCCGGACGGGCTCGCCGACGCCCTGGAGAAGATAGGCGTCGCCTCGGGGAGGGGCCAGGCCGTGAGGGCGGCCGGCCCCGCCACGGCCAGCCTGTTCATAGTGAACCCGCTCTCGCGCGGGTTCCTGATGAGCCTCTTCGCCACGCACCCGCCGCTGGAGGAGCGCATCCAGCGGCTGCGCGGGCAGAGGATATAGGGGGGGCCCGCCGCGGCAGCCCCTTGCGGCCCCGCGCCATGCCGGATCCGATGCTCCAGGGCCCTGCGGCGCGGCGCGTTGATTCGGCCCGCTCCCGTACTGCGGCCCCGGGGCCCTTTCCGGCCGCCGTCATCGTCACGCCCGCCCGGCGTCGCCCAGCGCCTGGTTTATCGGGGCGTCGTGCTCGTTTATCGGGGCGCCGTGCTCGTTTATCGGGGCGTAGTGCTCGTTTATCGGGGCGTAGTGCTCGTCGATGAGGACGGCAGCCCTCTCCCCGAACCTGCCGTTGAGGATTGTCACCGGCTTTAAGAGCATGTCGCCGGGGTCGCAGCCTATGACCTCGACGTCGGCCTCGGCGACGCCGTTGTCCATGGCCGCCCCCTTCACCTTGTCGGCGAACGTACTCGTCGGCTGGGCCTCGTCCCGGCTCCTGCCGGTCATGGTCAGGCGCACGACCGGATAGGGCTTGAAGCCGTAGCCCGAGGATCCGAGCCGAAGGCCCTCGAAGAGCTCCCGTCTGCCCTTGAGGGCCTCGGCCATGGCCCCCAAAAGGAGCGACTTGCCGAACCGGCGGGGCCTTGACAGGAACACGCAGCCGTGGGCCTGGACTATTTTGCGGACGAACTCGGTCTTGTCCGCGTAAAGGAGGCCGGCCTCGCGGATTTTGGGAAACGGCTGGCCGCCGTCGGGAAGCGTCGGCATTGGGTTCCTCCTGGAGGGTGTGGGAGCTCCCGGTCCGGCCGCTCGGCGCCGATCGGGTCGGCCGCGGGGCTCCGCCCGCCCGCGTCCCCCGGCTCCGCTACCATTGCCAAGGCCGCGGACGACATGTCGGCCTTGGGGCGCGCCGCCGGCGTCATGAACTGTGGCGCGTCATTGGGCGGCGGCGACGTTCGGGAGGCGGCGGTAAAGGGCTTCAAGGCCACCGCGACAGTCCCGTACGCGCCCCTCAAGGGCGGGGGTGAGGCTGCGGCGGTCGCCGCCGCGTTGCCTGCAGGCTTCGCCTCGGGCCAGCTGATCATGTTTCAGGCGCCTCGGTCATGGCTTGGGGCGGCGGACTGGCGGGCTATTTCCGGAACTGGGGCAGCTGACCGGCGCAGGGCCGGCCGGAAGGGCGTCCGGGGAGCGACCCGGCTCGAAGGCCGCCGAAGGGAGCCGCCCATGCTGGCGGCCTCAGGCCCGCTTTCACGCGCCCGCCGGCCTGATCCGCGCCGGGTCGCCCTCCTCCGCCAGGGCGAGGCACCTGCCGCTCCAGACGACCCCCAGGCCCACGATCACGACCCTGTCGACCTGCGCCGCGAAAGGGAGGACGTGCTCCTTTTCCCCGGCCGCCCTGACGGCCTCCCTCGCCAGGCTGAGGCGCACCTTCCCGTCCAGATCCTCCTTGCCGTCGGCCTGCCAGTCCCCGGGGCACCTGATCTCGACGGCCGCGTACAGGCGCTCGTCCGGGTAAAAGACGGCCAGGCCGGGGGCGCCGGCGGCTCCATGTGACAACGGCATGACCTTAGGGGTGTGCAGGCCGCCGAGGAACCCGCGCGCGATGTTGCGGTAGCAGCTCTCGTCGTCCCTGAGGCGCCCGGCGGGGAAGCTTCCGAAGAAGGAGGCGAAGAGCCCGGTCAGCGCCCCGGAGTCCAGCCGCCTCAGCGCGCCCTTGAGCTCGCGGGAGACGTCTTGGGGGGACCGCCCGAGGAGGCTGTAAAGCAGCCGGCTGAACGATCCGTCCCTGATCAGCCAGACCTCCCTGTTGGGGATCCTCAGGGTGTAGAGCGGGCCGTCGGGGCCGGGGGAGACCTCGTCCACGGTGAGGTACCCTGACTGGAACAGGGCCGGCGCCGGCCCGGCGGCCCCCTTGCCGTCGGGGCATAAGGCGCGTTTCGGCAGGTCCCTGAACCCGTCGTTCACGAGGGAGAGAAGATCCCCGTCGGAGACGTCGCCGAGGGCGGGGCCGAAGCATGACGCGGGGTTCCAGTAGTCGGAGAACGTCGCCTGGTCGAAGAGCTGCACGGTGGAGCAGGGGTTCATGACCCTGGTCGTGCCGTCCCAGCTGTAGCCGCCGTACCAGTCCAGGATCAGCTCCCTCAGGTCGTCTGCCGTGGAGCCTGCCGGCATCCCGCCCCGCTCAGTCATCGTCCGAAGGGCGTCGGCCATGTGCTCTCCGAAATTCCCGTCGAGATCGCCGGCGGTGAAGCCGCAGCTCCCGGAGAATCTCGGGTCGAGCGTCAGATCCTCGATGCCGCTCAGGGCAGGCGCAAGCCCCGACATGGCCAGGCTGGTGACCCCGATCAGAAGGACGAGGCGGAGGTGCTCGTCGGAATCCATGACCCCGGCGTAGAAATCCCTCAGCACGCTCCGGTTGCCCTCGGCGAGCAGGGGCCTGTCAAAGTTCACGCTCGCCGGGGCGTCGTACTCGTCTATGAGCAGCACCACCTGCCTGCCGAACTTCTGGCGCAGCCCCTTGACCAGGCTCGCCAGCGCGGCGCCGGGGCGCGAGGCGTCCATGTCCAGCCCGTGGCCACTGGCGATATGCGCCAGGTATTCCACTATGTCCAGCTTCAGGGTTTCGGGGCTGGAACTGGCCCTCGCCATGCTGACGGAAACGACGGGGTGCGTCTCGTATTCGTAGCCCGAGCTTCCGATCCACAGCCCGGAGAAGAGCTCCCGCGGGCCTTTGCGGGGAGGGTATCCCGGGTACAGGGGGGGTGGAGGCTCGCCGAAAAGGGCCTCGACGGCGCTCAGGAGAAGGGTCTTGCCGAACCTCCTGGGCCTGGCGAGGAAATTGAATTTCCCTCCTGTGACCATCTCGTGGACGGACCGCGTCTTGTCGGCGTACACGAGGTCTTTCTCGACCAGTTCCCTGAACGACGACATGGAGACCGGAAGCTTTTTCACGTTCGATCCCTTTCCCTGGACGGCCTGCGGCGCAGCCCCGGCGCCCGGCCGCCCCGTTATGGCGATACCGCGTTCGCCGATCAAAGATTCGGGAGGCCTGGACGGAAGCGGCAGGGATACGCCGCAGCCGGCCGCCCCGCCGCGGCGCGCGGCTCGTTGGCTCTCCGGGGCGGAGAGGATCTCCCCCCGGGAGGCTGCGGAAACGGATCCCGCCGTGCCTGGGCCTGCCAAGGAGCGCCTTGGGCTCATCCCCCATCCGCAGCCGGCAGAGACGATACCACGAAAGCCCCTGCAAGCCAAACGCGGTTGATGTTGAGAGAGGGATCATTTTTCACTACTCGCGGTTCCTTCCGCCTTACCTGCGGAGGACTGTCATGTTCCAGGCGCGGGCAGAGGCATGCCGATCCGCGGCGACTCGGCGGTTCGCGCCACGCGCCTCCGGGCGGCGAAAGGACGTCGGCAGGACGGGCCGCGGGAGCG
>JAITRL010000031.1 GCA_031288415.1 Deltaproteobacteria bacterium | reverse complement strand
CCCCGCCCCGCATGAAGCCCCAGCCCAAGGGCGCCCCCGCGCCCCCTCCGCCCCCGGCCGGGCAGGCCTGAGAGGATCCGCCGCGATGGAGCTCCGCGAGTACCAGAGGAAGGCCCTGGACGCCGTCGTGGCCCGCCTGCAGGAGACGCCCCGCGTCCTGCTGCAGGCGGCGACGGGGGCGGGCAAGTGCCTCGGCGCCGGGACCCCGGTGCTGACGTTCGACGGGCGGACGGTCCCCGTGGAGAGGCTGGCCGTCGGCGATCTCCTGATGGGGCCGGACAGCCGCCCCCGGAAGGTGGTCTCCCTGGCCTCCGGCACGGAGGAGATGTACAGGATCGTCCCCGACGACGGCGGCGTCCCCTTCACGGCCAACGGGAGCCACGTGCTGAGCCTGCGGATCGCGGGGCCGGCCGGCGGGGAGGGGATCGCGGGCCCCGGGGGGCGGGAGTGGCGGCCGGGCGACGTGGCGGACGTCCCCGTCGACGCCTGGCTGGGCGCTCCGGAGCCGTTCAGGCAGGCCGCCCGGGGGCGCCGGGCGGGGCCGGTGGAGTTCCCCCCGGCGGGGAGGCCGCTGGCGGAGCCCCCGCGCCTCCTCGGCCTGATGCTTGGCGGCATGGAGGCGCCGTGGGGGCACGGGCTGGGCGGGTACCGCCTCGTGGCGGATCACGTGCCGCATGCGTACCTGACTGCCTCCGCCGGCGACCGGCTCGAGCTGCTGGCCGGGGCGCTGGACGCGGACGGGTTCCTGTCCGAGGGCCGTTACGACCTGTACGTGAAATCGGAACGGCTCGCGATGGACTTCGCCTTCCTGGCCCGTTCCCTCGGGCTCGCGGCGCGCGTCGAGCGGGCCCTGAGGCGCCTGGGGGAACGCAGCCAACGCGGCAGGTGCTGGCGGCTCTCCCTGAGCGGCGCCCTGGACACGATCCCCAGCGACATCCCGGCGCGCCAGGCCGACCAGAGGATCCAGGCGCGGGGAGGCGCCCTGGAGTTCGGCTTCGGCGTCTGGCCGCTCGGGCCGGGGAAATACTACGGCTTCGAGCTGGAAGGCCCCGACCGCCTCTTCCTCCTCGGCGACTTCACGGTGACCCACAACACGGTGATCTTCGCGGAGCTCATACGCCGCTACATGACGGCGTACCCCGGCATGAGGATCCTCATCCTGGCGCACCGGCGGGAGCTGATAGCGCAGGCGCGGGACAAGCTCCTTCGGGTCTGGCCCGAGGGGGAGCCGCACGTGGGTGTGGCCTGCGCCTCCGCCGGGGCGGTCGACACGGGGCGGACGGTGACGGTGGCCTCGGTGCAGACCCTGGCGCGGCGCCGGCTCGCGGGGCCCGTCGACCTGCTGGTCGTGGACGAGTGCTTCCCGGCCGGAACGCTCGTGGACGGGCGGCCCATCGAGACCATACGCGTCGGGGACAGGGTGACGTCCTACAGCCACGGCGCCGGGGCCGTCGAGACGCGGGAGGTGACCGAAACGTTCGTCGGCGGGCCTGCGTCCCTGGTGAAGGTGCTCCTGACGGACGGGACATCGGTCGTATGCACGGCGAACCATCCTTTCTTCACCCGCAGGGGGTACGTGAAGGCGGGGGCGCTGGATCCGGAGCAGGAGGTGCTGAGGCTGTATGAGGAAAAGGACGGTTCCGACGGAGGACAGGCGGAAGGACGAGGTGTTGCGTGGGTTGGGGTTCAAGGTGTTGAGGTTTACGAACAAGGAAGTGCTGAAGGATCCGGAGGGGTGCGCGGCCAAGGCGCTGTCTTTAACCTAGAGGTGGAAGGCAACGGCAACTATTTCGCCGAAGGCGTCCTGGTCCACAACTGCCACCACCTGCCGAACCTCGAGGCCGGAGGGCAGTACCACGAGGTGATAGGCCGCCTGCTCAAGGACAACCCGGACCTCTGGATCCTCGGCGTGACGGCGACGCCGTTCCGGACGGGGCACGGGTACATATACGGCGACAGGTGCCGGGAGGGCCGGACGAACTTCTTCCCGTCCCTGGACTGGGCGGTGAGGCTGAACGACCTGATAGAGGAGGGCCACCTCTGCCGTATCAGGTGGAAGATCCCCGTCGACCTCGAGAGGGATCTGGCCCGGGTCAAGGTGAGCCGCGGGGAGTACGACGCGCGCGCCCTCGGGCGGGAGATGTCGCGGCCCGTCCACCTGGCCTCGGCGCTGGACGCGTACCGCAGGTACGGGGAGGGCCGGGGGAAGGCCCTGGTCTTCGCGGTGACGATAGAGCACGCGAGGACGCTGGCGGGGATACTTTCCGCCGAGGGCCCCGCGGCGGCGGTCTACGACGGGCTGTGCCCCCGGGAGAGGGCGGCCGTCCTGCGGGACTTCGAGCGCGGGGGGCTGAGGTTCCTGGTGAACGTGGGGATACTCACGGAGGGCTGGGACAGCCCCGCGGTGGACCTGATCATGATGTGCCGGCCCACGAAGTCGGTCGGCCTCTACGTGCAGATGGTCGGCCGGGGGACGCGGACGCGGGAGGGCAAGGACAGCGTGCTGGTGCTGGACCTCTCGGACAACCGGAAGGAGCACGGGGACCCGTCCGACCCGAAGGTTAGGGAGGGCGGGGGGCGCAAGGGCGAGGAAGGCGGCGCGGGCGGGCCCGTCAAGGTGTGCCCCGCGTGCAAGGAGCTTGTCCCGGCCCCGTCTCGGGAGTGCCCCGTCTGCGGGCACGCGTTCCCCGCGAAGGCGGCGGCGAGGCCGCCCGCCCTCGAGGAGTCCCCGGAGATGGTCGAGGCGGAGGGGCGGGTCCCGGAGCGCCGGGACAGGCTGGAAGGCTGGTGCCTGGTCCCCCACGTGTCGGCCAGGGGCAACAGGATGGCCCGGCTGGATCTTCACCTTGAGGGGCGGGCGGCCCCGGTGAGCCACTGGCTGGACTTCGAGGGCTCCGGCTCGGCCCGCGGGCGGGAGAGGGCCCGGCTCTGGTGGCGGCTCCACTCGCGGGCGGGCCTGTACGATCCCACGCCGCCGGGGACGGTGGACGAGGCGGTGCGCAGGGCGCGCACCGAGCTCAGGCTCCCGGAGCGGGTGACGCTCAGGACGGACCCCAACGGCTACAGGAAGGTGAGCGGATGGTAGCGGTGAACCTCTCGGAGGGCGACCGGATAGCCGGTGGGATATTCGACGCGTGCGCGGCGCGCGCCGAGGCGGAGCCCCGCAGGCGGTACCTGGGGATGAGCCAGGTCGGGAGGCAGTGCGCCCTGCGGCTGTGGCTGGAGCTTTACGCGGACGTGCCCCGGCGCGTCGAGGGCAGGATGGCCCGGGTGTTCGACATGGGCCACTCGGTGGAGGCCAGGGTGATAGGCGACCTGCGGCTGGTCTACGCGGTGGACGGGGAGCAGGAGGAGTTCTCGGACTTCGGGGGCCGGTTCATGGGCCACTGCGACGGGATAGTGCACGGGGTGACGTCGAGGCCGCACGTCCTGGAGGTGAAGTCGGCGAACCGGACGTCCTTCGAGATGTTCCGGCGGAAGGGGATAGCGGGGCGGGCGGAGTACGCGGCCCAGGTGCAGTGCTACATGGGCTACTCGGGGCTGGAGCGGGCGCTGTTCGTGGTGGAGAGCAAGGACAACCAGGACCTGTACGTTGAGCGGGTGAGGTTCGACCGGAAGGCGTTCGAGGCGCTCCGCGCGCGGGCGTGGTCGATCCTGACGGCCCGCGTCCCGCCCCCCAGGGACAGGTCGGGGGGCGACTGCCGGTTCTGCCCCGCGGCGGGGCTGTGCGAGGGGATCGAGGAGGGGGCCCCGGCCTGCGGGACCTGCGCCCGGTTCGTGCCGGAGGAGGCCCTGCGGGAGCGGGGGGTGAGGATAGAGGGCGACCTCTGCGTCCTGCGGAAGGCCCCGGCCTCCCGCGCGGGGCGGTGCGAAGAACACGAGCCGCTCGCCTGACGCATGGGGAACGTCCGGCTCCACAGGGCGGCGGAGGCGTACCTGGCGCTGGGCCTCGCGCCCCTGCCCATCCGCGGCAAGGTCCCGATGGTGGAGTGGAAGCGGTGGCAGACGGAAAGGCCCGGCCGGGAGGAGATGGACGAATGGTTCCTGGCCATGAGCCCCACGCAGCTGTCCCTGGTGACGGGGGAGCTCTACGGCTTTTGGGTCATGGACTGCGACGGCCCCTCGGCGGCGGAGTGGGCGGAGCGGAACGCGCCGGAGACCACGCGCGCGGCCAGGACCCGGAAGGGGATCCACAGGTACTACGGGTGGCCGGACGAGGGGCCGGTCAGGACGCTCGCGGACGCGGTCCCGGGGCTGGAGGGCACGGGCGGCCAGATAGACGCCCGTGGCCAGGGGGGCACGATAGTCGCCCCGCCCTCGCCCTGGTCTCGCGGGAAGGGGGAGTACGAATGGCTTTCGGAGGGGGACTGGGCCTCGCTGCCGAAATGGTACCCGTCCTGGCAGGGGCCGGGGGGCCTGCCTCTGGCGGCGCGGAAGGCCCCCCGCCCCCCGCGGGGGGGGCCATCGGGGGAGGCGGCCGCCGTCCGGAAGGGGAACCTGAGGGGCGCGGACCTGAGAGGCGTCAGCGTATGCACGGAGGCCCCCGCCCCGGAGGGGCGCCGCAACGCCAGCCTGGCCAGCGTGGCGGGCAAGTGGATAAGCGAGGGGTCGACGGAGGAGGAGGCGCTGGGGAAGGCGCTTCAGTGGAACCGGAGGAACAGGAAGCAACTCGGCCTGAAGGAAGTGGAGGACACGGTCGCGAGCGTCGTGAGGACGCACGGGCGGAACCACGGGACGGCCCCCGCGGCGGCCGCCACGGTCGAGGAGGCCGCCGCCATGGCGGAGGAGGGGCCGGAGGATCCGGAGGAGGCGGACCCCTACGGGGGGCAGGCGGTGCCGGAACGGTTCTCGCGGCCGGGGGGCCTGCTGGGGGACATAGTCGAGTACGCGTCCCGGTCGAGGACGGTCGACATCCCGCTGTTCTCCATGGGCGCGGGGCTCTGCATGATAGGGACGCTTCTGGGGGGGCGGGTGACGACCGAGACGGGGCTGAGGACGAACCTGTACGTGATAGGCCTGTCGCCCTCGGGCTCTGGGAAGGACTCGGCGCTGGCCGCGACGGCGCGCATCCTGGACGCGGCGGGGGTCAGGGCTCAGAACCTGGGCCCCACGGAGCTCGCCTCCGGGCC
Source organism: Deltaproteobacteria bacterium (assembly GCA_031288415.1). Classification (GTDB taxonomy): domain Bacteria; phylum Desulfobacterota; class Desulfarculia; order Adiutricales; family Adiutricaceae; genus JAIRZX01. The sequence continues at coordinate 46,438 of JAITRL010000031.1, read as the reverse complement.
GGCGCTGATGCGGCACGTGGCCGACCATCCGGTGAGGCTGTTCCTGCTGGACGAGATAGGCGACCTGGTGGGGACGGTCAACTCGGGCCGCAAGGACACGGCCAAGGCCGAACTGATAACCAACTTCAAGAAGCTTTTCGCGCCCAAGGGGCACGTGGGGAAGGCCTACGCGAACAGCGAGCACGACTTCAACGTGTCCTGGCATCACGTGTCGCTGTTCGGCACGGGGGTCCCCGCGGCCTTCTGGAAGAGCCTGACGGTGGACGACGTGATGGGGGGCTTCCTGAGCCGGTCGATAGTGATGAGCCTGAACCTGGACCCCGCCGAGGCCAGGGAGGACGTCTGCGAGGACGTCCCGGAGCCCCTGGCGGAGGCCGTCCGGCGGCTGGACGGGGGGAAGGGCCTCCCGCGCGGGCAGAGGGCCTACGAGACCAAGGGCAACCTGACGGACGAGCCGGCGCCCGTGAAGGCCGGGAAGACCCCGGAGGCCCGGGCGATGTTCCGGGAATGGTCCCTGGGGTGGCTGAAGAGGCAGGCGGAATGCAAGAACGACCCCAACGGGACGGACCTCATCTACTCGCGCGTGTCGGAGCTGGCGCACAAGGTGGCCCTGATACACGCGGCGAGCCGGACGCGGGACACGCCGCGGTCGGTCGAGCCGGAGGACGTGGACTTCGCCATGGCGCTCATGGACTGGAACACCCCCAGGTACGTCGGCATGATCCGGGACTTCGTGGCGTACAACCCCAACGACTACTTCCGGAGGCGGGTCCTGAGGCTGGCGCGGGCGAGGCAGGCGCGCGGGCTGACGCAGACGGACGTCTACAGGCTGGCCGAGGACTGCAGCTGCATGCAGGTGGACGACGCGATAAGGCTGATGGTGTTGCGCAAGGACCTGATCAAGACGACGGCCCGCAACGCGGAGGGCTACGTGTACCTGAGCCCGGCGGGGGCGGCCGCGGCACGGAGGAGGTGAGCCGATGCTGAAGGCCATGGCCTACGCGGACAGCCTGGCCGACCTGGCGCGCCAGGCGGCGGAGGCGGCGGGGAGGTCGGCCTCCATGCCGATCCTGTCGCACGTGCTCCTGGAGGGCCTGGGCGCCCGGATCCGGGTGACGGCGACCGACCTGGAGGTGACGTGGCAGGGGACGGTCGCCGCGGAGGGCTTCGCGGAGGGGCGGGCCGCGGTCCCCGGGCGGCTCCTGGCGGCGGCCCTGGACGGGATCGCCGGGGTGGCGGAGCTGACGCTGAGGCCGGACGGGACCCTGGCGGTCGACTCCCAGGACGCGGCCTTCGCGGCGGAGATCTGGGGCCTGAGCGCCGACGACTTCCCCCGGGTGGACCCCGCGTCGGGTAAGGGCGTCTCGGTGGCGCCCGACGCGCTGTCGCGGGCGGTCGACAGGGCCCTCTGGGCCGCCGGCGAGCGCGGGGCCGACTTCAACTGCGGGGCCGTCTGCGTGGGGGTGAGGCGCGGGCGGACGTACCTGGCGGCGACCGACGGCCGGAACCTGAGCTGCGTGTTCCTTACGGAAGGCGCCCCCGGCGACCCGTCGGCCCCTCGGGAGCACCTGATATCGAGGCGCGGCGCGGCGCGCCTGAAGGCCCTGGCGGGGCTGGGGCTGACCGTGGAGATCGCCTGCGGGACGGGGAAGCTGGCGGCGCGGGCGGGGAGCTCGGCGGTCATCCTCAGCCTGCTCGACGGCCGGTTCCCGGACTGGGAGCGGATGCTTCCCGGCGGGCCGGGGGAGCCCGAGCCGACGGAGGTGAAGGTCGACAGGGTCCCCGCGCTGAAGGCCCTGTCCAGGGCGGGGAGGTTCGCGGACAGGGGCCGCGGCACGGCGCGGTTCGCCTGGGACGGCGCGGGGCCCCTGCGGATGGGCTTCGAGAGCCCCCTTACGGGCCGGCTGGAGCAGCCGATCCCCGCGAGGGCGGCCCCCGGCGGGGCGCGGGGCGGGTTCAGCGTGGATCTGGAGATGAAGGCGCTGGAGAGCGCGCTGAAGACGATGCGGGAGAACCCCGGGGACGACGACTCGTTCCGGCTCTCCTACCACCCCGGCGGCCGCCCGGCGGTCGTGCGGTCGGCGGTGGACGAGGACACCTGGACGCTCCTGGCGACCGCCGCCGGGAGGAGGGAGGACTGCCGTGACGAAGACGACGCGTGAGGAGAGGGAGGCGCTGGCCTGGGAGGTCGACGGCGCGGTCTCGCGGCTTGGCGAGGGGCTCGGCATCCGCCCGGCGGAGCGGGACCCCTGGGGGCGGACCCGGCTCAGCCTCTCGGGGGGCTGGGGGATCGGGGCCCGGGGGCCGATGGGGCTCCACTGGCCGGTGAACGGGGCGGTCCTTTCGGACGGGGGCGAGGACGTGGCCTACGGGCTGTGCCTGCTGGCCGCCGAGGACATGCGGGAGCCGGGCAGGGCGAGCCTCGACAGGGAGATCTACGCGGTGGCCGCCGCGGAGCTCTACTGGACGCCGGGGGAGCTCGGGGCGGCGTTCGCCCCGTCCGCGCAGGCCGTCTCCTGCCGGTTCAACGTCGGCTCGGCCGACGTGAAGTCCATCTACCGCTGCGTCCGGAAGTGGCTGGAGATCCGGCCCGGCGAGACGGCGGAGTTCCTGAGGGCAGGCGGGAGGAGGAACAAGATCCTCCGCCCGATCCAGGCGAGTCTCCGGGACGTGGACTCGGCGGCCCCCGGGGACTTCCTGGGCTGGCTGACGGTGTCGGCGCCGGGGGCCGCGGCCCGCGCGGGGGCGGCCTTCGGGGAGCTCGCGACGCTGATGCCGGAGCGCCTGCCCGCGAGGCGGGCCCTGGAGGGGAACGGAGGCGGCGCATGAGTTTCACCCCTGACCAGTTCCTTCTGACGTGCACGGCGATGGCCTACGCGATGAGGGCGGACGCGGCCCTGGAGCACGAGCCCGACCCCGGGCGGCGGGCGGCGCTGTACGCCGAGGCGGCCAGGCTGTGGGGGCAGGCGGATGAAGACCTGCAAACGTGCTGGGAATGCCTGCCGAACAGCTTCCACGTGGCGCGCGAAATGCTCGGGAGGATGCATGGCTTCATAAAGACACGGGCCGAGGGGACCCGGGACAAGGCCGACGGCATCCTGAGGGCGCTGGCGGCCGGGAACGGGGGGAGGTGAGGGCAGATGTTCACGAGGGACAGGGACAACGGGCCGCTCATGGAACTGCTCGTCAGGTTCCATGAGGCGCTGGCCTACGAGAAGAGCGTACGCGACGGCAAGGAGGGAGGGGATGTCGATACGGCCGTCCGCCTGCTGAACGCCGTGCAGGTGGCCGCGATAAAGACGGACAGGGAAGCAAGCCGCCTGCATTACGTGCAAGAGCTTGGCAATGACACGGAGATCGCCGAACAGATAAGGCTGCACGCCCGCCTCTGGCTCGAGGCCATATTGTTGGAGTTGGCCGATAGGGAGATGGAAAAGGAGGGCAACCCATGAGCGGGGACAGGATGAGGTTAGGCAACATCTCGCCCTATCTGCTTTTCGATGTCATGCGCGCAATATCCTTGGAGGACGCGGCGGAGACGGAGAGCCTGCCCGGCAACCTGAAGGAGTCCTTGGGCATATGGAAGGAACTGAACGAGAAGATCGGCAGGCTGACCGCAAGACTGGGGCCGCACGCGCCCGACAGGGAGTTGACCAGGAGGCTGACGGGGTTCGTGAACGTTCACAGGAAGCAGGTAGCGCTCCGGCTGGCGAGGCTCACGGCCGACGGCCGGGCCTAGGAGGCACGGGATGACTGACGGATTGAAGGGGATAGACGCCGTGACGCCAGACATGTTCCTGATGATCACGGACGCCGTGTACATGGAGGACGAAGCGGCGGACGGGCGGGAAGTCGTCAAGCTGCTGAAGACAGCCCTGAGAATTTGGACAGAGCTTCACGCCATGATGGACGCGCTGGTCGCGGGCACGGAGCCGGACACGCCCGACCGGGCGATGGCCGGAGGCACGGCGGATTTCCTGGCCGCGCACCGGGAGCGCGTCGCCCGCCGGCTTGCGATGTTCCAGGCCGAAGGCCTGCCGGAGGGCGACTGAGATGCTGTGGTTCGCGGCGGGCTACCTGACGTGCTGGCTTTTTCACAGGGCGCTCCCGGCCAGGGGCCGCAGGGCGGGGAGGGTAAGTTGGAGACCGAAGGACTGGGAGGGACGGACATAACCGTGAAGGTCTGGATCGTCCCCAGGCCTCAGAAGCGGCCCAGGGCCGTCCGGACGGGCGCGGGGGCCAGGGCCTACAAGGATCCCGGCCAGGCCAGGGACGCGGCCAACCTTGTCGCGGCCCTGCTGGAAAGCAGGCCCGAGAGGCCCATCGAGGGCCCCGTGCGGGTCGGCTTCGAGGCCTGCTTCACCCTGCCCAAGTCCGTGCCGAAACGGCGGAGGGCCTGGATGCTCGGGGGGTTCCGGCACGTGACCAAGCCGGACGTGGACAACCTGGGGAAGTTCCTGCTGGACTGCCTGCAGGAGGCCCAGTACTTCAGGGACGACAGGCAGGTCACCCAGCTTTGGGGCGCCAAGAGGTACGTCGAGGGCGCGGGGTACTGGGAGATGACCGTAGGGCCCGCCTTGTAGCGGGCGACGCGCACAGGGGGAAACGCATGGAAATGGAGACGGGAAAGGACAAGCTGATACCTTTCGAGAGCCCTGAGTTCGGGAGCGTCCGGGTCGTCCTGGACGACAAGGGAGATCCCTGGTTCGTCGCGGCGGACGTGTGCCGGGCGCTGGGGGTGGGCAACGCATCTAAGGCGCTCATGGCCTTGGACGAGGATGAAAAGGGTATTACTACTAGTAATACCCTTGGCGGCTCCCAGCAGATGGCCATCGTCAGCGAGCCGGGCCTCTACTCCCTCATCCTCCGGTCGCGCAAGCCGGCAGCCAAGGCCTTCAAGAGGTGGGTGACCCACGAGGTCATCCCCGCAGTCAGGAGCAAGGGCCGCTACGAGCTGCCGGGCCTGAAGCAGGAGGTTGGGCTCCCCACCGTCGAGCACATGGCCCGGTACGAGCGGATCCTCCAGGCCCAGGGCTTCTTCGCGTTGGCCAAGTCCAGCTTTCTCACAGAGACGGCGGCGCACGGCTACAACGCCCGGGGGCTGTCCATCCTGATGGGGAAGCCGGAAAGCAGCTTCCTGGCCCTCGTGCCGACCGACGGGAGCGAGCACTGGCTGACCCCGACGGAGCTCGCGGAGAGGCTTTCGGAGGAGCTGAACGCCCAGGTGACCGCCTACAGGGTCGGCAAGATGCTGAAGGCGCTTGGCTACCACGGCGACCAGGACAAGGCGCGCGCCCACAGCCGGGTATACCACGGCATCAGCCCGACGTTCGTCCGCGAGGGGAAGCTGTACAGGTACGACCCGGACGTGGTGCTTCCCGTCCTGCGCTCCGTCCTGCTGCACGCGAGGCTGGAGCCGAGGGCCGTGAGGGGCGACGGCCTGGGGCTGAGCCGCCTGCTGACCCTGGTCAAGCCCCCTCCCAAGAGGAAGGGCTGAGAGGGGAGGGACGGAAGGATGACAGTGATACGCAAGCCCCTCGAGGAGTTCCCCGAGGTGTCGCGGAACATCATCAAGGCGTGCCGGGCCAAGGGCCAGGAGCTCTGGCTCGTCGGCGGGGTGCTCGGCATGCGCCTCCAGGACTTCCAGGGCAAGCTTTACAGGGGGACGTTCACGACGGGCCAGCTGCAGACGATAGCCGACGTCCTGGACATGAGGCTGAGGATAGACTTCGAGGCGCCGGCGCGCGGGTTCTCGACCCGGGGGGGGCAGGCGTGAAGGCCGCGGGCGGCCCGTCCTCCTTCGTGGACGGCATGTTCGAGCGGGCCCGGGCGGGGACGGTCCCCGACGGGTACCCCGGCTGGACTAGCGTAGCGGACCCGCACGGGTACACCCTGGCGCACGCCGCGGCCCTGGAGGGGCTCCTTCCGCGCGATTACCGTGACTGGGATCGCGCGGACAACTCAGGGCGGACGGTGCTTTTCTGCCAGGCCGTTGGGATGGCCTTGCGGGGCGAGCTTGCCCGCTCCAATGAGGCGTGGTTCCTGAAGGACGGGAACGGCATGACGGTCTGGGAGGAGTACGAGCGGATGAGGGTGATGAGGTGAAGCAGTGGATGACATCCATCTCAGAAAACTAGTCATGCAGGCCTTGAACGGCGCGTTGCCGGAGGACTTCTTCGGATGGGCGCTTGCCGACGCGGACGGCTGGACGATAGCGCACGAGGCGGCCAGGCTAGGCTGTCTGCCTTCGGGCTTCGACCGATGGGAACTGGCCAATAAGAAAGGCTGGTCGGTCGCGCACGAGGCGGCCATGCACGGGCGCCTGCCGGAGGGCTTCGACAGGTGGGACTTGGCCGACGGCAACAGTTGGACGGTGGCCCACGTGGCGGCCTTGCACGGGCATCTGCCGGAGGGCTTCGACCGGTGGGAACTGACCAGCTATGAGGGCCGGACGGGGGCCCACACGGTGGCCCACTTGGCGGCCATTTTCGGCACCCTCCCGCCGGGATTCGACAGGTGGGACATCCAGTGTGAAGGCTGGACGGTTGCGCACGAGGCGGCCAAGTGCGGGCATCTGCCGAAGGGGTTCGACAGGTGGGAACTGGCCGCCCAGGACGTGTGGACGGTGGCCCACGAGGCGGCGAGGTGGGGGAACCTCCCCGAGGGCTTCGACAGGTGGGGCCTGGCCGATGAGAACGGCTGGACTGTCGCGCATGAGGCGGCCGAGCACGGCAACCTGCCGCCCGACTTTGACATGTGGCACCTGGCGGACAAGGACGGCAAGACGGTGAGGGACGTGTTGAACGAGAGGGAGAAAAGGCGAGGGAACCGTGGCTGACATAACCGAGCTTTTCAAACAGGCCATTGAAGGGACGCTCCCGGAAGGCTTCGACGGCTGGGCGCTCACGGACGGGAACGGCGATACGGTGGCACATGCGGCGGCCGCCTGCGGGCACCTGCCGGAGGGGTTCAAGGATTGGGGACTGGCCAAAAAGGAAGGCTGGACGGTGGCCCACTCGGCGGCTTTCTGCGGGCACCTGCCGGCAGGATTCGATAGGTGGGAACTGGCTGACAAATATGGCGAGACGGTGGCCCACGTGGCTGCCAGACGCGGGGACCTGCCGTCCGATTTCGACGGATGGGACTTGGCAGACAAAGGCGGGAAGACCGTGGCGAACGTGGCGGTCAGATGCACGCGCCTGCCGCCCGATTTCGACAGATGGGACTTTGCAGATGGCCAGGGATGGACTGCGGCGCACACGGCGGCCATGGAAGGGCACCTGCCCGTCGGCTTCGACAGGTGGGAGATGGCCGATGAGAACGGCTGGACTGTGGCCCACGCGGCTGCCATGCACGGGCCCCTGCCGGAGGGGTTCGCCGGTTGGGACTGGGCCGACAAGTACGGACGGACGGTGGCGCACATGGCGGCCCTGAACGGGTGCCTGCCGGAGGGCTTCGACCGTTGGGAACTGGCCGACAAGGACGGGTGGACAGTCAGGGACGCGCACAACCACGCGAGGAAGAAAAGGATAGGGAACCGTGGCTGACGTCAACGAGCTTTTCAAACAGGCCATGCACGAGCGCCAGCCGGAGGGCTTCGTCCGTTGGGAACTGGCCGATGAGAACGGCCGGACGGTGGCCCATGAGGCGGCGGAGTTCGGGAAACTCCCCGAGGGCTTCGACATGTGGCACTTGGCGGACAAGAACGGCAAGACGGTGAGGGACCTTTATAACGAGAGGGAGAAAAGGAGGAAGACCCGTGCCTGACATAACCGAGCTTTTCAAACAGGCCGAGGAGGGGACGCTCCCGGAAGGCTTCGACGGATGGGAACTCGCGAACGAAGACGGCAGGACTGTCGCTCACAAGGCGGCCTTCTACAATATGTTGCCGGAAGGATTCAGCAAGTGGGGCTTGGCGGACAGTGAAGGCGATACGGTTGCCCATGAGGCGGCCGCCAGAGGCAAGATGCCTTCCGGATTCGACATGTGGGACATGGCCAACCTGGAGGGCTGGACGGTTGCGCACTCGGCGGCGGCGTGCGGCAATCTCCCCGAGGGATTTGACTGTTGGGCCATGGCCGATAAGTACGGCTTCTCGGTAGCCCATGCGGCGGCCCTGGGGCACCACGTTCCGGTCGGATTTGTCAGATGGGACATGACCGACAAGGATGGCAGGACGGTAGCGCACGTGGCGGCGAGGCACGGCACCCTGCCGCCGGGATTCGACTGTTGGGAACTGGCCGACAAGAACGGCTGGACGGTTGCGCATGAGGCGGCGGAGTTCGGAAAACTCCCCGAGGGCTTCGCCATGTGGCACCTGGCGGACAAGGACGGCAGGACGGTAAGGGAAATTTGGCAGCAGAGACAGGGCAAGACCATCAAGACGGAGGGCAAGTGATGAGCGAGACGGAAGTAGGCAAGTATAGGGAGATAGACGACAAGGACGAAACCGTTGAGGCTGTCAGGTTGACGAAGGGGAATTTCAGAGCGGTAGACGGATGGTTGAGCGAGGCGGAAATGACTATTGTTGAAGATGACAATGGGGACATGTACCTGCTCCCGTATGATTTTTCCGAGGATGACATTCTGTCGGATGAATTTCGGATTGACTACGGGGATTGGGTCGTTTGGAACGGCGATTGGTTCGTGAGGTCTGACAGCTGTTTCAGGGAGGAATACGAGCCGGAGGAGTAGCGATGGACGATGACAGGACGAAGGTGCGGCGGTACAGGTGCATGGAGGAGCAGGAGTTCGACAATTCAGAATACAGCTTCCGTATAGCGAAAGGCGAGATCATCGAGGCGGTGAACCTGGATCAAGACAACCAGGGCATGATCATGGAATGGATCGGCAGACGCGACGGGTTGCTGGGCGGGTTCGCGGCGATCCCCGTGCCCGACGGAATCCTGGTTTACCAACCCGACGCTTCGGAATGGGAGAACGTGGACGGCCACGCGTCGTTGTCCTGGGCGTTCTTCGTGCCTAAAGGCCACTGGCTGATCAAGACGCTGACCCCCCATCAATGCTTGGAAACAGATATGACTGAGCTGCTTGACATGAATTGGTGTGAGTTCAGGGACGGCTTCGAGCCGGAGGAGTAGCGATGGACGATAACAGGACGAAGGTGCGGCGGTACAGGTGCAAGGAGGATACCAGCTGTGGCTACGTCCGAATCAAGAACGGTGAATCAGTAGAGGCGATCCTGTTGACGGACACGAACCTTGACATAGTCAAGAAATGGCTTGCCAAGCCAATAGTTGTCCTTATAAGCGAATCATACGTTCTGATAGGGGGCTTTGGCTGGGAGCAAGACGAGAACTGTCTGACTTGGCCGTGCGCGGTGATTTTCGAGAAAGGTGAATATATCGTGAAGCGGCAGGACGATCAGTTGATCTGGATATCCTTCTATCTTTTCAACGTCAGGTTCGAGCCGGAGGCCTAGCGATGGACGAAAACCGCGCGGACGGCGAGACAGTGATCAGGGAATACCCGGTGCACCCGACCAAGGACTTCGGCCCCCTGGAGGCCGTTAAGCTCGCGCCTCACAATATCGAAGAGGTCAACAGGTGGCTATACTGCAATTTCAATGTGACGGACACGGGCGATAAGGCCTGCATCTTCTGGGTAACCACGGTAGAGGGCGTTACGAAGTTAAATATGAGTACCGTCCCGTACGGGTATTGGATAACGTGGTTGCACGGGTTCGGCGAAAAAGGGGCTTTCCACATCAATCCGGACATGGTGGCACGCGATTTCATAAGGATGGCCGCGACGTCGGCGCCGTGGGAGGGAGCCAGGGAGGAAGACGCATGAGGCCTTTCAAGATAGCGTTCTCGGGGGCGCACAGCACGGGGAAGACCACGGCCGCCAACGCCCTCACGGAGGGGCTGGCAAGACACGGATACAAGGTGGAGCGGGCGGAGGAGACGGCCCGGAAGTGCCCGTTCCCCATCAACAGGGGCGCGACGCCGGAGGCGCAGAGGTGGATATACGAGGCGACGCTGGCCGCCGAGCGCGAGGCGGAGGAGCGGGCCGCGCAGTCCGGGGCCGAGGGCGTGATATGCGACAGGACGCTCCTGGACAGCATAGTTTACGCGTTTTTTCAGAGCATGTCCTGCAACAGGTTTGACAAAATCTTCCCAGAGCATAGGGAAAAGTGGCGCTGGCTTTACCAATGCGATCAGGATTTCATGGACAGCCATGTTTTCTCTTACGACGTCATATGGCACACCAAGCCGGACGGGCGCCCCCCTGCGGAAGACGGCGTCAGGGACACCGATCCGGACTGGCATGCTCAGATTGCCGGGATGTTCGTTTTCTTTTCTGAAAGGCTAGGTTGGCATCTAAACAAATGGGTGTTTCAAAACACGGACAGCTATCCATCTCTTCTAGACGTTCCGTATGTTAACCATTACCCCGGCAGGAACCAGGCTCTCCATCTGGCATTGACATTGATAACGGAAAGGAAGGTGCCGGCATGACAAAGCCAATCTTCAGGCATGACATTCCGAAAGCCAAGCTCTGGACGCCTCTGGACAGAGACGCCGTCCTGCGGAAGATCGAGGCGGCGGGGCGGACGTGCTACGCCAGCGAGCCTGGGAGTTCCATCGACGAGGCCGCCGAGTTCGTAAGAAGGCTCGTGCGCAAGGGGCACGAGTCCGTCCTGGAGCACGAGTCGGCGAGCTTCCTGGTCACTTGCTCGCGGGCGTGCTCCCACCAGCTTGTGAGGCACAGGCTCTGCGCCTATTCCCAGGAGTCGCAGCGCTTCGTCAGGCACGGCGAGGACAAGCCCCTCGAGTTCTATGTCCCTCCGGCCATGGAGGCAGACCAGAGGGAGCTGCTCGAGGAGATTTGCAATATTGCCGCATTGAACTACTGGCTGGCCCTTCCGGTCGGACGGCCGCCGCAGGAGGCCAGGATGTTACTCCCTAACGCGACGGTGACCCGGCTGATGGTCACGGCCAACCTGCGGCAATGGCGGCACATGATACGCCAGAGGACGAGCCCGCAGGCGGACGCGGAGATCCGGGAGCTTTTCTGGGCCATAGGCGAGGAATTCCAAAGGGTTCTGCCGGAGATATTCGGGGAGGAGGAGCGGTGAGCATCCTGCTGCCTGTCAGGCCGGAGTACGCCAAGAGGATCATGTCGGGCGAGAAGAAATTCGAGTACCGCCGCATGATCCCGGCCAGGGAAATCCATAAGATCGCGATATACGTCACCTCGCCTGCACAGAAGATCGTCTGCGTAGCCGACGTGGCAGACACCTTGTCCGCCCCCCCGGAAGCCTTATGGGAGACGACCAAGGACGGGGGCGGCATATCCAGGGAGGCCTTCGACGCGTATTTCAAGGGATGCCGCACAGGCCACGCGTTCAGGCTGGGAGACGTAGCGACTCTTCCCATGCCGGTATCCATAAGCGAGATCGGCCTGGATCTCAGGCGCCCGCCGCGCTTGTTCAGGTATCTGGGTTCTCTTGAATTAGAACGCCTTCTGAGGGTTGACCTTTCGCTACTTTACAGGCTGGCCGCCGTGGGCGGCCTTCCAAAGGGCTTCGACAGGTGGGAACTGGCCGACAAGTACGGACGGACGGTTGCGCACGCGGCGGCCGCCGCCGACCACTTGCCGAAAGGATTCGACCGTTGGGAACTGGCCGACGGGAACGGCCGGACGGTCGCGCACACCGCGGCCGATTTCGGGACCCTCCCGAAAGGCTTCAACCGTTGGGAACTGGCCGACGATGATGGCTATACGGTGGCCCACGCGGTGACCAAATACGAGCGCCTGCCGAAGGGGTTCGCCGGTTGGGACTGGGCCGACAAGGACGGATGGACTGTGGCCCACACGGCTGCCATGCACGGGCGCCTGCCGGCAGGATTCGACAGATGGGAACTGGTCGACGATGATGGCTATACGGTTGCCCACGTGGCGGCCCGCTACGGCCACTTGCCGACAAGATTCGACAGGTGGGACTTGGCCGACAAGAACGGTAACACGGTGAGGGACGTTTACAACGAGAGGGAGAGGCCATAGTAGAACCATGGCAAAAATTTTCAAGTTTTTTCTGCAGGCCAAATACGGGCACCTGCCGGAGGGTTTCGACCGGTGGGAACTGACCGACTATGAGGGCCGGACTGTGGCGCACGTGGCGGCGAGGCACGGCACCCTCCCGCCGGGATTCGACAGGTGGGATCTGGCGGACAAATCCGGGGAAACAGTGGCCCACACGGCGGCCAGACACGGGCGCCTGCCGTCTGACTTTTCCGAATGGGAACTTACTGACAAGGACGGCAGGACGGTAAGGGAAATTTGGCAAGAGAGACAGGACGCCAGCTAAAGGATTTCAAGAGACTCTTCGTACCCGTGGAGGACGATTCATGAAGACAGGAAAGTGCCGTTGAAGGAGGACTGATCATGGCCAGTAAGTATACGCGGGAAGAGCTCAGGTTCGTCGAGAGGCTGTCGGGCAGGATCCCGGACAGCGAGATAGCGGAGCGTTTCGCCGCGAGGTTCGGACGCGAGCCGACCGCGTTGGCCATACAGAGTCTGAGGCGAAATCGGCTGATGCCGACGTCCCCAAAATACCGCGCCTACACGGACGCCGAGATCGCCTTCGTCCGCAGTCTTTCCGGCAGGGTCCCGGACAGGGAGATAGCGGCGCGTTTCGCCGCGAGGTTCGGGCGACAGCCGACCGCGATGGGCATAAAAGGCCTGAGGCAAGACCGGCTGATGCCGATGTCCCCAAAATTCCACGCCTACACGGACGCCGAGATTGCCTTCGTGCGAATGCTTTCGGGCAGGAAGCCGAACCGGGAGATCGCGGCCCTGTTCAACCGCAGGTTCCATGCCGACGTGTCGGGAAAGGCAATATCCAGGCTGCGTTCCAGGCATGACATGCCCCTGACGATCATGCGGCGCGCGTAGGGACAGCCAGGAGAGGAGGGCAGATCATGGCCAGGAAGTATACGTGGCAGGAGATAAGTTTCGTCGAGGGGCTGTCGGGCAGTGTCCCTGACAAGGAGATAGCGAAACGGTTCGCCGCGAGGTTCGGACGCGAGCCGACCGCGTGTGCCATAGGCATGTTGAGATACAAGTATCTTATGGCGATACGCCCAGCCCCGTACTCAGACGCCGAGATAGCCTTCGTGCGAAGGCTTTCCGGCAGGGTCCCGAACAGGGAGATAGCGGAGCGGTTCGCCGCGAGGTTCGGACGCGAGCCGACCGCGATGTCCATAAGAGGCCTGAGGCGAAATCAGCTGATGCCGACGTTGAGGAAACACCATGTCTACACGGACGCGGAGATAGCCTTCGTGCGAATGCTTTCGGGCAGGAAGCCGAACCGGGAGATCGCGGCCCTGTTCAACCGCAGGTTCCATGCCGACGTGTCTCCTACGGCGATATCCGTTCTGCGCTACAGGCATGACATGCCCCTGACGATCATGCGGCACACGCCGGGCCAGCGCAGGTTCGTCTTTGACAGGATCGGCCACATGGGGCCGGAGGAGCTTCACGATTTATTCGTTTCCAAGTTCGGGAGGGTCACTTACGGGGCCTTCAAGACGTTCATGTGGGACGTCATGCGGGAAGGGAGGCAGGCATGAGGGACGACGGCAGTGGAATTCGGGAGCCTGTCCTGTGCTTTCGCGGTGACGGCTACAAGGACAAGTTTAAGGCCATGAGGGTCGCGCGCGACAACATCGACGAACTAGATTCCTTTCTATGCCCCAACCCGGTGGAGGAGTCCAAGCGGGGCTTAGGCGTCGTGATCAGCGGGTACGATATGGACAGAAACGTTCCTTGGAGGCAACTTGTCCTTTACGGGAAATGGATAATTGTAAATTTGCAAGACAACTCCCTAGAGTATTTGGAGCACGAGTATTTCCTGACGGATTATCAGGAAAGCACAGACAAGACCTGAACGGAGGGACACATGAAGACTTATTTCGAAATCAACGAGCGGCTCCACGGGCTCCTGGACGGGCTGGACGCGGCCATGGAGGCAAGGACGGCTTGCGGCGCGACTTGCAGCACGGACTGGCTCGAGCACGTGAAGGCCTATGCCGCCGTCGCGCTGGCCATCTCCGACATGGAGGGGTGGGCCCCCAACCGAAACGATGACGTCGGCTAGCCGGACGCCGGGGGCCCTGCCCAGGCCGGGCGTCGCAGCGGCGGCCACGGAGGAAATCCGTTCCCGCGTGGCAAGGCTCCCCGGCCTTGGCGCGTTCCGCGACTGGCTCCGGGGGGCCGCCGTACGGCCTGTGACTGACGAGGACGCCTCCGGCTTCCTTGTCGGATGGATCCTTGCCGAGCCGCTCCTTGACGTTTTCTTTCGGGGCTCCCCGGCCTGGACGGGGAACGTCTGCCAGGGGGCCCTCCGGGCGGCCCTGGAGCCATTCGACGGGGCCTCCGTCCAGGACGCCTACGCCCCCTGGCTCCGGGCACGGCACCTGGACTGCCCCGCCGGCGGAGGCTACGCCGAGCGCCTGGGATGGCTTAACGACTCAGTCTCGGCCCTTTTCAGGAGGGCCTTCGTCCGGGACGCCCAGGTGCTGGGCGTCGTCTTCACGCCCCTGGAGGTGGTCGATTTCATCATCCGGTCGAAGGCGGAGGCGATCAGGCGCGAGTTCGGCCGGGAGCTCTGGGAGCCGGGCGTGCGCATCCTCGACCCGTTCTGCGGGACGGGGACGTTCCTGGCCAGGACGATCGACCTTGGCCTCCTGGATCCCAACCTGGAGTACAAGTACCGCCGGGAGCTCCGGGGCAACGAGTTCGTCCCGCTCTTCTGGCACGTGGCCCGGCTGAACCTCGAGACGGAGTACTGGCGCCGGACGGGGGATTACGTGCCGTGCGAGGGCGTCAGGCTGGTCGACACGTTCGCCGAGTGGGAGACGGAGGGGGAATGATGACCGAAGCCCGGGTTAAGGACGCGGCGTTCATGGCCAGGTTCAAGCCCATGATGGACGAGCTTTGGGAAGAGTTCAGGCTGGCCCCTCTACTGGGTTCGTTAATGGATCACGCGGGGATATGCAAAAGGCACGGCTTCGACCCTGACGAGGTCATGCCGTTCGTCGCGCGCCTGCTGGAGCGCCGCGCGTTATTGAAACTCGCAGAGGGAAAGGACAAGCCATGAGCGATGCCAAGACCGCAGGCCAGGACACGCCGGCGCCGGCGGACGTCCCCGACAGGCTGATCCGGCGCCCTGCCGTAGCAGAAATAATCGGTATGACAGGACGATCCGTTTACAATTATGTGGCTCGCGGATGGTTTCCGTCTCCGATTCTTATAGGGGAGAAGACCAGGGCCTGGTCATTGGCCGCCGTCAACCAGTGGGTTGCAGAACGCAAGGCCGGTGTGCCTCTGCCGGGATGCGAGCCTGAACCTGTCAGGAAGAGGCGGGGCCGCCCTCCCGTAGGGAGTCGAGGTAATCCGCCCACTCCTGCATCATCTTTGCCCGCTCCTGGAGGTGCTCGGCCCGGTTGTAGACCGCCCGCACTCCCCTCGGCCTGTGCGCCAGCTGCAGCTCGATCCAGTCGACGGGATACCCGAGTTCGTTAAGCAGGGTGGAGGCCGTGGTGCGGAACCCGTGGGCGCAGGCCTCCTTGGCTCCGTAGCCGAGCTGCCGCAGGGCGAAGGTAAGAGAGTTATAGTTCAGCCCCTTAAACTTGTCCCGCTGGCCTGGGAAAAGCAGGAGGCCGCTTCCGGTGAGCTTCCTGAGCTCTTCCAGGATCTTGACGGCCTGGGAGGCGAGCGGCACGGCGTGGGCCGTCCCCATTTTCATCCTGGCGGCAGGGATTCGCCATACGGCCTCGGCGAGGCTGATCTCTTCCCACTTGGCGTTGCAGAGCTCGCTCGCGCGGACGAACACGTAGGGCGAGAGCTTTAGAGCAAACCCTATCAACGGAGGGCCGCTGTAGCCGTCGATGTCCCTCAGAAGCTGGCCCACCTTGACGGGATCGGTCAAGGCCGCGCGGTGAACGACTTGCGGAGCCTGGAAAGCCTTCCGCAAGTCGAGGGTGAAATCCCTCTCCATAAGACCGTTGGCCACGGCGTAGCAGAAGATTCGGCTCAGGACGCTCTTGATCCTGCTAAGGGTCGACAAGTGCCCCGTGGCCTCGACGGGCCTTAGCACCTTCTCCAGCACGAGGGGCGGCTTTATCTCGTCCGGGCGGCAGTCGCCTATCGCCGGCAGGATGTCAACGTCCAGGTATTTGCGTGTCGCCTGCTGTACTCCTGGCACTACGGTCGGAAAGTACCTTTCGGCCCAGGCGGCGGCGACTTCCTTGAACAGAGGGGCCTTGGATCTGCCCTGCCGGGGATCCGCCCCCTTTGCCACGGCCTTCCGGAGGGCGGCGGCCTGCTCTCTGGCCTCCCTGATGCTCACGTCCGGCCACGCGCCCAAGGACTTGAGCGTCCTCTTGCCGTTGACGGCGTACTGGACTCGCCAGAGCCTGCTGCCCGTGGGGGCCACTTCCAGGTAGAGCCCGTTCCCCGAGCCGTCGTACAGCTTGTAGGCCTTCTCCCTGGTCTCTGCCTTCTTTATGCATACGTCAGTCAGCATTCCGGCCTCCGGCGGTAGATTAGTCCCGTCAAGGAACCTGCCGCCGAATATACCGCAGGGATTTTTTCATGTCAATGCATGGCGTTGCAACCTAATTCTCAAATTCTATCGGCTAAATCAGTGAAATTGCAAGATTAATTCATGTCATTGCCTGTTGGTTCCTGTCTATGAAATTGCAACATGCTTTCGAAACGGGAAAGCAAATTTGTTTTGCAAGCCGTTGAAATCATTGATTTAATTAAAAGAACCCCTGATTTTCTATTGCTGAATCTGCCGCACATTTTTATCGGGGTCTGAGGCGGGGCACCCGAGGTCTGCCAGGACGTCCCCCGGGGCGTTCCCGGCCAGGAGGAGGCAGGCTTCGGGGGCGTCCGCGACGGCGTCGCGCAAGGCCTGGAAGGCAATCTCGTGCCTGATGAGGGCCTCGGCGTAGACGGCCTCCTGCTCCTGCCATCGGGCCTGCCAGGCCGCGTTCTCCGCCCGGCAGGAGGCTAGCTCGGCGTCCTGGGCGGAGGCCTGCAGCAGGGCCGCAACGGCCAGGGCGGAGGCCAGGGGCCAGAGAAGGTGCCTCACTGCCCGGCCTCCGAAAGCCATTCGCGCAGGGCCGCCTTGTCCAGGTTGGAGCGGCGCAGGGCCAGGCGGAGCTCCAGGACGTGCTCGGCCAGGGCGGCGTTCGTGGCTCCTCGGAGGACGGGGGCCTGGACATCCTGCAAATAAACCTCGGCATGGATCCGATTGAAAATCGCATCTGATTGTTTTCATTAGGGAAACAGGCCAGGGGGCGGACGGCTGTAACCCTGGATGTAACCCCAGTCCGCCCCGGTGCCCCCCCGAAAACCGCTTGGCTCGGGCAGGCGGATTCTCTCACAGCCCCCTGTGAAAACGTAAGGGGGCCGGGCGGCCCTCCAGGAGAATCTCCGCCTCCCGGAACGAGGCCGGCTCAAGCTCTATCCCGGTCACCCTGTGCCCCTCCTCCAGGGCCCCGCGCAGGAGGTTGCCCCCGCCCATGAAGGGGTCGAGGACGTCCGAGGGGGCGGGGAGCACGGCGGCCAGGGCCCTCGCCAGGGCCACGGGCTTCGAGGCCACGTGGTTCTTGCCGGAGGCCGCCATCGTGAAGACGCCCGGGAGCGCCGCGGAGGTCGGCGGCTCCCAGGCGCCCCGGGTGGCGAAAAGGACGTACTCGGCCTGGTGCCGGAAGAACCCCCGGTTCGGCCTGGCCTTGGCCGTCTTGTCCCAGACCACCAGGGAGCGCCAGACCCACCCGGCGCCCTGGACGGCGTCCGAGAAGAGGGGGACGTTCCGCCAGTCGGAGAAGAGAAGGAGGATCCCGTTCGGCCTGGCCACGCGGCGGCAGTGGCCCAGCACGAACAGGAGCCAGGAGTAGAGGGAGCGGGAGTCGCGGGAGTCCCCGGCGAAGGCGGGGTACCGCGTCCTGGCGTCCGCGTCCTGTATCTTGGCCCAGGCGGGGGAGGAGCGGGACACGGGGGAGGCGCCGCCGGGCGAGTAGGGCGGATCCGTCAGGACGAAGTCGAAGGAGGAGTCCGGGAGGGTCGGCAGGAGGAGGGAGGAGTCGGCGAGGTGGAGGCTGACGAGGGGGGGCGGGGTTTCAGGGGACACGGCATCCCAGGTCTTCCAGGAGTTCCCCTGTGACGTTCCCGGCCAGGAGGCCGCAGGCCTCGGGGGCGTCGGCCACGGCGTCCCGCAGTGCCTGGAAGTCCGTCTCGAGCCTGATGAGGACATCGGCGTAGCGGGCCTCCTGCTCCTGCCACATGGCGCGCCAGTACTCGGCCTCGGCCCGGCAGTCGCCGAGGCCGGCGTCCGGGGCGGAGTCCGGGAGCAGGGCCGCGAGGGCCAGGGCGGCCAGCAGCAGTCTCACAGCCCGGCCTCCGAGTACCACTCGCGCAGGGCGGCCTTGTCCAGGTTGGAACGCTCGAGGGCCAGGCGGAGCTCGAGGACGTGCTCGGCCAGGGCGGCGTTCGTGGCTCCCCGGAGGACGGGGGCCGGGACGTCCTGAAGGTATACGGCGGGAGGGGAAGGGGCCGCCGGGCAGGGGACGGGCTTGGGGGCGCACCCGGCCAGGGCCAGGAGTGCGGCCATGGCTAGCGCCCGCATACGAGGGCCTCCAGGACGGGGTCGGGTATCCTCTGCTCGCTCCAGGCGCAGGCCTCTGGCGTGGAGGCGAAGGCGGACCGGAGGGCGGCCATGTCCCTGGCGTGGCTCTCGGCGAGGGCGCGGTTCTCGGCCTCCCTGGCGGCGAGTGCGGCCCTGTTGGCCTCGGCGTCCCGGCGGAGGGAGTCGGCGACGGCCGCAGAGTCGGCAAGCCTGGCCTGGAGGGCGGCGTTGTCGGAGCGGAGGGAAATCAGGCCATGAAGCGTGGCCGCCAGGGTGAGGCTGGCCAGGACTGCGGCGACGGTCTTCCAGTTTGCCAGGACGTATGCCAGGCCGCTCATAAGGCCTCCCCGCAGGTGCTGACGGCTTCAGGGGCCGCCTCGGCGGCCGGTTCCGTCGCCTTCCCGGGGAAACCCTTGAAGAAGAGGCTCCGCTCCTGGGCGGCCATCGCGTCGCCTATCCTCTCCGCCGCGACGGCGCAGTAGCCGGGCTCCTTCTCGAAGGCCAGCCAGTCCCTGCCGGTGTTGACGGCGGCCACGGCCGTCGTGCCGGAGCCCGCGCAGATGTCGAGGACGACGTCGCCCGGATCGGTGTAGGTGAGGATAAGGTACTCGCAGAGGGCAACGGGCTTCTGAGTCGGGTGCGGGACGAAGACCTCGCTGGGGAACGGGAGCACGTTCAAGGGGAACCGCTTGTCGCTCTCGTAGGAGACTTTCCCGTACAACGGCTTCACGGTGATTCTCCGGTAGTTCGGATGGTTATTGACGAGGGTGGGCGAGATGACTTTCTTCATACGGCCAGTTTCCATCTGCGGGTTGTATCTCGTCTGGCCCGAAGAGAAGACGAGGACGTTTTCCGTTATCTTCAGCGGGGCCCTTGTCGCGTTCAGGAAACCCGTCTGCCTGCTCTTGAGCCATATCCACTCGTATCTCAGCA
The DNA here is from genome assembly GCA_031288415.1 of Deltaproteobacteria bacterium. Classification (GTDB taxonomy): domain Bacteria; phylum Desulfobacterota; class Desulfarculia; order Adiutricales; family Adiutricaceae; genus JAIRZX01. Next base: position 26,838 of record JAITRL010000031.1, on the reverse strand, counting down.
TCGGCAGGTTGGAGGCGCCTAGCACCTTGTCGTAAGGGCACTGGGAGAAGAACAGCATGGCAGCGCAGGGCCTGCACACGCGCTTTAGCTCGCGCCACATGGGATCGAGGGGGAGAGGCACGTCCCATGCGTTGTTGGTGGTTCCGTAGGGCGGATCGGCCAGCACCATGTCGACGGATCCTGAAGGTATCCTGGCGAGCCCCCCGATGCAGTCCTCGTTGAAGAGCCGGGCCGCTATCTCAGGCCGGACGTCACCCAACGTCCCTGTCCTTCTCCATCGTCAGCCTGCCCTTGCCCACCCTGGCCACGAGCTTGCTCCCGAAGACGTATCCCGTCATTATCACAAGGAACTGGAAGGCGTGATCCTGGGTAGGCCGGCCCGTTGCCCACTGCCAGAGGCAGAAACCGAACATCACCAGCATCATCACCCGCCCGAGGCTCGTGCCCCTGCCGGAGACGAAGAGGGTGCCCAGGACGCGGAAAAGGCGCATCACTTCCCGTCCCCGTCCAGCGCGTCCAGCGCGCGCCTGATGTGCCCCGCGGCCTCCGCCTCGGCGCCGACCAGGGCGATGGCCTCTACCAGCAGGCGGCGGGCGTCCCTGGCGGGCGGGCGCGGCTCGCCTGGCCGGGCTGGCGTCCTGCCCAGGCACGAGTCCCATACGGAGTCCCTGACGTCTATCTTCATTTCTTCGATGTCCCCGCGACGCCCCGCTCAAGCCTTTCGGCGGTGCGCGCGTTGAGCGCGCCCTGGGCCGCGAAAAGGTGCCTCACGGCAACCTCGTTGTAATGGCTCGGCAGCCCCCTGTCAAGCGCCTGCAGCCGGTGGATGGCCACCGCCAGGACGTCCTCCACGAAGCACCCGTTGACCCCGGCCTCCTTGACGGCGCCGTCCTGGAACCTGATCGATGCCACGACGCCGTACTGGTCGACCGGGCGGATCTCGTATTCCTTTTTGTCGGCGTCGAATTCCACCCTGGTGTATTTCGACGTGACCGACGCGTCCAGGATCATGCGGCCTCCTTCGGAGGCAGCCATGCCGCCCTGTTCAGCCAGCCCGGCAGGAACTTCCGGTTCTCGGGCTTCTCGGCTATCTTTATGTACCTGGACGTCTGCGCCTGCCTGTAGTTCATCAGCAGCTTGTCCTCCGGGGCGGCCTTCGCGGCCTCGGCGGTCCTGGGGCCCAGGACGCCGTCGACGGCGAGCCCGGCGTCGAGCGGGTGGTGGTTCAGGGCCTGCTGGAGCAGGCGGACGGCGGGCTGTACCCCCATGTTGACGCCCGCGTCGAACACCTTGGCCAGGACGCGGCCCTCGAGCCACCTGGCCAGGGGATCCCAGTAACGCTCCCGGTACAGCTCCCGGACGAAGAGGTTCAGCTTCTGGTCGTCCCTGAGCTGCCTGTTTATGGCCTCGGCGGAGGTGTGCCCCGCCTCCTTGACGGCGTCGACGAGCCTCCATCCGGGCCAGTAGGGGTTGCTGACGCGGGACACGCCGCGCCAGGTCTCCCCTCCCGAGTCGCCCTTGACGTTGGCGTAAAGCCCTTCCGCCTCCAGGACATGTTTCATGGTAATGTCGAAGATGTCTTGCATCGCTTTGCATGAGCCTCTACATGTTGCGATTGATGTTGTACGACTTCAGGATTAGGATGAAACGGCAGAAAGGTGGAAGAATGCCACAACACAACCTCATCCGCCCTTGCCCTCATTGCCTAACCGAAAGGACAGCGTTCACGCACATCTCTCATAACCTGATCGCCGGCTATTTGAGGATCGATACCGAATCAATTACAGCTAGGGCTGGCGATGTCTTCAACACCCTATGGGCATGCAACTCGTGCAACCGCAGCGTTGGCATAATCCTGAAGGCGCTCGAGGACATATCGCACCAATACATAGACGAGTCCACAATCAACCTGTTCTCTGAAATCGAGTCATATCCGCGTGTCCCTGACTCCGTCCCGGCCCACGTCCCGGACCGCATAGCACGGTTCTACTTGGACGCGGTAAAAAACCAGGCCATGGGGATTCCCCACGGGTGCGGAAAGCTTTGCAGGCATGTCCTGGAGCTCGCCGTCAAGGACAGGTTCCAGGAGACGAAGGGAACCCTTTACGAACGCATTTTGAAACTCGGCCAGTCTGGGAAGCTACTGCCCGATATGGTCGAATGGGCCCACGAGATAAGGGACATCGGCAACGATGCCACCCACGGGGACGCGTTCACCGAGGAGGAGGCCGAGGACATTAGGCTTCTGACGGAATACATGCTCGTCTACCTGTACACCCTCCCGGGCATCCTGGCGAGGCGCGCCTCAACAGGCGCCGGTTCGGGACAAGGGGGCTCCGGCGCGTCATGAGCATTTTCTCCTCCGTCTTCAAGGCGGTCGCCGGCCTTGAGGCGGCCCGTGCCGGCGATGACGGCTCCATGGACGGCCCGTCCATCAACTGGCCGTGCCCTCACTGCATGTCGAAGAACGTGGGCTTCAGGTACATGGGGTTCAACTACATAGAGGAATACCAGTTCTTCAAGGCCCCGAGCGAATACGATCCCTTTTTGGGCGACGTCTACAACACCTTTTGGACGTGCGCCAGCTGCCAGCACGGCATAACCCTGGTGTTTCAGAGGAAGGCCGTCGTACGCGAATGCCCGTTCGTGACGAGAAGGTTCAAGTTCGGAGATTTCAACCTTCTGGAAAGCCATCCTGACTTCATGCTCCGCGTGCCGGAACACCTGCCCGGCGATATCGCATGGGTTTTCAGGCAAGGCAAGTCAAACGTGCTGCAGGGCAATTACGACGCCGGGGGCGGGGCGCTGAGAAGGGCGTTGGAGCTTTCCACCCAGCGCATGGGACAGGATCCGGCCGACGGGCTTCTCGACCGTGTGAAAAAGCTGCGCGCGAGAGGGAGAATCACCGAGGAGACAGCCTCCTGGGCCGGGGAGATCCGGCTCATAGGCAACGACAGCCAGCACGGGACGGGGCTCCTGTCCGCCGAGGAGGCCGGGGACATGCTGCTCCTGACGGAGTATTTCCTGACTTACGTGTTCACCCTCCCAGCCTTGATGGCCCAGAGGAGGGGCGGGCCCGCTCCAGGAGCAGACGGCTCAGGAGCCCCATGAAGACGGCCTCCCGCCCGCGCGCGTCGTGACGCATGTACCAGTCGGCGATCTCCGTCTCAGGCCTCGCGTACATCGAAAGGATCCTGCCGATCATGTCGGCGTGCCGCGTTATCTCTTCCAGCTCTTTCATGTCACCCCCCGAAGAACTTGATCAGCGCGGCGACTATCGCCGCCGTGAAGAACGTCGCCAGCGCGGACGTCCTTATCACCGTCTCCTTAAGGCCCCCGACAGTGTGCCGCAGGTCGGCTATCGCCGCGTCGTGGTCGTCCAGCCGCCTCGCGTGGCTCTTGACGTCGCTGCAGCTGGCCTGAAGCTCCCTGATCAGGACGAAGGCCTCCCCGATGTTCTTGCAGCTCTTGTCGACCGTCTTCTGGACCGTTTCCATGAGCGTCTTGAGTTCGCGTATGTCCAATTTGAGCTCCGTCAGCTCGCCCAGGATTTCCGGATCCAGCGGCATAGCCCCCTCCCTTTCCGCGCGGCGCCGGGGCCTACGCCTTCGTGTACCAGATCTCGCCAGTGATCGTGCCCGTGCCCTGCGGGTCGGGCCACGTGCCGGCGACGAAGAGCAGGTTCTTGGCGGTGTTGTGGAGCATGACCTGCACGCCGTGCTGGGTGGCGGTGGGGTAGGAGCAGGGCAGGAGCCACTCCCAGGTCGCGTAGCTCATGCCGGAGCCGGGCACGAACCGGAAGTTCTCCAGCCTGACGATGGACGTCCCCGCGCCGGCGTCGTACAGCTGCATGCCCGAAGATGGGTTCACGGGGAACGTGACCGGAGCGCTTACGCTTCTCCGGTACAGGGGCTTGCCGTCGATCCACGTCTCCCCCGTGGGATACTCGCTGTCGGAGTAGTTGGCCAGCATCATGCCGTAGCACCTGGCCATGGAGTAAGGCACGGCTATGGCGGAATACGCCGCCGGCGCCAGCGTGACCTTCTCGGGCTCCGTCGCCTCGTCCAGCGTCCAGGAGACCTCGCCGGCCTGCAGGGCCTCGTAGGGCGCCGCCGCGGCGAGGCGCCATGCGCCGGCCAGCCTCACCCACACGTCAAGGCCGCCCGCGTACTCCCTGAAGCCCCCCCTCGCCGCCAGCGCTCCCAGGTTGCCCTCGTATAGATTGTAGCACATGTCTAGGTTCGTGTAGGGCGACGGCAGGGACGTCTTGTCGTAGCCGACGACCATGCGCATCCGGCCCTCCCTGCCGTCCAGGAGCCGGACGTTCACCGTGAAGGCCATCCTCCCCTTCGTGACGTCGGGGGAGGTGCTGGCCAGCCACGCGTGGCAGATCGCGTCCCCGCCCGCGGACAGCGACGGCGCCGAGGCCGGGGAGGCGTTGACGAGGGACAGCCTCCGTTCCGAGCCGATGAGCCCGAACCCCCCCGTCTGCGCAAGGCCCGCGGTGGAGCCGGTGACGATCGGGGTGCCGTCCGGAAGTATGTCGAGCTGCCTAGCCATTCGCCTCTCCTCTCACAACGGCACCTGGCCGAGGTTAGAGCTTCCCGGCTCCGCCGAGGCGACTGCCCTGCCCAGCTGGCCGTAGCCGTTGTCCCCCGCCGACCAGAACCGCCCGTCCGACGTGTGGAAATACACGTTTCCCGAGGCGGAGGCCGCGACCGCGTCGACTCCCGACAGCCCCGGCACCTGGCCGAGGTTGGTGGGCACGACGCCGTCCATGCCCGTCTGCGGCGTCGGGACGTCCCTCGCCATCATCCCCCTGTCGTTGTTGCCGCAGGAATGCGCGCTCCCGTCCTCGGCGAGGAAATACGCGTGCGACCCGGGCCTGGACGTCGCCACGTCGCGGACGGGGCCGACGCCGGAGACGGTCCCGACGTTGGGCAGGTCGTACCTCCCGTTGCGGACGGAGCGCCCGAGGACGCCGTAGTCGTTGTTCCCGCACGACGCGACCGAGCCGCTTTCCAGGATGAAATACGTCGAGACCCTGGCGGCGACGATCCTCTTCACCCTCCCGCCGGCGATGGTGAGCCTCCCGAGGTTGGTGTCGCCCGACCACATCATCGGCGTGTCGACGGCCCGGCCGAGCTGGCCCATGAAGTTCGATCCGCAGTTCCACACGCGGCCGTCCTCGTCGAGGAAATGCGCGGAGTCCCCGACGCAGGCGATCTGGACTATCCGCGGGAGGCCGCCGATCCTGCCCAGGTTCTGGACGCCCGGCGTGTAGGAGCCGACGCCGGGCCTGCCCAGCTGGCCGACGGGGTTCATGCCGCACGACCACACCTGGCCGTTCTCCAGGAGGAACCATGTGCTCCCCCCGCTCGACGCGACGTCGGCTATCCCCTGGAGGTCGGCCACGAGCCCCAGGTTCGGGCGCGCCTCTTCGCCGGAGGCCGCCGTTCGCCCCAGGGCCCCGGTCGAGTTGTCGCCCGCCGAGTAGAAGAGCCCGGACTCGGTCACGAAGAAGACCGAGCTCGGGTTGGCCACGATCCGCTTCACCGGAGGGAGCCCCGGTATCCGCCCCAGGTTCGTCGCGGGGCCCTGGACGGTCTGGACGGCCCTGGCGAGCTGCCCGTACCAGTTGCCGCCGCACGACCAGACCTCGCCGGCCTGAGTGAGGAAGTAGACGTTCGTCTCGCCCTCGCCGCCGCCCCCGGTGCACACGCTTCTCACAGGCGGCAGGCCCGGCGCCGGGGCGAGGTTCGGGGCCGACGCCGTGCCGTTCGCCGCGGCCCTGCCCAGCTGGCCGTGCCGGTTGTAGCCGCACGACAGGACGGCCCCGTCCGGCAGGACGAGGAACCCGGCGCTTTCCCCGGCGGCGACGGCCCCGTAGGGTATCCCCAGGTCGGGGCGCCGCGCCCTGTTGCCCCACAGGAAGTACCGCCTGGCCACGTCAGCGCATCCTCACGCCGAAGACGGCCACGGCCGCCGACGCGGCCATCCCGGAGACCGTGAAGGCCGCCGGTAGCCCCGCCAGGGCCGAGACGTCCGTAGGCAGGGCCGAGCTCTCGGATACCGTCAGGGCCGTCCCCCCGGACGCCGGGGCCACCTTCAGGGCGACCGGCCCGGAGGAGTCGGTGTACTTGTTGTACACGTGCATGGCCTTTATCCCCGTCGGCAGGACGGCGTGGAAGACGTCCGTCGGGCTCGCGAAGGACACCGAGGCCTCCATGCGCTCCACGGCCGCCGCCCCGGAAGGCGACACGAACTTCGGCGGGATGAAGTAGCACACCCAGGACGACGACGCGACGTCGCAGTAGACCCGGACCACGTCGCCCGCCGCCACCGGGATCAGGTTCTGGAAGCTCATCACCGACATGACGCCCATCGAGCACGCCTGCCTGTCGTTGACGTAGACGAATATGTTCCCGCCGAGGGGGTCGGACTTGAACCCCCCCGCGGAGACGTACCCCGCCCTCTCCGCCGTCCACGTGCCGTTGTTCGCCGATATCCGGCTGACGGTGTCCATGTTGTCGAAGTCCGGGACGGGGAACAGGAGCTCCTTGTCGCCGGAGTCGGGGCTCCTGGCGAACCGGGGGTAGTAGAACGTGCACTGCACCAGGGAGGCGGTCGAGCCGTCGGCCTCGACGGAGACGACGTCGCCCTTCATCACCGGGTAGAGGTCGCAGAAGGCCCCGGTGGTCATCCCCGTCGAGCCGACCGCCGTCCCGTTTATCAGGATCCAGGACGTCCCGGAGACGGAGGAGTTGACCACCATCGCCCTCACGAAGCCGTTGTCGATCGCCGTCCAGGACTTGCCGAGGGCGTCGATCCCCGTGTCCGCCTGCCGCGTGAAGTCGGGCCCGGACACGTAGTTCAGGAACTCCCCCGCGACCGCCGGGACCCTTTCGGACACGAGCCGCGGCGGGATGAAGCGGCACATGACCGTCTCGGCGTCCAGCACGGCGATGCCGTTCGTGTCGACGTTGGCGTGGAGGGAGACGACGTCCCCCTTCGACACGGGGATCGGCGACGGCATGAACCTCAGCGAGGACCCGTCCTCGCGCTTCATCTGCGAGAAAGTGACGTCCTTCCCGTTCACGACCACGTAGGCGAGGATCCATCCCGCCGGGTCCGCGTTCAGGTTGTTGAGGGACATGATGACGCTGACGAACCCCGTCCTGTCGGCGGCCCAGGATCCGTTGTTCGCCGGGATGCGGTTGACCGTCTCCATGTTGGCGTAGTCGGGCATGGCGAACATGAGGCCGAACTCGCCGCTGTCCTGGTCGACAAGGACGACCCTCCGGGACGCGAGCTCTGGGTACAGCCCGCTCCCGGGGGGGTCCTCGTACGCGGCCATGTCGGCCGCGGTCATCACGGCGGGCACGACGTCGCCCAGCCTCGCCGCCTCTTCCGCCGAGCCCGGCCTCGCCGGGAGCCTTATCTGCGATCCGGCCCTCACGCTCATCCTTCGGCCTCCCCGCCCTTACGCGTTCGCCAGCGCCCGGACTATCACGGCGAACGTCTCCCCCGCCGAGGGGGCGACGGCGAACTTTACCGTGATCGCGTTCAGGCTCGACCGGTTCACCTCGGTGAACACGGTGCCGAAGTCCCCGCCGGGGTCGGAGTCGTAGACGTCCACGGTCACGGCCCGCGTGTTCCACCCGTGGGTGAAGGGGAAGTCCGTCTGCGTGCCGTTCCCGGCGATGGCGAAGGACTTCTGCAGCACCGCCTCGATCTTCCCGGTGTCCAGGACGAACGTGAGGGACGTCGTGTCCAGCACGGGCTCGTCCGTGGTCAGCACGAAGGTGGCCTCGGCGTAGCTGGCGCCCTTCATGACGTGGATCTTGACGCCCGTGAAGATCTTGGACGTGGCGTCGAAGTCGGGCGCCCTCGCGAGGATCCACGGGGCGGAAGCCCCCCCCGGATCGGTCGCCTCGTAGACGCCGTTCTGCGTCGCGTCCACCTGGGCTACGAGGAGCACCCTGTCGCCGGCGGCCGGGGAGACCCCGTCGACGGTCAGGGGGCCGTCGGCGCCGGCGGTAAGCGTCTTGGCGGCGGAGGCGTACGTGCCCGCGAGGTCGCCCGTGGTCGCGGCCAGGGCGGGCTTTAGCACCCTGGACGCCACCACGTCGTAGACGTCGCCCAGGCGGGCCGCGTGGTTCAGCGCGTTCGGCGCGGCCGCCAGCTCTATGTTCGTGTTGAATTTCACCAATGCCATCTTTTCGGCCCTCCTATGGGAGCGTGCGGACGTAGGCCGTGCCCGACATCGGCACGGAGAAGCGGATCGTGATCTGGTTCAGCGTCGCGGAGACGTGATCGGGGTCCCCGAAGACCTGCGCCCCGGCGGCGTCGAAGACCCAGACCGCGACCGGGCTGGAGCCGAGGTTGTGCTGGACGTTCCAGGCGTCGGAAGCCGCGGCCTGGACGTGCCGGTACCCGGCCGCCTCCGCCGGCGACCAGGCGGCGTTCCTCCGCCCGTACAGCCTGCCGTCCGAAGGGGCCTCGGGCACGCCCGCCCCGCCGCCGGAGCCGGAGCCGCCCCCCGCGAGTATGCCGGACGTGAGGATGCTCATGGCAGCACCTCGCCCTGCGCGACGATGACCTTCGCGACGCCCGCGAAGTCGGACTCGGCCTCGAACCTGAAGAGCTCGCGCCGGGAGCCTATCACGGCCACGTCGTCCTCCGGGCCTTTGGAGTAGGCCTTCACCACCGTCCAGTCGCCGTCCCCGAGGGACGTCAGGAGCGTCACCGTCCCCGTCCAGGACCCCGCCAGGGACACCCTGGCCGCCCCGGGCTGGTTGTCGCGGGCGTTGCCCGCCGGGTACTCCACGGAGACGTCGAAGGGCGCCGTGAGCACGGACCGCGCGAGTATTCCGGCCATCCTAGACCTCCTGCCACTGCGAGCCGTCCCACTCGCGGACGTCCCCCGCCACGTCGGCCCTCTGGCCCGCGGCGGGGCTGTGAAACTGCCAGGACGTCGTGTACGCCGCCAGCCTGCCCGCCTGCCCGGCCCAGGCCCCGGACGCCCCGGAGGGAACTATGTACCAGTCGCCCCTGGACGGCGAGGCGGGCGGCGCCGTCAGCGTCATGCTCAGCGCCTCGGGGATCCAGGGGGAGTGGACGGTCTCCACGACGTTCGTCTGCAGGCTGTCGAGCGGGCCGAGCCTGGACGACAGGGAGAACCTGAGCGCGTAGGCGCAGGCCGTGTAAAGCCCCGCCAGGGGGAGGCTGGTCCCCGTCAGGCCCGCGCTCGTCGAGCCGGGCGTCCACGCGGAGCCCGGGAACAGCCGCTCCTCGACGGCCGCCCGCGCCTCGGTGCCCGCCTCCGGGACGTAGTCGCCTGCTCCGTTCGGGACCAGTCCCCCGGTATACTTCCGGTCCCTGCGCGACCAGTCGAGGACGGTGGCCCAGGGCGCGAGGGACTTCGGCCTGTACACTCCGTTGACCCTCACGTTGGCCGGGGCCACGGGGCGCGACGCGCGGTTGGACATCGCCACGGGGGCGTAGGCGGAGGACGCCTGGGCGCCGTTGACGGAGAACGGTATCAGGCTGATCTGGGCGTTCTGGCCGTGGACGTAGGTCTTGCGGACGGCGTTGTTGTACGTGCCGGGGAACCAGGCGACGGCGCCCGCCGCGTGCGGCGCCGGCACGGTGTCCAGGCATCCCCTGCCCGCCATGAGCGCGCCCGTGGAGCTGTCGTAACTGTATACCGTCATCCATTCATCGTCAAGCAGGAACGGCTCCCCGGCGGAGATCCCCTCGACGGACCCGCCGGAGACCGTCATCGACTGCGCGACGTCGTCGACGGCCTCGGCCAGCAGGGCGTGATCCGTGAAGTCCAGGCTCCGGACGATCTCGCCGTCCGCGCTGACCTTGAAGCCCGCCGTGAGGCCGGACGGCTTGGCCGCCACGGCCGCCGCGTAGCCGAACCCCTCCGGCTGGTCTGACCAGGAGCTGGCGTTGTCCCCGGTCACGAAGAGCGCAACCAGGTGGTACGGGAGCTCGTATGACCTGTACAGGGACAGGGCCTTCGGGGTGTAGTCCGGGGGCTTCCACCCCGTCTCCGCCTCCGAGAACAGGGCGTCCGGGAGCCCGTAGACGTCCTGGACGCAGTCCAGCCGCACGCGCCAGTCGTCCGTCCTGCCCTGGACGGCGCTGGTCACCCGCATGATCATCCTGTCTATGCCCAGGGGCGGCCAGGTCAGCACGAGGCAGTCGCCCATCATGAGCCCTGCCGCCTCCCTGTTGCATTCCAGGGTGCACCTGGCCAGCCCGCTCGTGTACTGGGCAAGCTCCCGGAGGGCTATCCTCCTGGCCAGGCTCTGCGTCGGCACCGGCTGGTAGTCCAGCTGGACGGAGTTCACCGCCGGGTTGATGGCCAGGGCCGCCGTGTCCTTCTCCGTCACCGACTGCTGGACGCCCGTCTGGTAGTTCTCGAAGACGACCACGACCTCGTTTATTAGCTCCGCCGGGTCGGGCCGGGAGAAGTCGCTCAGCGTCAGTATGTTGGACGGGTCGAGCACGGGCAGGAACCTCACGTCGTAGTCCTGCCGGATGAGCTTCAGGGTGTACTTGCCGCTGGTGGGGTGCATCCCCAGCTGGCCGTCGATTATCTGGCAGATCTGCCCGATGAAGTCCTCGACGCTGCAGGTCTGGTCCCACCTGGCGCACAGGCCGAACCCCTCCACGGCCAGGACGCCCGCGACGGAGTTGAAGTTGATGGTGTCCAGGTCCTCCATCGGCACGCCCAGGCCCCATTCCTCGTTCGTCAGGCATTCCGCGATGATGTTCGCCGGGTTGGCGAACGTGTCGCCCAGGCCCGAGCCGAATATCGGGGTCGGGGAGCGCCTGACGACGAACCGCCACGGCTTCGGGTAGGGGTTGACCGCGCAGATCATGAAGTCCTTGAGCACGACGCCCGCGACGCCCCGGAACGCCGGGACGTCCTCGCCCAGGCCGCCCTGCTCGACGGGCCTGGCCAGGTGCTTGTTCTGCGCCTGGCCGGGCAGGCCCGACATGACGTCGAGCTTCCCGAAGACGCCGCCCTCGCCGTCCTCGCCCCCGAACAGCGCGTAATGCTCCGCCCCCTGCAGGGCTAGCTCGCCGTCCCCGACGGCGCCGGTGACCGTCTGCGAGGGGAACGCGTCCTTGTCGCCCACGACTATCCGCGTCACCGCCCAGATCGGGCCGTGGCAGAGCACCATGTGGACGTCGGCGTAGTACCGGTACCCTACGGTGTATTCCTGGCTCCCCTTGCCGCCGCCGCCCATCTACGCCCTCCCCAGCCTTCCCAGGGCCCTCTCGTATGCCGGGCGCACGTGCTCGTCGAAGGCGCCGAGCTCGCGGAGCGGCACCCCTTCCGAGACGAACCTGGCCCAGTCGACTCCCCGCCCGGCGAACCAGGCGCGGGCCCCCTTGTTGCAGTACCCCGCGAGCATCGTGTCGGACGGCAGGATGACGACGTCCCAGTCGGGCTCGTACCCCACGTCCGCGGTGACCTCCGGCGTCACTTCTTGCCGCCCGAGGAGCGCCGTATGGCCGTCACGCGCAGGTTGCCCCACCATACCACGTTCGGCTGGGTTATCCACACGGTGCCGAACACGACCGGGATGGGCGTCGACTGCGAGGCTATAGGCATGTCCTTGTCGCCTATCGTGCCGGGCTTCGCGTTCTGGATCGTCGGCTTCGGGCGGAGGAGCGACGACACCAGCGTCATCGCCACGTAAAGGACTATCCACATCCACATGATCATGCCCCCACTGAGTCCCCCGTGAAGGGGTTCTTCAGGGGGATGTACGGGAACCCCCCGAAGTTCAGGTTGTTGCCGAAGCGGTCCCTGCAGGTGGCCAGGGTCTTGTCGCACCCCGCGGAGACGTCCGCCTCCGAGCCGGCGGCCAGCCCGGGGACGCCCCCCGCGACCGTCACCTGCTGGCCCGCGTGCGAGATTATCAGGCGGTGCCTGGCGCCGAAGCGGAGGATCCCGCCCGCGAAGTAGCCGTCGGGCCGCGACGCGGCCAGGGTTATCCTGCCGCCGTCGACGGCGGTCACCGCGGCCCTCTGAGTGTAGGCGGCCATGGCCATGCCGCACCGCCCGTCGTAAAGCGAGTACGGGCACAGGATCTGGTAGTTCCGCCTGAGCCCCGGCCTCTTCAGCATCGTGAAGACGGGCTCGCAGTGGAGGACGCACACGTCCTCCTGCGAGGAGAACACGGGCTTGGTGACCCGCCCCGCCCACACCAGGCGGTAGTCCTCCACGCCCTCGAGGTACCGGTACACCCTCACGTTGACTGTCCGCGCCGGGATGTCCTGGACGTACAGCTGCGCCACCGGGCAGGCCGACCGGACGGATATCTCCAGGCCCTGCTTGTTGAGCTCCTCCGACTGCTCCAGTGCGCCGTGGAGCAGCCAGTCGGGGGCGTAGTCGACCCCGTTCCAGTTCACCTTGCGCTGGCCCGTGGCGTAGTACGCGGTGACCCCGCCCGTGAACTGGAAGAGCTCGGCGGGGGCCCCGCCCTCGAGCGCCCTGTCCGCGACGTCGTACTGGCTCAATTCAGCACCCCCCTCAGCGTCAGGGAGGCCCTGGCGTAGACGTCCTGCCGCCTCTCGAGCTCGAAGTCGTCGTGGTCGAACCTGGCCAGGACGACGAACCCTATCCTGGATATCCTGTCGAGCGGCACGCTCCACGGCCAGGGCGGGTCGACGTGGAGCACGTGCTCGCCCCCGGAAAGCTCCTGGTGCGACCCTACGCGGAACACGTGCCTCCGCCCGTCCGCGGCCCGCAGGAACAGCCTGTTCCGGGACTCCGAGGCGGACGCCAGGAGCCCGTAGGCCCCGTTCCTCACGTGAAGCGAGAGGCCGCCGAGCTCCACCCCGCGCGACGGCACCAGCTGGTCCTCCTCCACCAGGGCCCAGAAGCTCCTGCCGCGGCCCATCTGCCGGACGGCCCAGGCCTTGAGCCCCTCGGCCTCCTCCCGCGTGGGGAGGAGCGCGTCCCTGACCTCCATGACGTCCGCCGGGGCGCGGCGCCTGGGCTCCCTCAGCGGGAGGCCCTGGCCGGAGTCCCAGGTGAAGTACTGCCATGCGGTCGTCCTCTGCTTGGCCGCCGTCCAGTCGTGGCGGAACGGGAACACGTCCTTGCCTTCCAGGACGTCGCCCGCCTGGGCCGGGGCCGTGCCGTCCGGGTCCTCCGCCTCGAACCTCACCTTGGCCTCCACGAGCGAGGACGCCAGGGCCCCCTGCGACGTCGAGGCGTCCAGCCGGCACATCCTGGCGGGGATGAGGTAGGCCTCCGGGTAGTCGCGGCCGACGGGCCGGGCCAGGGTCACGGAGTCCGGGGCCACGGAAGCCACCGGGACGGCCTCGCACGTCAAGGGGTCGCGCCAGAGCACCGCCTGGGCCCCCGCCGCGAAGCCCCTGCCCGCCGTCGGGCACCTGATCTCCGTCTCGCCCGCGGTCGCCGGGGCCGTCAGCGCGCTCTTCATCCACCAGACGGGCACCAGGAACGCCCGCGAGCCCCAGCCCGCGACCAGCGAGTCCAGGAGGTTCACCCGCGTCCCGCCCTCGAGGACGGTGTACTCCATGCTCCACCTGGGCCGCGCCCGCATCGACAGCCTCTGCTCGGTGCCGTCCCGGGACTCCATGACGTCCGTCAGGAACGACAGCCGCTCCGTCACCTTCCGGCTCCAGTCGGGGGGGAGCGCGAAGGTGACGATGCGGTTCCCCACGACCCGTATCGCCGAGACCTCGCCCGTGGAGAAGGAGAACGAGAACGAGCCGTCTATGTCCGGCGGCCCGTCCATCGACACCGTCAGAGTCCCCGTCGCGGACAGGGTGGCCCGCACCAGCTGGGGCGGGGAGAAGCCCGCGAGGTCCATGCCGTCCCCGGAGACCTGCGTGACCGACTGCAGGGTCACGTGCTCCATCCAGGCGTTGAAGACCTCCACGTCGAACACGGCCTTCTCCGTGAGGTTCCCGGCGTCGAGGATCTGCGGGAAGACGTGCATGCGCCAGTAGAAGTCGTCGGCGAACGTCCTTCCGGGCCCGCAGGGGTGCGCGACGGATCCCGGGAACGCCTGCGGCGTCCGGGGCCGGTTGACGGGCATGCCCGTGAGCGGCGGCTGGGGATCGGGCGCGAAGACCCCCACGGCGGAGCCGGGCGTCATCGCCAGGCGCGCCGCCTCCATCGCCGAGAGGCCCCCCGGCATCTCCGTCATGCCGTGGCTAGCCATTCTTGAGCACCGCGTACCCCTGGTAGCCGCTGTCGTGGCCGGAAGGCACGACGCCCGGCTTGGCGCAGACCGGGTAGGTGGCCCACACGTCCGGGCCCAGGGTTATCTCGTCGCCGGGGTTGAAGTTCTTGACGTTGACCGAGCGGACGCCGCTGAAGTACCCGGCGGCCCCCTTGCACTTCATGTCCAGGGCGTTGGACGCGTAGACGAATATCGGCAGGAACGGCGCCGTCCCGCTCCAGGGGTTGGGGAGCGGGAAGGTCTGCACGGACAGGTCGCCTCCGCCCCCGTCGTAGGCGTCGGGCGTCGCCGAGCTGTAGGTGCACCTCATGGACGTGCTCCCGATGTCCAGCTCCGGCCGCTCCAGCTGCTGGTCGTAGAAGTAGCCGGCGATCGTCCGGTAGAGGTTGCCGGGCCTCAGCTTGCCCGGGGCGTCCAGGTCGGGGGCGTACATGACGGGCTGGAGGTAGCCTACCGTGCCGGAGTTGTAGGGCCCGGTCGTGAACGAGGCGTACGCCCCGTGCTGGATGTGCCTCTGCATGATGAACATGTGCCCGTTGGGCGATATGAAGTCCCCCCCCGTGAAGTCGACCGTCTTCTCTATCGAGCCGAACCCCATGTGGTTGTAGACCAGCGGCGACTCCTCCAGGGCCACGTGGACCCAGCGGCGGCCCTCCGACGTCTGCCCGGCGTAGAAGTCCACGCCGTAGAATGACTCCGGGACGTTCCGCCAGGTGCAGGCCTTGCATATCCCGGGCGACGCGTCCGCCGAGCCGTCCCATCCCGTGGAGATGTAGCAGTCCACGTAGAAGACGGGGATCCCCGAGACGCCGCGCCTCGGCACGCTCGTCCCGTGGGAGTAGAAGAGCAGGTGGATGTAGCAGCTCCCCGCCGGGTCCTTCACCACGGCCCGCCAGGCCGTGAAGGCCTTCCCGGAGTTCGCGTAGTAGCCGCTGGCGTCCACGTCGAACGGCATCAGGAAGAAGCCGCTCCCGGCGGGCCAGAGCGACCTGATGTCCCCGCCGGTCAGGACCCCGCAGGTCAGGGTCACCGTGTCCATGGCGACGCCGGTGAACCCCGCGGAGACGCAGAAGTTGTACAGGTCGTTGCGCAGGACGGCCATGTCGGCGGGGACGGTGTGGAGGTGCATGGGCTACTCCAGGAGCATCGCGGCGGAGGTGTCGTTCGCGGCGGACATCTCCCGCTGGATCAGGAGGTAGGTCCTCCCGGCCTTTGTGAGAAGATCCCCCCCGGCGGCCCCCCAGGAGGTCACGTGGCACAGGCCGTCCGGCTCCCCGAAGAGGCCGTACTCGTTCGCGTTGGCGCACCAGAAGAGCATGTTGGTCACCGGGTAGGTCCTGACGCCGTTCCTGTCCTCCAGGGGGACGTAGTTCCTGATGTACGTCTGCCCCGGCTGCATGAGGTAGGGCCACATCTGGACGCCGAACCCGCGCCCGCCCGGGGGGGACTGGTAGTTCGGCGTGGCCTGCCACCTGCCCGACGGGCAGTAGAGCATGCCGGAGACCACCGCCGACGCCCCCCAGGGGCACCCGTTCAGCGCCTCCTTGTAGTCGTCCGTGGCGATGTTGTTGCCGGCTATCCAGAGGGGGTAGGCCCACTGGCTGGGCATGCCGTACGGCATGACGAAGCCGCAGTACAGGGAGCCCCAGCGGTCGTTGTGCCGGAACGCGCCCATGAACCGCCTGGGCGAGGCGGTTATCCAGTACTGGATCGGGGCGCCGTGGAGCGGCGTCCGGACTATCACGGAGGTCGACGTGCCCAGGTCGCGGTAGCTGTTCTGCGGGTTCTGCCCGAACTGCAGGACGTCCGCCTCCGGGTTCCATCCGGCGGAGCCCTCCATCTGGAGGGAGTACACGTCCGTCATGACGTTCTTCCAGTAGACCAGGTGGACGTAGATGCTCCCCGTCCCGGAGACGTCCTCGCCCCTCAGCTGGACGCCCTGGACGGAGACGTTGCCGGAGACGGAGCTTCCCGTGTCCAGCGTGTGCCACCCGTTGGCCCCCAGGAACGCCAGGAGGATCCCCCAGAGGTCGTCCGCGCCGCCCGCCGCGATGCCGCTGACCGTCGCCATGTCAGGAGCCCAGCACGGAGACCAGGGTCTTGCGCTCCCTGACGTTGGACTTCTGCACGCTCCTCGAGAACTCGGGATGCCCGACCACGATCTTCACAAGCCTCTCCTTGTCGACCTCGGCCCTGACGCCGACGTCCACCTTGACGCCCTCGCTCCGGGAGCCGACGAACTCCGAGAGGATCCTCGCGCCCTCGGCCGCGGACCCCAGGGCCGTCCCCACCTGGCCGCCGTCTGCGTAGCCCGGCGGCAGGAAAGCGTCCCAGTTGACGTTCCGGATGCGGTTGATCGCCCCCAGGAAGTCCTGCCCCCAGAAGCGGACGGCGCTGGCTTTTATCACGTACTCGCCGTCGGACAGCCTGGCCAGGATGGAGTCGCTGGTGGACGTGCCCGGCCCGCGCACGAGCCCGCCCTCCGCCGCGCCGAGGATCCCCGCCAGGATCCCGCCGACCCCGCCGCCGGCGCCGCCCAGGGCGCTCATGAGGGACGACGCTATCTGCTGGGTCGCTATCTGCGCCAGCCCCTGCGCGATGCTGTACAGGAACTGCCTCAGGGCCTCGCCAAGGGTGACGCTCCCCGCGGCGATGTCGTCCATCATCCCCGTGATGCTCGACCGGATGACCCCGTTGATGCTGTTGGCTATCTCCATGAGGGGCTGCTTGAGGCGCATGGCCTCGACCTGTGCGGCCTCGAGGCGCGTGGCGAAGTCCATGTTGAGGCCCGCCTGGGCCGCCGCCTCGGAGAGCTGGCCCATGGACTCGCGAAGGGCATCAAGGGATGGAAGCTCCTCGTCCAGGATCGCCCTGGTGGCGTCCCGCCCCTGCTGATCGCTCAAGAAGCCCATCTCGACCTTCACCTGGATGGCGTCGACGCGGGAGTTTATCCTGGATACGATCTCCTGGTACTGCTCCTCGAGCCCTGAGAACGTGTCCTCGAACGCCTTCCTTGACGCCGCGGCCTGCTCGCGCATGGCCTTCTGCATCTCGGACTGCGCCCTCAGCTGCTCCGCCGCCGTCCCGTCGGCCCCCTTCTTCGCCGCCTCGATGGCCGCCTGCGCGGACGCCTCGTGGTACCTCTTGTTGGCGTCCAGCAGCTGTGAGACGAACTCCTGCGCGGTGGCTGTCCCGCTCCGGTAGGCCTCGATGATGTCCTCTTTGGCCATCTCGGCGGCGTCCCGCGCGACCTCGGCCTGAGCTATGGCCAGATCCGCCGGATCCTCCTCCGGCTCGGAAGATTCTCCGCCTCCGCCGCCGCCTCCGCCGCCCCCTCCGCCTCCGGAACCCGAATCCGCCCCGGACTGGCGCCCTGCCGACGTGACGCTCTCCCCCAGACTCGTCAGGTTCGCCAGGGAGTCGTTCATCCTGGCCTCGGCCTTCTCCATGGACTTCGCGACATCCACCATCTGCTGGTTCAGGGCCGCCAGGATGGCCCGGCCCGCCTCCGTGGCTGCGAAGTTCAACCTCTTGAACGCCGCTATCATCGCCTCGCAGGCGTCTATCGTGGACTGCCTCGCCTGCATGTTCGCCATCGCCGTCGCCTGGACGCGTTTCTTCTCAAGCTCGATGTACTCCTGCACCCCCTTGCGCCACGCGGCCGCCATCTCCGCCTCTGTCGCCTTGGTGCCTTTCACCTGCTGGGAACGCATGTCCGCCAGCTTCGCGTGCATCTCCCCCCAGTTGTCCGCCTGGGCGGCGACGAGGCTCTCGTTCATCCGCAGGAGCGTAGCGTTGTGCGACTCGAGCTCCGCCCGTATCCTGTCCAGCTCGCCGGGGGCGAAGAACTGGGGATCCAGCTGCAACGCCTCCCTCAGCTTCGTCATCCGCTCCTGGATCCTCTTTATGTCCTCTTCGACGTCCAGCCTCATCTGCTCGTTGGCGGCCCGCGTCTCCCGTATCAGCTTGGCCGTGTCGATGAAGTCCGTGCCGTACAGCTCGCGCGCTGCCTCAATCGTGGAGGCCAGCGCAGGCTCAAGGGTGCCGTGAAGGGCTTCGGCTATCAGCTTCGCCCTGTCCTGGGCCGCCTTCGCCATCCGCTCCGCCTCGGTCTGCCCCCCTCTGCTCCTGGCCTCCAGTTCGGCCAGGACGGCCCGCTCCTGGATCGCGAGCTCGACGATCTCCCTGATGTCCAGCCCCGCCTCGGCGGCTACCGCCTTCAGCCTCCGGGCGATGACGGTGAGCATCCTCTCGGCGTCCTCCGTCTTCATCACCCCGGCCTGGACGTAATCGGCGAACATGTCCCGCTGTTGGGAGTATATGTCTCCCAGCTTCTTTTTCGTCTCCTCGGCCAGCCTGACCTGGGCCTCCTCCTGCTTGCGCTGGCTTTCAAGAAGGCCCTCACCGCCTTTCAACTCCACCCCCCACCCTCCGAGCGTCGAAACCAACCCGAGCGGGGTGCCCTTCCCGAACCCCTGTCCGCTGGCCTCTGTCAGGGCGGCGTACCGGGCTTTCGTCTTGTCGATCTCCTCCTGCAGATCCTTAAGCGGCTTTGTCAGCACCTCGGCGGTCTCGAACGAGCTTCTGAGCCCCGCCGTCGCCAGCTCGCGCAGATACCCCTGGATCTCGTCGTCCGTGACGGCGGACCCTCTCGCCTGCAGCTCAGGGGAAAGCTCGGGGGCCATGTTCTTGAGCAACTCGGCCCGCCTCTTGGCCTTCTCCGCCCAGTTCTCCTCGCTCTCGTTCAGCTCCTGAAGCTGTTTGTAGTAGTCCCGCAGCTTCTTCGAGGACTCGGTCAGCGCCTCGTTCTTCTCCAGGATGGCCTTGCGGGCCTCCTCGATGGAGTTCCGCCACGACTGGAAGAGGGCATAGGCCCCTGCGACTGCGAGGACGACCAGGCCTATCGGCCCGCCTATCATGGCGAAGGCCCCACGCAGGATCATCATCCCCCGCGAGGCCGTGACCGCCGCCGCGCCCGTGGCCGTCAGCGCCACCGTCCCCTGGGCCGTGACTATGTTCTCCCGCGCCTGGACGGCCGTCAGCTGGCGCGACATCTGCGCGTAGGCGCTCTTGCTCACCATCCCGGCCCTGTAGGCCAGGTCGAGCCGCTTCTGAGCGACCTCCGCCTGCGCCGCGCTCACCGCGCCCGCCCTGATCTGCGCCGTGAGGTCGGCGGAGATCGCGAGCGACCGCCCGAAGGTCAGGATCATCCCCAAGACCGCCCTGACCAGGCCGACGCCTGCCGCCGTCGCGAACACGGTCACCGCCGCGGTCATCGCGAAGACCCCTGCGGAGCTGGTCTCGAACCATTTGACCAGGCCGGCCAGCGCGGCGATGATCTTGAAGGCGGCCGCGGCCCCCTGGAGCAGGGCGTCCGCGAACTTCTTCAGTTCCGGCGCGGATTCCCCTATGCTCACCGTGAGATCCCTCACGGCCTCCTTCAGCGCCTCGTTGTTGCTCTTGAAGGCCGCGAGCCCTATCGACTCCAGCGCCCCGCCGAGCTCGTCCATGACGACCAGGAAGCCGCCGCGGACCGTCTCAGCCGCCCTGTCGGCGGCCCCCTTGGCGGCCCCGCCAAGCAGGTCGTCTATCTGCTTCCGGAGCTTCCCCGCGTCCTTCTTCATCGCGCTTGTGAGAGTGAGGACGGCCCGCGAGCCGACCTCCCCGAAGATCTCCGTTATCTTCTCCGGCGAGGCCTCCTTTCTCACAAGGAGTTCCAGGGCCTCCACGAAGTCGCGGGCCGAGCCGTCCGCGTTCCTGGCCGACTCCCCGAACGCCTCGAAGGCCTTGCCCGCGTCGGACAGTGCGCTCCTGAGCTGCGTGCCCGCCATCGCCCCGCTTATGCCGGCGTTCGCGAGGTTCCCCAGAAGCACCGACACGGTCTCGATGTCGTAGCCGAGCGGGGCCGCCACCGCCGAGACGTTCCTGAACGCCTCGCCGAGCTCCTGGAGGGACGTGTTGGAGGACGTGAACGTGTGCACCATCACGTCGTTGACGCGCCCGAGCTCCTCCACGCGCATCCCCATCCCGGACAGGATGTTGGCCGTGATGTCTGCGGCGGTGCCCAGGTCGATCGTCCCGGCGGTCGCCAGGTTCATCGTCCCGGGCAGGGCCTTGATGGCCGTGTCGGCGTCCATGCCGGCCAGCGAGAGCGCCAGGAGGGCCTGCCCGGCCTGGACGGTGGAGAACTCCGTCTCCGAGCCCAGTCTGGACGCCGTGTCGGTGAGCCTCTGGAACTCCTCGTCCGTGGCGGCGGTCGCGGCCTTGATCTTCAGCATCATCTGCTCGAACTCGGCCCCGGTGCGGATGATGCCCGTCGCCAGGCCCTTCACCCCCTGGAACGAGGCGTAGGCCGCGAGCGAGCTGACGATCCCCGCGATGGCCGTCTTCAGGGGGCTCAGCACCTCGCCCAGGTTCAGGAAGGCTATCCGCCCGTCCTCGGCCGTCCGCTTCAGGGCCGCGTCCAGATCGTCCAGGGCGCCGATGTGAATGTCGGCGGTCGCCGCGGCCTCCTCCTGGGCCACACCCTCGCGCTCCTCGGCCCCCTCCTGCGCGGCCTCGGTCATCCCGGCCTCGGCCTCCTCCCTGGCCTCGACCAGCCCCTCCAGGGCCTCCTCCGCCGCGGCGCCCTCCTCGGCGTCGGCCCGCTCCTCGACGCCCTCCTGCCGGATCTCGGTCAGGCGGGCCTCGGTGTCCCTCGCTATCTCCTGGACGCGCTCGCCCGCCTCCTGCGCCCTGGACACCTCGGCCCGGGTGAGCTCGGAGAGCGAGCGCGACAGGGCCTCCGCCGTCTCCGGGGTGATCCCCCCGCCGGACGCCGCCTCGGCCTGGGCCTGACGCAGGAGGTCCTGCAGGGCCCTCAGCCTCTCGATGACGGTCTCCAGCCCGTCCTGGCCGTCCAGGATCGTCCTGATGTTTATCTTGATGTCGAAGTCGCCGGCCATGGCATCACTCCACAACGTAGGAGAGGCCGGGCACGTAAGGCCCGCCCTCCACCGTCCTGCCCCCCTCGTCCCGCATGAGCTTCCCCGAGCGCGCGGGCGCGTCCCTGCCCGCGGCCCGGGCCGCCAGGGACGCCGCGTGCCGCCTGCCCTCCTGGCTCCCGAAGAGCGAGCCCAGGTCGGCCAGCCTGCCGAGCCTGTCCTCGGCGTCTATCGCCCTGCGGAGATCCCGCATCCGGGCCAGTACCCGCACGGGCGTCCGCGCCGCCTCCAGGCGGCCCATGCCCCAGGAGACGGCCTCCGCGGTCACGCGTTCCCACCAGAGGACGATCTCAGCGCCTCCGTCTCCGCGTCTATCAGCATCTGCGCCTTCGCCAGGACGGCGACGGCCGCCGTTATCAGCGGGGCCATCGCCCTGGCGAAAAAAGAGGCGTTGAGCTCCGCCCAGGCGCCCAGCGCCTCGGTGATCTGGCTCGCGGGGAGGCACATGTAGCTCCTGGCGGCCTCCTCGCGCCAGGCCTCGCTCCCGGGGCCGAGGGGGTCGGGGTCGAGCAGGGCGGCCATGAGGCGGCACGTCGCCGCGGGGCGCGTCTTCAGGAGCCCCAGGACGCCCGCGACGTCCAGGGGGCCCGAGCCGGGCGCGAGCCGCGTCTTCAGGGCCCACATGTCCATCTCCTGCAGGAACTCCGTCAGGGGGGGGACGTCGCACGGGCGGATCTCGCCCACCCGGAACGTCTCTCCCCCGATCCTGACCGGGCGGGTCGCCGGGGGGGTCAGCATGCTCTCGGTCATGAGTTCCTCACGATCTTGATGGAGCCGAACTGGCCCAGGTCGCCGTTCGCGGGCTGGGTGTCGTCGGCCAGGGGGGACGCGGCCAGCTGGAACTGGGCTATCTCCGCCGAGATGAGCCCCAGGTTCTGCGCCGGGTCGAACTTCACCCGGTAGAAGTCCAGCACCGTCGGGGCCGCGTTGTCGAGCATGTTCTTGCCCTCGAAGCGGACCCACCACTCCTCGTCCTCCTTGGTGAACATGGAGGTGAGCTCGTAGCCGTCGGTGTCGTATGACGCCGAGCCGCCGCCCGTCTGGCCCACGAGCATCGTGAACGAGCCGCGGGCCTCGTCCAGCGTGTAGTCGGTGTCCAGCACCAGGGGGGTCGAGGCGGAGTCCGTGAGCACGACGGTCTTGACGTTGATGTCCCCGCCCAGAAGGTAGGTCGTCCCGGCCTTGAGGTCGGTGTAGATCACTGACTTCCCGGTGGCGGAGGCCACCGCCTTGGTCGTGCCGTTGAGGCACAGCTGCAGGTTGAACGGGGAGAACTCCTCCAGCGTGGCCGACAGGGACGCCGTCTTCTCCGTGATGTAGCTCATGTCCACCAGGTTCTGCCCGCTGTAGGACTCCCGGTGCTCCACCTTCGTCACGTTCAGGGTGAGGGAGAAGTCCGGCGCGTTGCCCAGCCAGATCCCCGCGTCGGGCCGGTACACCCCGTTGTCGAGCTTGCGCGTGTAGGCGAACACCTTGCCCTGGCCCCTGTAGTAGATCCTCTTCTCTGCCATCTATTTCCCTCCTACGACGTTGACCGTCAGTCGGAACTCGGCGGCCATGAAAAGGTGGCCGCCCACGTACATCACCGGGAGCGAGCAGGTCGTCCTCGCGAGCCTCATCTCCGGCGCGACCTCCAGGCCCTGGAGCGCCTCCAGCGCCTTGAGGAACAGCTTGCCCGCGATCTCCCTGGCCTTGGCGCCCGTGGCCTGGGTCTCTGCGCACTTCACGCCGACGGCGGCGACCCAGTGCTGCTCGGCCTGCGAGACGGCGCCCCCGCCCGCGCCCTTTTCGGAGACGACGTCCCCGGCGTAGAGGACGTACGCCCCGGGGAACCTGTGCGTCCCCGAGGCCAGCGCGTCGGTGGTGCCTATGCAGTCCACCCAGACGTCCGCGCCAAGGGCGTCCCTGAGCCGGGCCAGGATGGGGCCCTCCGCGAAAAGGTAGTTGCCGTCAGGGAACAATCGTCCGCATCCACGTCTCCAGGACGTCGTCCAGCTCCGCCCTGTAGCTGTCTGGCAGGTCTATCCCGCCGTTGCGTATCGGGAGCATGGGCCTGGCGGGTATGCCGTCCCTCCCGAACTGGTGGGTCGGGAAGTACACCAGGCCCGAGGTGGACCCGTGCGCCCCCGCCGCCGACGTCGCCGTGCCGCCCCCCGCCACCGTCAGGACGGTCTCGTCACCCTTCTTCACGACCTCGAAGGACGCCCGGAGCCGCCCTGTGAGAAGAAGGGTCTGCCCGGCGCGGCCCTCCCGGAGGACCGCGGAGCGGTACTTGGGCCTCGAGGGCCTCTTGGGCTTCTTCCCCCTGCCCTTCTTCGGCGCCGACTGCCACCTGGCGACCGCCTGATGCCAGGCGGCCATCGCCGAGGCGTAGTCGTCGAGCTTCCGCTGGTTGCCCGTCACCCTCTGCGAGGGCGGCCAGGGGTTGCCCCACGGGTCGGCCTGGGCCGTGAACCGCCCGACGGTGAGCTCCTTCAGCGCCTGCGCCACCACCCGCCGGGCGCGGTCTATCCTGTCCGGGGCCAGCTGCTTCCGGATCTCCGCCAGCCTCTGCGGGGCCTGGGTGTGGAGCTGGATCTCAATCCCGGCCATAGTCCATCCCCCGCAGGACCCGGTTGGTGAAGACCTTGCGCCTTCCGGAGAGGACGACGGCGGAGCACCCCCTGCCGGCCGCGGGAGGCTCCTCCCCGCCGGCGTCCAGGAGGGCCGCGTCCCCTGCGGCGACCTCCTGCAGCCAGGACACCGCGCGCCTGTACCTGACCGCGACGGTGTCCTCCTCGTCCTTGGGCTTGGCCTCCCAGAGCCTGTACCGCGCCATGTCGCACACGGCCCATCTCAGGGACGGGTAGGCCTTGCCGTCCGGGAGCGGCAGGACGTAGCGCGCGGCGAGGTAGGAGTCCGCCTCGGCCGAGGCGTCCGCCAGGGCGGCGGCAACCGTGGTCGCAATCTTCCCGGCCTCCAGCCCCTTCATCTCGGACTCGCCGTACCGCTCGGCCATGTCGATCCGCGTCGCGTAGGCAGCCATGGCGCCCCCCTAGTTGCTGGTCTTGACCTCTGCCAGGAGGGTCGGCCTGCAGCAGATCGGGAGCGTGTTCGACTGCGCGAACAGCCTTATCCCGCGCTCGTCGTACGTCTCCTTCTGGAACGCGTAGTAGGGCTGGCCCAGCGTGTTCACGGTCGAGTTGTAGTCCGCCGGGGCGACGAACCGCCTGAAGGTGCTCCGCGTCCCGAGCGGGATGGCCATGCCGCCGTCCTCGGGCACGAACTGGACCATGCCGGAGCCGTCCGGCTTCGGCACCGTGCCGCTGTACTCCTCGAAGATCACGCCCCCCAGGGGGAAGCCCGACCGGAAGTCGCCCCCGAGCCGCTCCAGCGCCCCGTTCCAGTTGAGGAAGATCTCCTTCACCGAGGGGTGCTTCACGAGCTTGTCGAAGAACACCGGCCCGACGAACACGCGGATGCCAGTCATGGACTCCCCCATGAGGTTCTTCTCCATGTAGCGCTTGAGCTTTATTATGTTCTCGGGCACGTTCTGCGAGCTGTCCCCGAGCTTGAAGTCGAACGACTTCCGGACCCCGCCGAAGAACGCGTAGCTGTTGAAGAGCTCGGTCACGCCGTCGGCGTCCAGCACCGTCCCCTGGAGCGCCTTGACCTTCCGGTACTCGTCCGTGGCGTCGAAGGCGTCCTTGGCCTGCTGCAGCTTCTCCAGCACCTTGTCCTGGATGGTCTCGAGCGCGTTGTCGGAGCCGAAGCGCCGGACGCCGATGACGTCCGCGGCCATCACGGTGTCCTCCCAGGGGGTGTGGGGCACGACGAGGGACTTGAGCTCCCTGTCGGTCGGCCCGGAGCCCACGCCGGCCGTGCCCCAGGGCTGGGTGGGGAGGAGCGTCAGGGAGTTGCGCTTGATCTCGATCAGCGCCACGTTGGACGTTATCGGGAAGTCCGAGAATAGCCCCAGCGAGCTTATGCGGTTGGGGCGGTTCGGAAGCTTGTTGATGGCCTCCGTCATCTCCACCAGCGAGAAGCCGGCGTTCAGGGCGTCGAACGGGTTCAGCATCTTGGAAACCTCCTCGTCGTCAGTCGAGCTGGTCGGGGTAGAGCGAGTCGGTCATCCGCTCGCGGGTGAACACGAAGTGGCTCCTCTTGAGCCGCTCCAGGGCCCCGGACACCTGGGCCGCGGTGGCGCTCGCCTTCCACACGAGGGCCTTGGGGTTGACTGCCGCCGGGCCGGCTATCAGGACGGGGACCTTGAGGGCCGCGGCCCCCGCCGGGACGGTCACCAGGAGGATCCCGTAGATGTCCTCGGGGTCGGTCAGGTCCCACTGGACGGCGGCGGCGGGGCCGCCCTGCAGCACCGTGCCCATGGGGAGCGCCGCGGCGGTCGTCACCGAGGCCGCCTCGCGCCCCAGGAAGTGCGGCTGCTCCGTCTTCAACAGGTCGCTCAGGACGGGGCCCTTGGTCAGGCTGTCAGTTGCCATTCTTGCTCGCCTCCTTCCTCTCCCTCTCCTCCGCCATCTGCGGGAGCGTCTTCGCCGGGGCCGGGATCGCCTCCCCCGCGCCTCCGGACATGTTCACGAAAGCCCCCGCCGGGGGCGCGGGGCGCGGGGCGGCGACGTTGACCTTGGCCAGCGCGGCCCTGGCCGCCTCGAAGGCCTCCTCGGGCGCCTTGAGGAGCGCCTGGACGTTGGGGTCGGAGGCGGAGAACTCCATGCCCAGCCTCCGGTACTCCTCCGCCAGGACGGTCTCCCGGCCGGCCTTCAGGAGCGTCTCGTTCCTGGCCCTGAGGGCGTCCGCCTCCTTCCGGGCCGCGTCCAGGGACTCCCGGAGCGACCGGTTCTCGAACTCCAGGGACTTCTTCTCGCCCTTGAGCACGGCGTTCTCTGTGGCGAACGCCGCCTGCCTGTCCTTGAGGCCGTCCATCTCGGCCTTCAGGCCGTCCCTCTCGTCGTTGAGGGCCTGTATCGCCAGGTCGCGGTCCTGGCCGGTCGGCTTTGCAGTGTCCATCCTCGCCTCCTTGTCCTTCATGTTGAAAACTACGGCCCCCGTGTCCCGGTCCGCGCCGAGGACGCAGAAGCTGACCTCCCTGATGAGGCTGTCCTTGAAGACGGTCGCCGGGCCCGACACCTCGATCCCGTTGACCGACGTCCGCTCGCGGTCGCCCAGCTGGACGGCGGCGGCGGGCATTATCCGCACCGACATCTGCCAGGGGAACCCCTGGCCGGCCAGCCCGGCGACGTTGCGCCCGGCCTCGCCGTCCACCAGGAACCCGTCCACCTCTATCCTGTCGCCTATCGTCACCGAGCCCGTGTACCCGACTATCCGCTCGGTGTCGTGCTCCAGGAGGACGGGCATCCTGTCCGGGGCCCTGGTCGTGGAGAGGTCGAAGATGACCTTGTCCCACATGGGGTGGTCTGTGATGACGCCTCCCCCGTATGCGGTGCCGCGGAACTTCCTCAGCCCCTCCCCGGGCCCGGCGGCGGCGAACGTGGCCCCGGAGCGGAGGAAAAACTCTTGATTTGGCTTGTCCTTGATGGTATCCATTTGGTCAGAGACCTTTCCGAGGGGGTGTCGCATGGCCGAGACGAAGGACGAGAGGGACTTCCTGG